>DATFIX010000143.1:0-2314 GCA_035269625.1 Natrialbaceae archaeon
GAGCGGCGTTCGTCCTCGGCCCCGCCGACGAGAACGCCATCGCGACGATCGAGGGGTCCTACTCCTACGTGTCGAACACCCCCGACCACTGGCAGCGCAACGACGCGGACTACCCCGAACACGCGGCCGGCTTCGAGGCCAAGGAGGCGTTCCGAAAACACGTCGTGACCGCCGCCGAGACCCTGATGGACGAGTTGGGGCGAGCACCCGAAGATTACGACTACGCCGTCATCGATCACCCCGACCGGAAGCGCCCTGCCCGCGCGGCGGCCGAACTCGGGTTCGAGCGCGAGCAGGTCCAGCCGGGGTTCCTGGCGAACGACATCGGGCACGCCCGCTCCGGTGGGACGCTCCTGGGAACCGCCGCGACGCTCGACCAGGCCGCTCCCGGCGACCGGATCCTCTGGGTCTCCTTCGGGTCGGGCGCCGGGAGCGATGCGATCTCCCTGGAGGTATCCGAAGGCGTCGAGCAAGCACGGGACCGCGCCCCGTCGGTCGAACGGTTCGTGGACCGGGGCGTCGAGATCGATTACGCGACCTACGCGAAATTCAGCGAGGCGATCGGCGCATGAGCGGGGTTTCCATCGTCGGCGTCGGCACGACGCCGGTCGACAAGCACTGGGAATCGTCGATGCGCGAACTGGGCGTCCGGGCGATCAACGATGCACTCCGGGACGCCGGCGTCAGTCGGGAAGCAGTCGATTCCCTGTACGTCGGCAACATGCTCTCGGGCAAGGTCGTCGACCAGGAGAACGTCGGCGCGCTGATCGCCGACTTCGCCGACCTCGGGCACGTCCCCGCGACGAAAGTCGAGGCGGCCTGCGCCTCCGGCGGGGCCGCCCTCCAGGCGGGCGTCAAGGGCGTCCTGTCCGGGCTCGAGGACCTCACGGTCGTCCTCGGCGTGGAGAAACTGACCGACGTCTGCAAGTGCGACGTCAACGAGGGGCTGGCCTACGCGGCCGACCAGGAGTTCGAGACCTTCCACGGGGCCACCTTCGTCTCGCTGAACGCGATGGCGACCCGGCTGTACATGCAGGAGTTCGACGTCGATCACGAGGACCTCATGCACTTCTCGGTCAACGCCCACCGCAACGCCGCCAACAACCCCGACGCGATGTTCCAGAGCGAGATCGACGTCGAGACGGCGATGAACTCCGTCGAGATCGCCGACCCGCTCAAACTGTTCGACGTCACGCCGATCTGCGACGGCGCGGCGGCGGTGGTGCTCGCACCGAGCGACCGCGCGGACGAGTACTGCGAGACGCCGGTCGAGGTCTCGGGCGTCGGCAACGCCGTGGACTCGATCGGCCTCCACGACCGCGAGGAATTCGTCGAGATGGCCGCCACCCTCGAAGCCGCGGACCAGGCCTACGACATGGCCTCGATGACGCCCGGGGACGTCGACGTCATCGAACTCCACGACGCCTTCACCGTGATGTCAGCGATGGGGCTGGAGGACATGGGCTTCGTCGAGAAGGGCGAGGCCGCGAAAGCCGCCCGCGAGGGTCGGATCACCGTCGACGGCGACCTCCCGGCCACGACGATGGGCGGGCTGAAAGCGCGGGGGCACCCGGTCGGCGCGACGGGCGTCTACCAGGCCGTCGAGATCGTCGAGCAACTGCGGGGCGAGGCCGGAGCGAACCAGGTGCCGGACGCCGAGACCGGCATCGCCCAGAACATCGGCGGGACGGGATCGAACGTTACCGTCACCATCCTGGAGCGAGGTGATTGAATGCAGGTATCCAGACACTGGCGCGAGTTCGCGAGCCACTACCGACTCGAGGGATCGAAGTGTACCGACTGTGGAAGCGTCGCCTTCCCGCCGCGGGACGTCTGTCGCGACTGCGGCGGCACGGAGACCGAGGGCTACGAACTCGAGGGCGAGGGCGAGGGCGAGATCACGTCCTACACCGAAGTGACGAGCGCCCCGTCGGGCCACGAGGACCGGGCACCCTACTACCTGGCCATGGTCGAACTCGACGAGGGCCCGATCGTGACGGGGCAACTCACCGACGTCGCCGTCGAGGATTTCGAACCGGAGATCGGTGCCCGCGTCGAACTCGTCATCCGGCGCGTCAAGGAACAGGGCGAGGACGGCCTGATCCTCTACGCGTACAAGTTCCGGCCGGCGCTCTGAGGACGATCCCGATTTTCCTGGCCGTCCGGGCTACCACTCCACGATCTCCCGATCCCGCCAGAGACGACCACTCGGCCCCTCGCGCATCCGGGCGAGCCAGACCGGCGTCTCGGCACCCTCCTCGACGCTTCGCGGGGCCGCCGACCCACCCATGTCCGTCCGGACCCAGCCCGGACA
>DATFIX010000144.1:0-2817 GCA_035269625.1 Natrialbaceae archaeon
ATGAAGACGCTGAACCGGTTCGTCCTCGACAGACTCCACGACCGTGGCGTGCCCGCGATACCCGTCCATCCCCTCTCCGCAGGCGCGAGGGACGCCGAAGCGCGTCTCACGTTCCCCACCGACCAGGTGGCGACGATGCTCGAGGAGGGGTTCGTCCCCGTCCTCCACGGCGACCTCGTGGCCCACGCGGGGAAGGGGACGACCGTCATCAGCGGCGACGAAGTGATCGTGGAACTCGGGACCGCCCTGGACGCCGAGCGGGTCGGCCTCCTCTCGACGGTTCCCGGCGTCCTCCGCGACGACGAGGTGATCCCCCGGATCGAGGCGTTCGACGAGGTGGCCGACGTCCTCGGCGGGAGCGACGCCACCGACGTCTCGGGTGGTATGGCGGGCAAGGTCGAACAGTTGCTGAGCCTCGACGTGCCGGCGAGTATCTTCGCCCTCGACGACCTCGATCGGTTCCTGGCGGGGGAGTTCCCGGGGACGACCATCGACGGCCGGTAGACGACACCCCGCACTTCACGTTCCCGGTGCCAGCGCCTCGAGCGTCGCCCGCTGTTGCTCGACGTCCGCACCGCGCGGGAACCCCACCGCGATTCGGTCGAGGCCGTCGATCGATTCGAATTTCGCGATTTCCTCCCGGACCCGTTCGGGCGTTCCACAGGCCGACACTGCGTCGAGGAGGTCGTCGTCGACGGCCTCGATGGCCGCCTCGTGCTCCCCGCTGGCCCACGTCGCAGCGATGTCGTTCGCCTCGTCCTCGTAGCCCTGCCGGGACAGCGATTTTCGATAGTAGGTACCCATCGCGCCCACGTAGAACGCGAGGTGTTGTCGCCCGAGACGGCGGGCCTGCTCGCCGTCCTCCAGGGCGCAGGCAGTCAGCGAGAGCGTGACCGTCAGGTCGTCGAGGTCCCGGTCGCCGAGGTCCGCCCCACGGCGGAAATCCCCGAGGCGATCTCGCATTCCGTCGGGGGTCATGACGATGGCGTGCCAGCCGTCGCCGAACCGGCCAGCGAGTTCGACGGACTTCGGGCCCATCCCGGCAACGTCGATCAGTGGGGCGGTCTCGGGTGGATCGCACCGCAACCGGAACCCCGAGAGCGAGAAAACCTCGCCGTCGTATTCGAGGCGCTCGCCGGAGAGGACCGTCCGAAGGATCTCGACGTACTCCCGTGTGCGCCGGAGCGGACGGTCGAACTCGACGCCGTGCCACCCCTCGATCACTGCGGGACCGCTGGGCCCGATCCCCAGACGGAATCGCCCGTCCGACACCTCCTGCAACGTCGTCGCGGTCTGGGCCAGGAGAGCGGGGGATCGCGAATACACGTTGAAGATGCTCGATCCCAGACCGATCGAGTCCGTACCGTGGGCGATGCTCGTCAGTACCGTCACCGCGTCGCGACCCCACGTTTCCGGCATCCAGACGCGCCCGTAGCCGAGGTTCTCGGCCAGGCGACTCAGTTCGACCAGGTCCTCGACCCGGGGCTGTGCCGCCACGGGCAGGTGGACGGTTCGGGCAGTCACGATTCGACCCCCATCACGGTCGATCACCATCAGGCTGAATGTGGATACTGTGGCGCATCCTGACGATGGTGAACCGGCCGCCCCAAAAGGGCACCGGTCACCCAGGAATCATTTCGGAGAATACGTTCGACCAGGTCACTCCATCGGAAGGGCCCGCCGCTCGATGCCATTCCGGCGACCGTCCAGAACCGAAAACCGATCGCCGCGTCGCCGTTCGAGCCAGTACAGCAATCGCTCGGCCCACTCGAGTTTCCGCCGTTTCTCCGCGCCGACCGCGGGGTCGTCGAAGTCCCAGCCCGGAAAACGGAGTTCGCCGGCACCAAAGTGATCCGCGAGGAACGCCGCCCGGTCGCCGTCCGTGAAGCCGCCGAAGTTCCGGACCGGGCCGGTGGGGGCTGCCTGGGTCGTCGGCAGGACGAACGCCGCGTCGAACGTCGGAACGAACTCGCGGACGGCCTCGACGTTGTCACCGTGCGCGTGGACGGCGACGAGGACGCCTCGCTCGGTCAACTCGCGGGCCGTGTCCGGGTTCTTGTCCAGATCGGTGACCATCGCGTCGACGCCGACGCCGGCGTCGAGACAGACGTCCGCCCCAGTCGAGGCGGCGAACACGAGGTCCGCCTCGCGGACGGTGGCGAGGTCGTCAGAGAGCGACGGGCCGGCCCCGGCAATCGCGACGGTCGCGCCGTCGACGGACGACAGACGGTCGAGGTCGAACGGTTCGGCCAGGTCGGCGAGGACGTCCCTGGCGCGTTCGTCCGCGGCACGGTCGTACCCGAAATCGGCGAGAATGGCCTCGTAGACGGGTTCCCACTCCTCGAAGTCCATGCTAGTCGATCACCCGGTCGACGACCGCCGCGATCTCCTCGATCGAATCGACTGCGGCGGGTTCGCCCACGAACCGATCGAAGGCGCTCTCGGTCCCGAGCAGGAGGAGGGCGTCGGTCCCGTCGGCAACGGAGAGTCCGGCCCTCCGTGCGGTTGCAGCCAGTCGGTCGGCAGTCGGCGTATTGAGTCCCGCGAGTTCGACCGCCCGGGCGACCCCGTCACCGGCGTCCTCGACGTTCGCCCCGATCCGTTCGAGGTGCCGGGCGACCTCCCGCCGCGTGTCGGCGGGCACTTCACGGACGCTCACTGGGCCCGAGGAGTGCTCCCGTGGTGTGGCGAAGGCCCGCCCGATCCGGGCCGCGTCCCGCGTGGCGGCCACGTCGTGAGTTCGGATCACGTCGGCCCCGCGTTCGACCGCCATCGCCGTCGCGCCCAGGCTGACCGGCAACGCCGCGTCCGTCGAGC
>DATFIX010000145.1:0-21021 GCA_035269625.1 Natrialbaceae archaeon
ACTCGCGGTCGACGGCGCCACGGTCCCGATCATCGACGTGCCGGGGACGTTCTCGCTCGACCCGAAGGACCGCGCCGAGGCGGTCGCCGTCGAACTGCTCGAGGCCAACCCCGACGCCCTCGTCGTCTGCGTCGTCGACGCGACGCGGTTCGAGCGCGGCCTGAACCTGGTCCTCGAAATCGTCGAGCGGGAGTACGAGATGGTGCTGGCGCTCAACATGTGGGACGAGGCGACCCGGAAGAACGTCGAGATCGACGTCGAGGCGGTCGAACGGTTGCTCGGGGTGCCGGCCGTGCCGACCGTCGCCACCGAGGGCCGTGGCATCAAGCAACTCCTGGAGAGCTTCGATCGCGCCGGGTCGCCGTCGATCGACGCCGTCCAGGAGCGGGTTTACGGGCGGGCCGAGACCGTCGAACCATGACCGAGTCATCCCTCGATCCCGAAGCCCGCTGGGATCTCGTCGACGCCATCGTCGAGGAGACCGTCGAGTACGGCGACAGCGAGCCGACGATCCCCGAACTCGTCGGGAAACTCACGGTCTCCCCCTGGACGGGACTGCCCTTCGCGGTCGCCGTCCTGTACGGCATGTGGCGCTTTTTCGGGGCGGTCGCGGGCTTTTTCACGGACGGCTACTTCGTCCCGCTGTTCGACGACCACTGGCTGCCCTGGCTCCAGCAGGCCTTTCCGATGGAGGGCAGTTGGCTCTATTTCGTCCTGGTCGGCGACCCCGGGGCGACCACCAGTTTCGAGGCCTTCGGCATGCTGACGAGCGGGTTGTTCGTCGCCATCGGCGTCGTCATGCCGGCCATCTTCGCGCTGTATCTCATCGTCGCCGTGCTGGAGGACTCGGGCTATCTCTCGCGGCTGGCGGTCCTGCTCGACGCGCTCTTTCACAAGATCGGGCTCCACGGGTTCGCCATCGTCCCGATGGTGCTTTCGTTCGGCTGTAACGTCCCCGGCGTCGCGGGCACCCGGGCGCTGGAGTCGGACAAACAGCGGTTCGTGATGATGACGCTCCTGTCGGTGTTCATCCCCTGTGGCGCGCAACTCGGGGTGATGCTCTCGCTCATTCCCCAGTACACCGGCTACATCCTGCTGTACCTCCTGGCCGGCTTCTTCGTCTTCGGCGCGATTCTCGACCGGGTCGTCCCCGGCTCCTCGCCGGAACTCATCGTCGACATCCCGCCGCTGCGCCAGCCCCGACCGGACAACGTCGCGACCAAGCTCTCGCTCCGGTTCCGCGGCTTCTTCAAGACGGCCGTCCCCTTCGTCCTGTTCGGCGTCGGCATCATCAACGTCCTCTATCTCACCGGCACCATCGAGTGGCTCGCCGGCGCGCTCGGGCCCGTCCTCACCGGGTGGTTCGGCGTCCCCGCCGACACGGTGCCCGCGCTGATCGCCGGGTTCATGCGCAAGGACCTCGCGGTCGCCCAGCTCAGCGCGATCGGGCTCACCCCGTTCGAGACGGTCATGTCGGTGGTCATGATCAGCATCTACTTCCCCTGCGTGGCGACGTTCGCGATGCTGATCAAGGAGGGCCGGGACAGCGTCGGGGTCGTCCGCACGCTCGCCGGCAGTCTCGGGACGCTGGTCGCCGCCCTGTTCGTCTGGGGCGGCCTGCTCCGTCTCGTCGGCGTCGCCCTGGGGGTGGCCGGATGACTCGTTGGGACGAGTTCTACTTCGGCGCGTTCGGGCTCCTCCTGCTCCTCGCCGGTGCCGTCGAACTCCTGCTGGGGATCACCGGCGGCGAGTTCGAGATAGCCGTCGTGACGATCTCTGGGACCTTCCTCGCGTGGCGGGGGATCGTGGTCCTGTCGGCGGGCGCGTTCTACCTCCAGGCCGCCGCGAACGGCCTCGACGACCGCCGCCAGCAGGCGACGGTCTTCATGGGCAGCCTGATGCTCTGGATCGTCGGGGGCACCGACCTGCTCGCCACGCTCCTGGGCGCGATCCCGGGCGGCCCGGACGTCTGGATCGCCAGCGCCGCCGACCTGGCGGCCGCGATGGGACCGCCCTACAGCCCCGCCATCGTCGCGCTCCCGTTCACGCTCGTGGCGCTGAGCTACACCCGATGGGACCCGGCGAACCTCGGAGAAGGGGCCTGACCGTGGGGACCTATCGATCCGTCCTCGCGGCGATCCGGCGGGGGCAGCCGATCCCGGCCGTCGCCGAGGCCCTGGACCGCCGCGAGGACGCGATCCGGGGGATGGTCCGGTCGATGGTCCGCGAGGGCTACCTGCGCGAATTCGGCTGCGAGGGCGAGACCTGTTCGGCGTGCCCCATGGCCGATTCGTGCGGCCTCGCCGTCGACGGCCCGACGAGTTACGTCGTGACCGAGGCAGGAGTGGCGTATCTCGACGACGATGCCCCTCAATCCGGATCGGCGGAGCAGACGCCTCGCCGTCCGAACGACTGAGGGTTCCCCGGCACGTACCCTCGAACGGAATGGATCTCGCCTACGGTCCGGTGCCGTCGCGCCGCCTCGGGCGGAGCCTCGGCATCAACAACATCCCGCCGAAGACCTGCACGTACGCCTGCATCTACTGCCAGCTCGGCCCGACGACGGCGACCGGCACTGAACGGCAGGCGTTCTACGATCCCGACGAGATCGAGCGCGCCGTCGAGGAGCGCGTCGCGGCAGTTCGCGAGGCCGGCGAGCCGATCGACTACCTCTCCGTCGTCCCCGACGGCGAACCGACGCTGGACGCGAACCTCGGCGAGACGATCGATCGGATCCGACGGTTCGGGATCGACGTCGCCGTCATCACCAACGGGTCGCTGATCGACCGTCCGGACGTCCAAGCGGACCTCTCGAAAGCGGACTACGTTTCGGTGAAGGTCGACGCCGGGCGCGCCGAAACCTGGCGGGAAATCGACCGCCCGCACGGGACGCTCTCGTTCACCGCAATCACCCGCGGCCTCCGGACGTTCGCCGAGTCCTTCGAGGGGACGCTGACGACCGAAACCATGCTCGTCGACGGGGTCAACGACGGCGCGGACGACCTCCGGGCGACGGCCGCCCTCGTCGGCGAAATCGATCCCGACGTGGCTTACGTCGCCGTCCCGACGCGCCCGCCGGCCGAGGACTGGGTCGAACCGGCGAGCGAAACCGCGGTCGGGATGGCCTACCGACTGTTCGAAGAGCAGGTCGACGAGGTCGAGTACCTGATCGGTGCCGAACCGGACGACTTCGCGTCGACGGGCGACGTCGAAGCCGACGTCCTCGGCGTGACCGCCGTCCACCCGATGCGCGAAAGCGGCCTCCGGGACCTGCTCGACCGCGCGGACGCCGACTGGTCGGTGATCGAGGCGCTCCTCGAATCGGGCGAGTTGATCGAGCGCGAGTTCGGCGACGAGCGGTTCTATATGCGGCCGATCACGACGGTCGAGGAGTGAGTTCGCTTCACGTCGTCAGTCAGGTAGGGGCGCGGGTCCACCACGATAGCACCCACTCGACGACGACGCCCTGCACGACCGACGCGACGACCATCGTGCCCAGGAGGACCGCGGCGTATTCCACGTCGAAGTAGTACAGAAAGAGGGGCAACAGCGGGAGTTTGATCGCCCGGTTGTACAGGAAGACGGCGATCAGACCGTCGCGCATGCCTCGCTCCCGGAGGTCAGCCAGGAGCGTGTACCACGCGTAGACGGGCCCGTGACTGAGGACGCCGCCGACGATGGCGACCAGGTAGCCCGTTACCCCTGACTCGCTCCCGAGAGCGGCGGCGATGGCGTCGCCCGTCACCGCGTAGTTGACGAGGGCGACGAAGACCGTCACGAGCAGGAGGATCGGCGCGATGGTGAGCGCGAGCGACAAGGCGCTCCCGAGCGCCGCACTCGCGTTTCCCGGATCGACGACGAACAGCAGGGCATACAGGAGGATCGTCCCGCCGAGCAGGTAGTAGTCGGTGCGGGACTGTCCACCGCCACCGCCGCCGTCCGATCCTTTCTTCCCCGGCTTCGATGGCCCGCCGGAGCTACCGTCCGGCTCGCTCACGCGAGCACCCCCACCACGAGCACGGTGACGACCGAGACGAGGACGGCCAGGATCGCGCCGGTGACGTTCCGAACGATCGCGAACCGGCGACCGAGGACGGACGCCTCCGCCGGGAACTGCACGACGCCGATCGTCACCCAGGAGACGATGAAGGCAGTGACCGCCAGGAGGCTCACGCCCCGGTCGAGGAGTTCGCCCCCGATCACGTAACTCGTGATCGCGTTCCCGGTCGAGACGCCGCCGATTCCCGTCCCGAGGACCACGTCGAGGATCGGGCGGCCGCCGAAGACGGAACTCACCAGCTCCGGCGAGACGTACGTCCGGAAGAGGCCGACGAGCAACACGACGCTCGCGAGGATCGGGAGCGCGTTCCGGAGGCCCCTGACGGCCTTGCGAGTCGCAGCGACGAGTCGCTTCCGGCGAGAACCGTGGGCCATACTGGCGGCTTCGATTGTACGGCCTTCCTGATTTCGATTCGCGGGAAGAATCCCCCAGACGAGTTCCACGAAGTTCGAGTACCGATAATCGGGATTACCTCGATACGGTCGGGGAGAATTCGGATCGGTTCCCGCTTTCGCTCCCGCTCTCGACGAAGGGGCCCTCGAAGGGCACGACGTCGAGAACGATAAACGCCACCAGCAGGAGCGCACCGAGCGCGAGGAATCCCCATACCGGTCCACTCTGGGCAGTGGGCGACAGGTTCCACCGGTTCCGTGCCCACTCGGTGCTGAAGAGGCCGGGCAGCAGCAACGTGACGCCGATGGCAACGACGTGGCCGCCGCCGAGGAGCGATTCCGGGACCAGCAGCAGGCCGTACGCAGCGACGAGTGCCCCGAGGCCCATGGCCACCACTGCGACGACGCCGAACGGCCTGCTGGCGGTGGAGGATCGAGTGGTAGTCACAACGATATGAACGCCGGTTGAGACGATAGCCCTTGCGTGAGGAGTGTTTGGTCGTGGCGCTGTATGGGTGGTCGAGTTCGAGAACCTCGCGTGATCGATGTGGGTGATATATGCGTCACGCGGCTTCTGACAGCGTTTGGGCAGGTCAGGATGGGACTGCAAGACGCAGAGGGTGTATTTAGCATTGAGATCGCGATGGATCTACCGACCGGTGACCCTGGTTCGATACAGATACTCGCCCCCGCCGAGGACGCCGTAGAGGACGAGATAGAGCGGGGAAAGCATCGCCGCGTAGAGGGCAATACCGAAAATCGTCCGGACCGAGAGGAGACCCTGGACCGCGGCGATGGAGAGCCACCCGATAATCACGAGCACGAGGACCACGAGTGGCGTTCGTAGACCGAACCGGAGTGCCCCGGCGATTGGAAGCCCAACCACGGCGACGACGAGACCGATCGTGCCGAGGAAATATCCGATACTGCTCCCCGAGAGATGGGCGAGGAACTCGCCGATGCTCCAGTCCGCGAGGAGCAAGCCGGCACCGAGGTACACGCCGACCACAGCAAACCCGCTCGCACCGCCGACCAGCGCTGCTGCGCCAGTCGAGGCTCGACTGCGTTCGAGGAGGGCGATCATACGCCTACTACGCTGAGAGACACAAAAGCGTGTTGACGGTCAATCGAACCCGGATTCGAACGATGCTGACACTGCGCCCTATCGGACGATCCCAATTCGTTCGTCACCGGTAGCGAACGCGCCCCGATCGACCTTCGGCGTTCTCTAGCCCATCGCGAGGACCTGCCACATCGCGAAAATCGCCGCCGCGCCGAGGACCGTGCTGAGGACGGCGTACTGCCGGAGGCGGTCGGCCTCGGGCGAGCAGTGGACCGTCCCGTGGCCGGTCGAATCGCCGTGGGACCCGACGTGGGAACACTCGGGCAGCATGTCGATAGCGACGTGGGCGAACACGCCGGTCGAGACGCCGAAGAAGATGGCCTTGACGATCGGCGAGAGGTCAGGGGTGAGAATCGACAGCGGGATCGCCGCGATGGCGACCGCGGCCGCCGGGATGAGCATCACGCTGACGGGCAGGCCCGACTGCTCGACCGCTTCCGACCCGGTGAACCCGGCGGGGAACTTGTGGGCGACGATGCCGTACCCGAACAGCGGCGTCAGCGTGGGGAGCGCGCCGTAGACGACGCCCATGATGCTCCCGGCCGCCAGGGCGTGGAGCGTGAGTTCGCCCGTGGCGGCGTTGATCGGGAGGTCGTGGTGACTCACGAGGTGCCCGAGTTCGTGGGCGGCGTAGCCGATCAGGTAGCCGAAGGCGATGGCGAAGCCGCCGTACTTCGGGTGCTGGGTGATCGCCTTGGGCGCGATCAGCGCCGCCGCGCTGGCGAGCATCGCGCCGCTCGCGAGACCGTACGCCCAGACCTGTCGTCCCGGCGTGGCGAAGTCCCCGAAGTGACTGACGAGGACGCCGGCCATCATCGCGAAGAAGCCGAACACGACGATACCGGTGAGTTTGGTCCGCCCGGCGACGAGGCCGAGCGCGACCACCGCGACCAACGCGACGACGCCGAGGACGCTGATTCCGAGTGCGAGCCGTTCCCGTGACGTGGAGTGTGACTGAACTGTCTCTGTCTGCACTGTTTCAGGCAAATATTTCGTGAGGTTGGTCTTGTTTGTTTCGATCAATACCCCGCAATGCCGGTAGTGCGTGGCCCTGCGCGGATCGGGACGGCGACGCGGGGATCGGAACTACCTTCGTTTCGTGGGACGAAACGAGAGACGAGACGAAGAACGGCGGGTGTCGAGGGCGACGGTGGATGCTGCAGTACCGGACTGCCGTCGTCCCCACCGAATCGCCGTTCTTCCACTGATTACCCCATGCACACGGAATCCGAGACCCAGCGCGCGACCGGGTCGGCCATTTCTGAAGCGGCCGTTCGCGCGATCTCGACCGAGAAGGACGAACCGGCCTGGATGCTCGACCGCCGACTGGACGCCCTCGAAACGTACCACGAGTTACCGACGCCCGCCGAGTGGCCGGACCAGCCCGACCTCTCGACGGTGGACGTCGAGGGCGTCGTGCCCTACCTGCGCCCGGACGTGGACGTCGACGTCGACATCGAGGGCTACGACGACCTCCCCAAGGACGTCAGGGAAACCTTCGACCGCCTCGGCATCCCGGAGGCCGAACGCGACGCGCTGGCCGGGAGCGGGGCCCAACTGGAGTCGGAGGTCCTGTATCACCAGCTCGAGGACCGGTGGGACGACGAGGGCGTGATCTTCTGCAGCATGGACGACGCCGTCCGGGAGCATCCCGACCTCGTCCGGGAGTACTTCATGAAGGCGATCGACCCGGGCGAACACAAGTTCGCCGCGCTCCACACCGCCTTCTGGTCCGGCGGCTCGTTCCTGTACGTGCCCGAGGGCGTCACGGTGAACCTGCCGATTCACGCCTATTTCCGGATGAACGAGCCCGGGACCGGCCAGTTCAGCCACAACGTGATCGTCGCGGAACCGGACAGCGAGGTCCACTACATCGAGGGCTGTTCGGCCCCGACGTTCAACGCGACGAACCTCGACTGCGGCGCCGTCGAGGTGTTCGTCGGCGAGGACGCCCACGTCCAGCACTCGACGGTTCAGAACTGGTCGCGCAACACCTACTGCCTGAACACCGACCGCGCCGTCGTCGAGGCCGGCGGGCGGATGGAGTGGATCTCCGGGATGCTCGGGTCGAGGGTGACGATGCTCTATCCCTCCTCGGTCCTCCGGGGCCGGGGCGCGAGCGCGAGTCACATCACCATCAGTTTCGCCGAGGACGGCCAGCGCATGGACTCCGGGGCGAAGATCTACCACGAAGCCCCCGAAACCACCGCCTCCGTCGAGGCGAAGTCGATCAGCAAGGGCGGCGGCCGGACCACCTACCGCGGGCTGGTTCGCTCGCTCGACGACGTGGACGGGGTGGCGACGACCGTCGAGTGCGACGCCCTGATGTTCGACTCGGACTCGACCAGCGACACCCTGCCCCACATCGAGGTCGAGGGCGACGACGCCGCCATCGCCCACGAGGCGACGGTCGGCAAAATCGCCGACGAGGACGTGTTCTACCTCACGAACCGCGGGCTCGACGAGGAGGAGGCCAAGCAGTTGATCGTCAGCGGCTTCATCGAACCCCTCACCGACGAACTCCCGGTCGCCTACGCCGCCGAGTTGAACCGACTCGTCCAGCTCGAGATGGAAGGCAGTCTCGGGTGACGGGTCCTCGATTTCGGTGACGGCCCCTCGATCCCGGTCGCGAACCGACGACGACGCCGTTTCGCCGTACCAATTTGGTACTAGCAAAAGGATTTTCGTCTTCGATCGCGTAGCCCTTCTTGATGCCACGCAACCACCACGACGGGAGCGGTCGGGGGACGAGAACGGACGGCGGTCGAGGGGGTGACCACCACGACGGCGGTCGAGGCGACGGCCACCACGACGGCGGTAGCCGTGGAGCGGGACGCGAAGGGGGGAGCGGACGCGGAAAGCGCGGTGGTGGTCGCGGCGGCGGGCGCGGCGACCGCCGCCGCGAACGACGCCGCGACGACCAGGGGCAGTTCGTCGAGACGGCCGACCGCGAGGCGGTGCTCTCGGTGTTCGACGCCGTCGAGGGGCCGGTCGTGACGACGACCGACGTGAGCGACGTCCTCGGGATCACGACCGAGGGCGCGCGCCGGAAACTGAACGAACTCGTGACCGACGGGCCGCTCCGCCGGCGGAAGACCGGGCGGACGGTCGTCTACTGGAAGACGGCGGAACCGACGGGAGCGGCAGAACCGGCGGACGAGGACGAACCAGCAGGGGAAGAAAAACCGACGGACGAGGACGCATCGGGTCCCGAACCGTAACCCGGACCCACGAACATCCAACGATGGCAACCGCGACCACGATCGATCCCGACATCCAGGTCAGTCCGGGCGAGGGGCGATACCTCTGTGGGATCCTGTACAACTCGCTGCAGGACGCCCCGCCGATCACCAACGGGGACCTCGCCGAATACCTCGACGTCAGCGGCGCGAGCGTCTCCGAGATGATCGAGGCGTTCGACGAGCGGAAACTGGTCACCTACGCGCCCTACCGGGGTGCCGAACTCACCGAGGAAGGCGAGCGCCTCGCACGCATGATCCTCTGGCGACGCTGTACCGTCCAGCGATTCTTCGAGCAGGAGGCCGGGATCGGCCTGTCCGACGACCAGGCCTACCGGATCGCGAACGAACTCCCCGCCGAGGACCTCCGGACGCTCGGCGAACTGGTCGAACAGGACTGCGTCGACCGCTGCGAGGCGACCGACGTGGGCGAGTGCGACGGGCTCTGAACGGGCGATTTCGGCCGGGCTCGACTGCAGGATCCGACTACAGCAGCGCCGGGTCGACCTGCCGGCCGATCAGCAGGAGGCTCCCGACCAGGAGGACGACCGCCATCGGCACGAGGTACTGGAAGGTCGTGATGAGGACGCCGCTGGCCTGAATCCCGAACACGAGCAGGACCGTCGGCCCACAGCAGGCCGCACCCGAGAGGAGCGCCGGGATCCCGGCGAAGACGCCACTCGAGGCCTCCAGCCCACACGCTTTCGGCTGGACCCACCCGAGGTAGGTCAGCGCGAGGTTCACGCCCACGAGGGTGGCGAGCACGAGCGCGACGATGGCGTTCAGCGGGGAGAACAGGTAGGTGATCGGCCCGGCCTCGAGGAGGGCGATCGGTTCGAACCGGAAGAACCCGAGCGAGGTGAACGCTCGCGAGAGGTCGTCAACGACGAAGACCGTCACCCCGCCGTCGCCCGTCAGCGCCAGGTCGCCGACGGTGTAGAGATACAGGAGCAGATAGCCGAGGGTCGTCCCGGCGAGGACCAGGCGGGCGTCGTTCCGCCGCCCCACGACCCCGACCGCCGCGGCGGTCCGCGAGGCGAGGCCTGCCTCAGTCCTCTCGATCCCGCTCACTCGACGACCTCCGTTTCGGGGTAGAACCCGCTCCAGGCGAACCACATCGCGTCGAAGGCGTGGACGGGTTCGAGGGGCAGCGCGTCGGGGGCGTACGATTCGCCGTCGATGGTGGCGGTTGCGCTCTCGCCGTCGAGAGACACGCTCACCCCGTCCGGATTCCGGTAGACGTAGGCGGTGTCGAGACGGTCGTCGTAGACCGCCGTGTGGGTGACGCCGGCGACCTGGCCCTCCAGGACGCCCGCCTTCCGGAGCGATTCCTTCAGGAAGGCGATCGCGCCGTCCGGAACCCTGGCCCCGATCACGACCGTCTTGGGCTTGTATCGGTCGTCGTCGTTCAGGGTGTGGAACAGGATTTTCGTGCTGTTGTAGTAGCCCCGTTTCGGGGTGTACATCCCGTAGGGATCGCGTTCGTAGTTCCGAACGTGGCCCGTCTTCTTCGAGAGGACGACCGTGTCGGGGTGGAGGGACTTCCACTGCTCCCACGTGGTCCAGACGACGCGGAACTCCCGGAGCGACCGGCCCTCGAACCCGCCCCGGATGGCCGTCGCGAGGATCTGTGGCCACCGGCTATCGGTGTTCCGGTCGTACATCACCAGGTTGTTGTTGAGGAGTTTGCCGGACACGCCGAACTCCGTCGTTCCGCGCTCGAACCCCATCGCGGTCCCGGTCAGCGGGCAGTAGGTGACGCTGACCGGGTCGCCGTCGATCACGTCGTTGACGATTTCGTGCCAGACCAGGATCGGTTGCGGGTACGCCTTGACGTCGTCCTCGCCAGCCACCCCGAACACGATATCGTCCCGGTCGAGGAACTCGTCACCTTTCGCCGTCCCGACGAATTTCGGGTCGTCGATGGAGGGGATGCCGTCTTTCGGCGGACCGCCCGACTGGACGCTGTTCCGAAGTTTCCCGACGTCGTACGCGACCGGGAGACGGTCGGCGGCAACGGGCGGATCTTTTGCGGGGAGGACGTCGTTCGATCCCCCCGTCGTCCCGTCGCCGGTGGTCGATCCGGGTGGTTCGCCGTCCGTCGGCGTTCCGCCGTCCGATCCTGACCCCCCCGGACTCAGGACGCCGGAGTTCCCGACGCACCCGGCCAGGCCGGCCACGCCCATCGCACCGGCTCCCCGGAGGAAATCCCGCCTCGTGTGTGAATCCATACCACAAAGAGGCGTCGTCACCGGATAACCACACCGAGGCTGTGTAACGTGGGCGCACTCGCGGGCAAGGCACGCTCGCCACCTCGCCACCGACCCGATGACGCCGATTTCGCATCCGCCCCACCAGCGCTGACAAGGCTTTTCACCGACCCGCCGATGGATGCCCCATGATCGAACGATTTCGCCGTCGCCGGTTCGTCGCGAGCGTCGGCGCGGCCGTCGCGAGTCTGGCCGGGTGCGCGGAATCGGGGGACGACGAGGCCGAATCGTCCCCCGGGACAACCCCAGACGGAGAACCGGGAGACGCCAACGGGGATGCGGACGGCGAACCGACGACCGCACCTCCCGCGACCGGGACGGACGCCTCTCCGACTGCGACTCGGGACGCTACCGACAACCCAACGGGAACGACATCCGGGACGGCCGACGACGAGGACCACCTCGACCTCCGGGAGGCAAACGTCGTCGACGTGGCCTTCGATCGCCAGAACGGACGAGTTCGCTTCGACGTGACGCTGTTCCACGACGACGACGGCGAGGACGAGTACGCGAACTGGTGGCAGGTCGAGACGCTTGACGGCGAGCAACTCGGCCGGCGGGAACTGCTCCACGCCCACTCGACCGCGCCGTTCACACGATCGGAAACGATCGAGATTCCGGACGGGACCACCTGCGTCGTGGTTCGGGGCCACGACCAGATTCACGGCTACGGCGGGCAGGCCGCCATCGTGAACCTCGAATCGGAGAAGGCAATCCTCGTTCGGCAGGGAGCCGAACGGCAGTCGTACGACGCGTCGGCGTGTCCGTGATGGGACGCCCAGGGCCGCGCACCGGGAACGGGACGCTAGCGATGCCGAACCCGTAGCGTTTTACTCGCCCTCGCGCGACCGTGTACCCATGACCGAGGCGACGGGCATCGTGGGGGAGTTCTTCGCGCTGAAGGAGGGGACCGACGCGGACCTCCTGGCCATGCAGGTCGGGGACTTCTACGAGTTCTTCGGCGAGGACGCCGAGACGGTGGCCGACGAACTCGACCTGAAGGTGTCACAGAAGTCGAGCCACGGGTCGTCCTATCCGATGGCGGGCGTTCCGGTGGACGACCTGACGCCCTACCTCAAGGGCCTGGTCGAACGTGGCTACCGCGTGGCCGTGGGCGACCAGTACGAGACCGACGGCGGCCACGCCAGGGAGGTCTCGCGGGTCGTGACACCGGGCACCCTGCTCTCGGCGACCGACGAATCGGCACAGTACCTCGCGACCGTAGTGCGCGACGGCGACGCGTACGGCCTGGCCTTCGCCGACGTGACCACCGGCCAGTTCTTCGTCGCGACCGTCGAGGGCGACGACCAGGCGGTTTCTGAACTCTACCGGTTCGATCCGGCCGAAATACTGCCCGGGCCAGAGATTCGCAACGACGACGCTCTGCTCGACCGCCTTCGCGAAGTGGGCGGGGCGCTCACGCTCCACGACGCCGAGGCGTTCGCGCCGGGCCGGGCCACCCACCGCGTCCGCGAGCAGTTCGGCGACGAGACGCTCGACAGCGTCGGCCTCCACGCCGAGGGCGTCGGCGTCCGGGCCGCCGGGGCCGCGCTCTCGTACGTCGAGGAGACCGGGACGGGCGTGCTCGCCTCGATGACGCGCCTGCAGTCCTACGGCGACGGCGACCACGTCGAACTCGACGCCACCACCCGCCGAAACCTCGAACTGACCGAGACGATGCAGGGCAACCGGCAGGGCTCGCTGGTCGCGACGATCGACCACACCGTGACCAGCGCCGGCGGCCGCCTCCTCCGGGAGTGGCTCCAGCGCCCCCGCCAGGACCTCGCGCTCCTCGAACACCGCCAGGAGAGCGTCGCCGCCCTCGCCAGCGCCGCGATGGCCCGCGAACGCCTCCGCGAGGAACTGGGCGAGGCCTACGACCTCGAACGCCTGGCCAGCCGATCCGCCAGCGGGAGCGCCGACGCCCGCGACATGCTCCGGGTTAGGGAGACGCTGGCGATCCTGCCGGCGGTCGTCGAGGCGATCGAGAACGACCCGACGCTCTCGGACGCCCCGCTCGCCGACGTCGTGGACCGCCCCGACCGCGAGGCGGCGGCCGACCTGCGCGACTCCCTCGACGCCATCGCCGACGACCCGCCCGGCACGATCACCCAGGGCGGCCTCTTCGAGGTGGGGTTCGACGCGGAACTCGACGATCTGATCGAGCGCCACCGCGAACTCGAGGAGTACTTCGACTCGCTAGAAGCCCGGGTGAAGCGCCGGACCGGGTTCACCCACGTCACCGTCGGCCGGAACAAGACCGACGGCTACTACGTCCAGGTCGGCAAGAGCGAGGCCGACGGGGTGCCCGACGAGTACCGCGAGATCAAGACGCTGAAGAACGCGAAACGGTTCACGACCGACGAACTGGAGGAGAAGGAACGAGAGATCCTCCGGATCGAGGAGCGTCGCGGGGACCTGGAACACGAACTCTTCTGTGACCTGCGCGACCGCGTCGCCGAGCGGGCCGAACTCCTCCAGGACGTCGGCCGGGCGCTGGCGACCGTGGACGTCCTGGCCAGCCTGGCCGCCCACGCGGTCGAGAACGACTGGACCCGCCCCGAGTTGACCGACGGCGACGCCATCGACGTGGACAGGGGCCGCCACCCGGTCGTCGAGCGCACGACCGAGTTCGTCCCGAACGACGCCCACCTCGACGAGGAGCGACGGTTCCTGATCGTCACCGGGCCGAACATGAGCGGGAAATCGACCTACCTCCGCCAGACCGCGCTGATCGTCCTGCTGGCTCAGGTCGGGAGCTTCGTCCCCGCCCGCGAGGCGACGATCGGCGTCGTGGACGGGGTCTTCACCCGCGTCGGCGCGCTGGACGAACTCGCGGAGGGGCGCTCGACGTTCATGGTCGAGATGCAAGAGTTGTCGAACATCCTCCACACCGCCACCGAGGACTCGCTGGTGATCCTCGACGAGGTGGGCCGGGGCACCGCCACCTACGACGGCATCTCCATCGCCTGGGCCGCGACGGAGTACCTGCACAACGAGGTCCGGGCGGCGACGCTCTTTGCCACCCACTACCACGAACTCACGTCGCTGGCCGACCACCTACCCCGCGTGGAGAACGTCCACGTCGCCGCCGAGGAACAGGGGGACGAGGTCACCTTCCTCCGGACGGTCCGGGACGGGCCGACCGACCGCAGTTACGGCATCCACGTCGCCGACCTGGCCGGCGTCCCCGTCCCGGTCGTGGACCGGGCCCGCGACGTCCTCGACCGCCTGCGCGAGGAGAAGGCCATCGAGGCCCGGGGTGGCGGCGAAAGCGAACCCCAGCAGGTCGTCTTCGACCTCGACTCGGGGACGATGCGTCCGGCGTCGGCGGCGAACGGCGGATCGGAAGAACCAGCCACAGATGAAACAGCACAGGACGATACCGCCCCTCGACGCGAA
This sequence comes from Natrialbaceae archaeon, assembly GCA_035269625.1. GTDB lineage: Archaea > Halobacteriota > Halobacteria > Halobacteriales > Natrialbaceae > DATFIX01. The sequence continues at coordinate 14,487 of DATFIX010000145.1, forward strand.
ACGGACCCCGCGGTCGAAGCCGTGGTCGAGGAACTCGACGCGGTGGACGTCAACGAGACGCCGCCCGTCGAGTTGATGGCGAAGGTGCAGGAGTGGCAGGAATGGCTGGGCGAAACGCAGGACTGATGGGACCGGTTTCGATCACTCTGTGACCGTCCCATTGGTGGGCGACGTCGGCGATCCCGGTTCAGTCATCGTCTCGTTGACCGGCGTGGTCGTTGACGGCGGGACCGCACAGACGACGGTCGCGTCGAACGCGATGACGCCCTCGAACTGGTCGTTGGACGCCCTGACGCGAAGCGTGATCGTTGCGGGGCCAGTGTTGGTTCCGCACTGGACCGGGGCCCCGAGCGGGGCCACCTCCCCGGGAGCGAGCGTCACCGGGTCGAACGGACCCACATCGAGGCCGGACGGGACATCGACGACGGTCGCGTCCACCGCGATCCACCGGTCGGTAAAGCAGTTCTGGACGACGAGGACGCGAGTCCAGGCCCCGTCCTCGGTGACCGGATCCTCGCCGGCCAGCCCTGCCGACCTGATGGCCTCCGGCGCCCGTCCCCGGGTTCCGGCGCCTGGATCCCACAGGGTCACCAGCGAGCGGTCGTGATCGGAAACGGTCGCCGAGACCCCGCGATCCATCGCGGCGGTTTCCACCCCGACGGTGCCGACCGCGAAGCCGAACGCGGCGACGACCGCGAGCACCACCCAGAGGTGGTTCCGTCGCATCAGTGCTCACCCCGTAGTTCCGGGGGTTTCGCGGGATCGCCGAGCCGACTCTCGTACTGGGTGTAGTAGTTCGCGAGCGCGGAGACGAACAGCGTCACCCCCAGGAACATGCCGGCGGAGATGTCGGACAGGAACGCGAACGGGCCGACGTCGAGCCACGTTACGACCATCGTCGCAAGCCCGACGCTCCCGAGCGCGAGGTAGTACTCGCTCCAGGGGACGTCCTGGCGCGGAACGATTTCGAGATAGATGTCGAGGTCCTTGGCCCGGTCCGTCAACGTCACTTCGCGTCGCTCTACCTCGACGAGTCCCGTCCGGGACAGTTCGTCGATGTGGGTCTGCTGGAGCGCGTTGTACACCCGCCGGCGCTGCCGGGACGTGACCGCTTCGGGTTCGATCCCGTTTTCCCACGCGGCGATCTGGGTCGCCAGGTCGCCGACGTCCACCGGACCCTCCGCCTGCTTCAGGTGGTGAAGCGCGAATCGTCGGCGCTGATTCCGCAACACGTGAAACAGTTCGTCCTTCGTCGGTCCGGCCCGGACCGTCGATCCGACAGTCTCGCCGATCGTTTCGATGGCCATTTACCCTTCCCCATTGTTACGATCGTTCGACTTCGCCCCCGCTTTTACCGTCGACTCGAATATAGCAAGCATCATCACACACCTATCAGTTATCAATTCGAGTCGAATGCCTATAAAGCGAACAGATTGTTCAATTTATTGTAACCTTCGGTAATCTCACATGCTTGGAGTAGGGGAGGACATCCGGGCGGTAGCCGGGCCTTGAAGAACGAGCGACTCGTCCAGTTCGGGCCACAGGCATCGCCAGTGGATTCCACAGGGCGCTCATGTAAACGCCCCTATCAAACTACGGTTCTTGTGAGCGCGTTCGACGGCCGAGGATCGGACACACCGATCATCGCCTCGAGTGTGCACACAACAAAAGTGAACCAATATGGTGAAACGACGCAAATTCCTGATCGGACTGGGCGCGGTGGCCGCCGGAAGCGCCGCCGCCGTCGGCACCGGAGCCTTTTCGAGCGCCGCGATGCCGGACCGGAAAGTAACCGTCGCGATCGACGACGACGCGAACAGCCAGATCGGCCTCGTGCCCGGGGACGACCCTGACGTGACGATCGGTGGGGACGGACAACTTCGGTTGGACCTCGAAGGCGCGGACGGAGAAGGCGTGAACATCAACTCCGTTTACACCTGGGGCGACCACGACAGCCCGTCGGACGACTACGCGTTCAAGATCGTCAACAACGACGATCAGGACTACGACGACGTCGTCCTGACCTACGGGCTCGACGACGACAGCTGGGTCGACAACAGCACCACCTACAACAACGAGTCGTTCATCCGGTTTACCGCCTACGGGAGCGGCGACCCGGACGGATACTGGGGTTCGATGAAGTGCCCGAACAACCAACTCGGCACCCCCAATCCCGTGTCCCGGAACCTGCCGACGTCCGGACCGGTCGACTTCGAGGTGGGGCAGGAACTCTACATCGTCGTCGACGTCGACACGACCGGCGTGGACGCCACGATGGACGACGAATTGGCCGGCGCACTCACGGTCGAGGTGGGAGACATCTCCTGAACGTGTCTCCGAACCGCAAACGTCGCCGTCTGTGCTGATGGTGGGATCGGGCGATCGAACATCCCCACTCTCGTAACTGATCACTTGCTTTTGATATTCGACTCGGTAGTATGCTCGCTGTGACCGTTCAACCGACCCTTGAAGGGACCACAGGGCCCGCCAGTGGACCCCACAGGCCGCTCATGTAAACTACCCTATCACTCCATGAGTATTCTGAGCACGTCTGGGAGGACGCCGGTCGAACGATTCCCGGCCGACATCTCGGGCGCGTAAACAACAAATGGAGACCTTACAATGGTGAAACGACGCAAATTCCTGATCGGACTGGGCGCAGTGGCCGCCGGAAGCGCCGCCGCCGTCGGCACCGGAGCCTTTTCGAGCGCCGCGATGCCGGACCGCCACGTGACCGTTGCGATCGACGACGACGCGAACGGCCAGATCGCCCTCGTGCCCGGGGACGACCCTGACGTGACGATCGGCAGTGATGGCCAACTCTCGCTGGACCTGACGGGGGCCAACGGCGAGGGCGTGAACATCAACTCCGTCTACACTTGGGGCGATCCGAGCGACCCTGCCAGCGACTACGCCTTCAAGATCGTCAACAACGACGACGCCGGCGAGTCCTACGCGATGAAGATGAACTACTACTTCGCGAACACCGGCTGGGTCCAGGGCAACGGGAACGGCCAGTCGTTTATCCGCTTCGAGGTCCACGACGTCGGCGACGGGCCGACGGGGTCGTCCGCGGAAAACTACCCCCACCAGAGCTACAACAGGGACTACTCGCTCGGCGGTCCGACCGGCGACAACACGCCCGTCGGGAACTACCGGTTCAACCCGGGTGAGGAGTACTACGTGACCGTGACCGTCGACACGACCGGGCCGAACGCTTCGGTCGATGACGACCTCTCCGGGACTGCCAACTTCTACTTCTCCGACGACGGCGTCAGCGAAGACAGCTGGTACCCGGACAACCCGCCGAACTGAGCGGCCATCGCCGCCGTTCCTTTCACTTGAGATCTACCGTCATGGGCCGTCACTCGGGCCGCCGAACGCAGACTGGATCGGTGCTAGCATGAGCGTCGCCTCGACGTTCAGGACGGCGGCCGAGCTCCTCCTCGTGGTCGTCGGCGTGTCACTCCTCCTCGGCCTCGTGCTCGGCCAGCCGATCCTCTTCGGGTTCGTCGAAACCGGGAGCATGGAACCCACCCTTTCCGCGGGCGACGGGTTCGTCGCGATTCCCGATGCGATCGCCGGCGACGTCGGGGTCGGGGACGTGGTCGTGTACCAGGCGGAGCACCTGCACGGTGGCGGTCTCACGACCCACCGGGTCGTCGACGAAACGAGCGCCGGGTACGTCACCCGGGGCGACGGGAACCCGTCGACGGACCAGGCAGACGACGAACCACCCGTGAGGGAGGCACAGATCGTCGCGAAGGTACTGCAAGTCGACGGGCAGGTCGTCGTCATTCCACATCTCGGGACGGTCGTCGGGGGAACACGTGACGCGCTCGGTGGCGTCCAGTCGATCCTGACGAGTCGTCTCGGCGTCGAGGGGATAGCGGAACCCCAGGGACTCTCGATCCTGTTGTTCTGCTTCGTCGCCGTCGGGTACCTCGTGGACAGATGGCTGACGGGACGGAGCGGAAGGTCTCGACGACGAACCCCGTCCAGGGAGACCGGCGTCGACGTCCGGCTAATCGTCGGGAGCCTGGCGGTCTTCGTCGTCTTCGTCGCGACCGTTTCGATGGCGGTGCCGGCCGGGCCACACGAATACGCGTTCGTCAGTTCGAACCACGACACGCCGGGCCCCGGCGTCATCGGCGTCGGCGAAACCGAGACGACGACACACGTCGTTTCGAACGGTGGCTTCGTCCCCGTGGTCGCGTTTCTCGAAGCGGACGGCGACGGGATCGCCGTCGATCCCGCCGAATTGCGGATCGGGCCACGGGACGGCACAGACGCGACGGTCACTCTGACGGCCCCGACGACGACCGGCTACTACCGTCATTTCGTCGTCGAGCACCGGTACCTCCACCTCCTCCCCATGCCGACCATACGGGCACTGTACCACGTTCACCCGTGGCTGCCGACGCTCGTCATCGACGGGCTACTGGGAATCCCGTTCTACCTCGTCGGGATCAAACTCGTCGGGACGGGCCGCGTCCGGTCGTACGCCCGGGACGGCCCGTCGATCGTACGGAGACTACTCAATCGGATCACGAAATCATGACCAATCCACTCGTCGCACTGCAGGGAGTCGATACTCGATGAACGCCAGAATGCTCCGCCTCCGGGCGGCACTGGACCGCTGGTTCGCGGTCGTCATCGTCGTCCTGCTTCTCGGTGCTGCGGGCGGCGCGTGGGTTACATACGCTTCGTCCGTTGCCCCGGGCACTCACCAGGAGCAGCGAACCGTCGACGAATGGTACCTGGAGGGGTGGTTCTCGCACCGGGCGACGGTAACGGGGGCAGCAAGCGAAACGCCCTTCGTTTCGGGGACGACCGTCGAGGAGCGGGATGCCTATTTCCTGCGCGTGATGCCCGTTCTGGACGGGGAATTACACGTCGAGTACGGTGGAGGGGACGAACCGATCGATCTGAGCGTCCATCGGCGTCTGATCGTCCAAAGCGTCGCTTCGGTCTCCGGTGGCGAAGAACCGACGGTGTTCTGGGAGAAGACCACGCTCCTCGGAACGATCGAGACGACCGCTCGACCGAACGAGGCCGCGGCGGTGCCGTACCGCGTCAACGTGACCGAGGCGATCCAAGACGCGCGGACCGTGAACGAACGACTGGGCTCGCCGGGACGGATCCAGATGGCCGTCCAAATGACGGTAACGGCGACGCGTGCGTCGGACGACGCACCGTCCAGGCTCGCGTTCCGGCTCCCCATCGAGACGGACTCGACGGTGTACCGGGCTCCGAGCGAACCGCGCACGGAGACGTTCGCCCGGACGAAAACGGTGACCGTTCCGAACGACCCCGGATCGACGTCCGAGTACGGCGGTCCGGTACTACTGTTCGCCGGTCTCGGCGGGGTAGCTGGACTTGGAATCGCCCGGTCGCGCGGCGCATTCCGGGTCTCGTCGGCGGAGCGGGAGTGGCTCGCCTACCGCAACGATCGCGCGGACTTCGACGAGTGGATCGCCACCATTCGACTGCCCGAAGCGGTGAAAACCTATCCCATCGCGGAAGCAGCGGCACTCTCGGACCTCGTCGACTTCGCCATCGACACGAACAACGGCGTGCTAGAATCCCCCGACTGCGGTACGTATCACGTCGTCCACGACGGATGTCTGTACCGCTTCGAGGCACCGCCAACCCCTGGCGAGGACTCGGCGGACTCCCGTTCGAAGTCGTCAGGGACCAGCCCGGTGCCAGGGGAAGCCGAAGCTTCGGCAGATGCCGACACCGACGCCACCGGAGAACCGACGAGAACGACCAGCGATCCGGTGTCTTCACGCGTTCGAAACGGCCACCCTCCAGACGACGAGACGCCGCCAGTCGAGTCGATGACTGCAGTGCCGGAGTGGCCGGACCAGGGCAACGACGACTGACATCGGCAAGATGTATTCTTCGCTTGATTCCAGAGACCGCCAGCGTTCGATCCCGACCGATCAGTCGCTCGCCACCGCGCCCGCCGAGTCCGGCGTCGCCACCGACTCCGGGACGTGTCGCTCCCAGAGCAGGAGCAGCGACGGCAACACCAGCACGCTGGAGATGAACGCCGTCACCAGCGCGATTACGACGATGCTCCCGAAACTCTGGAGTTGCGGGTGCGGAACGAGGATTATCGTCGCGAACGCGCCGGTCGTGGTGAGCGTACTGCCGAGCAGCGCGCCGCCGGTCCCGACGACGGCAGTCCGGAGCGCCTCGACCGGGGGCTTGCCGGCGCGACGTTCGTCGGCGAACCGGTCACCGACGTGGATGTTGTAGTCCACGCCCAGGCCGACGACGAGGCTCATCAACAGCGCGGTCACGAGCGTCAGCGGGATGTCCAGCAGGTACATGCCCCCGACGACGAACCCGATCACGAGCGCGATGGGAATCGAGACGGCGACCCCGAGCGACGCGCTCCCGTGCGTGACCCGGAAGACGACCGCCAGGGTGAGCAGGATGGCCAGCAGGGCGACGGCCATCGTCAGGAGGATCCCGTCGACGAGTTCGTCCACGATGGCTTCGGTGATAGCGAGTTCCCCGGTGA
>DATFIX010000146.1:0-3248 GCA_035269625.1 Natrialbaceae archaeon
GACCTCGACCTGGCGCTCGAACGCGTCGCGGTCGGCCGCGAGCACTGGGACGGCGAGACGCCGACCCCGGCCGTCTGTCGATTGCTCTCGGCGGAGGTCTGGGCCCGCAAGCAGACGGGCGACCTGGAGGGTGCCCTGGAGATCGCCCGCCGCGAGTGCGACCTGGCCGAACGACTCGACGACCGGGCACTGGCGGCGAGGGCGCTCCACGACCTCGCAAACGTCGACCTCGACCGGGGCGACCTGGCGGGGAGCCTCGACAAGTTCGAACGGGCCGGCGAGGTGTTCGAGTCCCTCGGGGATCGCTGGCGGTTCTCGAAGGCGCTGAACAACCAGGGTATCGTTCACTGGCGGCGTGGCGACCTCGACGACGCCACCGACGCCTTCGAGCGCTGTCGGGAGATCGACGGCGAGATCGGCGACGCCGCCGCCATCGCGGGCGACGAGATGAACCTGGGCGTCCTCGCGGTCAAGCGCGGCGAGTACGACGCCGCGCTGGAGCACTACGACACGGCGATCGAACTGACGGCCGAAGTGGGCGACGAGCGAAACGTCGCCCTCGCGAAGGGCAACCTGGCCGACCTGCTGTTGCGCCGGGGTGAACTCGAGACCGCAATGGAACACTTGCGCGATTCCATCGACCGGTTCGAGGAGATGGGTCACGATCGCAACCGGGCCATCTTCCTGTTGAACGTGGCCACGTATCACGTCCTCGTCGACGACCTGGAGCGCGCCCGCGAGGCGACAGAAACGTCCCTGGACCTCGCGACCGACCTCGACGCGAAAAACGAGATCCCGACCGCCAGAGCGGTCCTCGCTCGCATCGAGCGATCGGCCGGCAACACGGAGCAAGCGATCGAACACGCCGAGGCGGGAACCGAGATGGCCAAAGCGCACGAGGACGAGCGGACCGTCGAAGTCCTGCGGGAACTCGCGCTCGTCTATCTCTCGGCGGGTCGGGTCGACGAGGCGCTCGCGACGGCCGAGGACGCGGTCGACGCCCTCGACGCCGTGTCCGATCCCTGGCAGACGCTCCGGATCGAACGGGTCTACGGCATCTGTCTCCGTGAGGCGGGGCAGCTCGACGCCGCCGAGGAGCGACTCGAAACGGCCCTCGAATCGGCGCAATCCATCGGCGCGCGAATCGACGAGTGTCGCGCGCTGCTCGAACTCGGCCGCCTGTCGCGCCGACGCGACGACGACGAGTCGACCGCCGGGAGTCGAATCGAGGACGCACTGGCGATCGCCGAGGAGACGGGGGCAGCCCTGTACGAACGGTGGTGTCGGAGGGAACTCGACGCGATGCAATGACCGATCCCGAGCTGGTCGCGCCGTCTACGCCTCTTCGATCGCGCCCGATTCGAGTTTCTTCACTCGCGTCGCCAGCGCCAGGAACGTCGCGAGCACCGTCAGCACGACCGCGCCGGCGGCGGCGACGTCGTGGGCGTGGACGGTGTGATCGAGCACGCCCTCGATTCGTTCGGCCGGGATGATCGTGTGATGGGGCGGGCCGACTATCGGGACGAAGTAGTCCACCACGTCGTTGAGCAGGTACCATCCGGCGGCGACGGCGACCGCCCGGACGGGGAAGTCATACAGTCGATAGAGGACGAACCCCTCCAGCACCATCGCGAGGTGGCTCCAGAACAGGAAGTTGTACATCGCCACGTGGAGGTACGAGAAGGAATCGGCGAAGGCGAGCAGGACGTACGGCGTCCAGGCACCCAGTTTGAGACAGCCGAAGAACGCGAGCGCCCCGAGCCACTCCGCTCGCCAGTCGAGTTTCCAGGCCGCGATCGCCAGCGCGATGAACAGCGTCGCCACCGGACTGTCGGGCACCAGCGGCCACATCACGACCGGTTCGAGCGCGAACTGGTCGACGATCAGCGGGTCCGAGAGGGGCAGCGGATGAAACCCGTAGTACCAGAACCCGAAGGCCGTCCCGACCAGGTTGATTGCCACGACGACCCACGCCAGTCGCAACCCCAGGTTCTCGACGACCCGGGGGACGGGCTGGACGTACCACGGCAGGTCGGGACGGGCAGGGAGCCCCCGTCCGGACGCCAGCTCCTCGAAACGGTCGGCAAGGCTCATGGATGCGGGGTCGGGGGCAGCAGGCAAAACGATAGGGGTTCGGTTGGGGGTGAACCGATCCGTTACTCCTCGATCACGGTCGCCCCGTCGCCGATCCGCGTCTGGAAGCCCCTGGCGTCCACGTCCACGTCGTCGAAAGCGTCGACCATGGCGCTCGCCACGGCGAGGCGGTCCTCCTCGCGACACACCGCCAGGACCGCTGGCCCCGCCCCACTGACGGTGACCCCTGTCGCGCCGGCCGCCAGCGCCGCCTCTTCGACCGCCTCGTAGCCGTCGATGAGTGCCGACCGTGTCGGCGTGACGATCTCGTCGTGCAGCCCACGCCCCACCAGGCCGGGATCGTTCCGGTGCATGCCGGTGACGAGCGTCGCGGCCGATCCGACCGTTTCGACGACGTCCGACAGCGGAACCGAGTCGGGAACGACGCCCCTGGCGTCGCTCGTCGAAACCACGATCTCCGGCAGGCAGGCGACCAGGGACAGCGAGGCGTCGACGCGGGTCACGCCGTCGTCGCGGACGATCGTGAACCCGCCCAGCAGCGCCGGCGCGACGTTGTCGGCGTGGGCCTCGCCGGCGACGACCGCCTCGCCCTCGGCCGCGACCGGGACGAGTTCCCGGCGGGAATAGCCCAGGTCGTACAGTTCGTTCAGCGCGAGGGCCGCGCCGGCGGCGCTGGCGGCCGAGGATCCCAATCCCGACGCCGGGCGCACGCCGTTGTCGAGGTGAATCTCGGCGGTGACGCCGAGTTCGTCGGCCACGGCACCGATCACGTTCTTCTCGGGGTCCTCGGGGATGTACCGACTCCCGATGCCCGTGATCTGGATCGTCGTCTCCTCGGCCGGTTCGGCCCGCACGTAGTCGGCCGGGCGATCGAGCGCCACGCCGAACACGTCGAAGCCACTGCCCAGGTTTGCACTCGTCGCCGGCGCCCTGACCGTAACCATGCTGCCGCCGTAGGGTGGCGAGCGTAAAAAGGTGCGGCGATCCTGGCCATCCCAGCGGAACGACGGGGCCGGGGAACGGAAAGCACAAACCCACGGCGGCGCAATCGCCCGCCATGATCGGCGTCGTCGGGGGCGGCATCGCGGGACTCGCCGCGGCCTACCGCCTGCAGGAACACGGGTATGAGGTGCAGGTGTTCGAGGCCAGCGACG
>DATFIX010000147.1:0-5510 GCA_035269625.1 Natrialbaceae archaeon
CCTCTCGTTGCCGTATCGGCTTTCGGGACTGTTCGCCGGGGTCTCCGGTGCCTTGCTGTTCTGGGCGACGTGTCTCGCCGTCGCCACGTGGCGAATCGCCGGATCCGACGAGGACACAGCGGCGGTTGGCCTCGTCGCCACGATCGTTACGGCGTATTTCGTCGTGCTCGTTGCCGTCGATCCGCCGTTCGCGCCGCTCGAACTGTCGGCCGGGACGCGGATCGTCGGCCCGCGGGGACTCAATCCGCTGCTCGTGAATCCCTACATGGCGATCCACCCGCCGGTCACCTTTCTGGGATACGCGCTGGCACTCCTGCCGTTCTCGGTCGGAGTGGTTCACTTCGCTCGAACCCTGCAGGGGACCCCGGGACGCTTCGAAGAACGGGTCGGACGGGTCGCGACCTGGTTGCGGGGGACGTGGGTGTTACTCACGGCGTCGGTCGCCCTCGGGGCACTCTGGTCGTATTACACGCTCGGCTGGGGCGGCCTGTGGGCCTGGGACCCGGTCCAGACGGCGACCCTCGTGGCCTGGCTGGTGGTCACTGCAGCACTCCACGCCGTCGACGAGTACCGACACGGGGACGCCAGCCCGTTCCCGGCCGCCGCACTCTCGATGCTTTCCTTCCCCGCTGTCGTCTTCGTTCGCGTCGTTACCCAGACCGGGGTGCTGACCTCCGTCCACTCCTTCGGCATCGATTTCGATCCACTCCTGATCGTCCTTTTCGCCGGGACGCTCGTGCTCGCCCTGGGGCTCGTCATTGGTGGCTGGATTCGAGCGGGCCCCCGGGCGGGCGAGGTGTTGGCGTCCGTCCCCTATTCCGTCGTCGCGTTGCTCCTCCTCGCGGCGATATACGCGTGGGGCGTAGTCTTTCCCGCCGTGCATGCGAGTCTCTCGGGTGGCGGAACGTCCTTCGGCGTCGATTTCTTCAACCTCTGGACGTATCCGGTTGCAATCGCCCTGTTAGTCGCGCTGGGGCACTACCGCGTTCGGCGGTTGGACGGTAGAATCCGGAACTACGCGCTGACGCTCTCGGTGGCGGTGCTGGTGCTCGCCCTCCTCGCCGCGGTCGCCCCGATCTGGAAACTGGGATCGACGGAAACGGGCCCCATATACCGGGTGTTCGGGCAGGTGAGTCTGCTTTCGTCCGTCCCGCCGGCCGCCTACGCGCTCGTGACCGAACTCGCGACCGCCAGCCGGCGAGTCTCGAGCGGACCGATCCGGCAGACTGCCCCGACAGTCGGGACGGCCCTGATTCACCTCGGCATCGTCGTGTTGATCCTCTCGGTCCCGCTCTCGTACGTGGCTGGCGGGTCGACGGTCGACGTCGGCCCCGTCCTCGCGGGCGAGGACAGCCCGGACGACGCCGCCAGGTATTCGTTGGTCGTCCACGAGGCGAGGTCTACGACCCGAGACTCCGGCGTCTCGTTCACCGACCGTGAGCGGCAGTTGCTGCGCGAGCAGATCGACGGGATCGGATTCCGGGCCGACGCCCTGCCTCCGTCCGATCGCGAGAACGTCGTCCTCTGGGGACGGATCGCGGCGATCGGGACCAACGTCTCGAGGACCACGTATCGGCTGGAGGGGGCCGACGTCCGGGTCAGGGTCGACGAGGTCGGCGACGAGGCCCCCACACAGCGGTTCGCCGTCGGCGATACGCTCTACGCACAGGGCACCCTCGAGACCGATCCCTCGGGCGGGCGAGTCGTCGAAACCGACGATCGGTTCGTCGGGCGGGACCCGATCGAGGCCGTCGTTCTCGAGCGCCGGGCCGCCAGCGCTCGAGCCAGGGTGACCGTGCGCGACGGGGGGACCACGCTCGCCAGTGGCTGGGTCGGTATTCGGTCGGCCTGGAACGGCAACACTGCCGACGTCCTCGTGGCCGGTGGCCCGATCCGCGACGTCTACGTCGTTCCGGGCCAGATCGTCCAATACGAGGACACCCACCTCGTCGCAGTTTCGGTCGACCGGGTGCCCGGAATGACCGCCATCCGGGTCGGTATTGGAGCGCTGTTGCTCGGCGGGATTCTCCGGTTGTGGGCCGAACGCGGGCGTTCGAAGGGAGAACGTGGATCCGAGGCCCGAGGCGAGTGAACGAATGAACGGCCGTCTCGCGCAGATGACGGACTAAAACCAGCGAACGGGAAACGCGGGGCGACTTACTCGTCTTCGTCCGGGAGTGCGTCCATCATGTACGCGATCATGGCCGGCTCCTGCTCGAGGAAGTCGACGGTCAACCGGGCGATTCCCTCGTAGAACGGCTCATCGGTGTGTTCTTCGATGTCCGCACAGCAGTCTGGCACCCACTCGAGGAGGTGCTCCTCGAGGAACTGCTTTTGCAGGTTGAGATAGCGCCGGGCGTATTCGATCTCGCCGCTTTCCTGGCTGCGAGCGGACGACCGACAGAGATACGCCACGAACGCGAGTTCGTTGCCGAGGTGGTCCTCGGGTTCGGCGTTCGCCTCGGCACCTTCGTAGCCCAACTCCCGCATGATCTCCTTCAGCTTCAGCGTCTCCTCCTGGTAGAGGATGGGTTCGTCGCCGAGGTAAAACGACTGATAGGGGTTGACCTGCTTCGACCCGTCGGTCAAAAACAGGCTGGCGTACTCGGCCGCGAGGTCCTCGATGAAGTCCTCGCGCTCGGCCGCGTCCATGTCCCGCACCCGACGGCCGACGTCCTGCAACAGGGCCGTTCCGTCGAACGCGTCCGCATTCGAGATCTCGTCCCGAACCTCGTCCGGGACGAATTCGATTTCGTCGGCCTCGACACGCTCGGCCAGTCGGTCGAGGGTCGCTTCGTCGGGCTCCTCGAGGAACGCGTCGCTCAGGAACGCGTAGACGTCTGCCCGGATCCGGCTCATCTCGGCGATCGGTGGGAGTTCGGGGTTGGAATGCATCAGAGATCTTCACCTTCCGAGTGACAGCCATCGATGTAGGGATCGATGTTCAATTTGACGGTGACGAATTGCGAGACTTCGTTACCATTGACGGTCGCCTGGATGGCCATACTCGTCTGTTCTGACGGTGGCATCTTGGGGTAATCTTCGGCGTCGGTCGGCTGGTGATAGACCCACTCGCACGTCGCCTTTCCTTCGCTATCGGTCGTGACCTCGTTTCCGGGAACGAACTCGCCGGCGGCCCCGACCGACTGCAACTTCACGTTCGCGTTCTTCACCGGGGATCCATCCGAACGCCGGATGGTGATATCAAATTTGGCCGACTGGTTGTCGCCGACACCTTCGGATGGCTGGTTCACCTCTACCATCATTTCCACGTCGGCGTTCGAATCACCGTCTCCAGTACCCGTGGTCGTTTCGGGCGCTCCCCCATCGCCTGGCGTCGTCGTGCGTGTCGTCGTACCCTCTCCGGCCCCATCAGTGCCCTCGTCGGGCGTCGGGGTGGATTCGGGTGTGGGTGTGGGAGTCCACTCGACTGCCGGGTCCATCGTCGTCGTCTGTACTGACCCCGCGATACCGGCGCCGACCGCCGCAGCGCTGAGGACCGCCGCCAGAATCACTGCGATCCCTATGAAGAGATTGCGTCGTTCCATACTGTGATGGGGGTTTCGAGGGGGTTAGTCCTCGATGATAACCGCGGGTTTCGTCTTTTCGACGGCGTCGGCGCCGTAGAACTCCTTCAGGAGATCCTGTGAGGCGTCCGGGTGTTTCTCGCGGAGTTCGGCGATATCGCCGAACTCGATCGCACCCGTCGGACACGCGTTGACACAGGCCGGTTCTTCGCCGTCCTTGTCGAAGCAGCCTGTACACTTCTGGGGCAGTCCGGCGGGCCGGCCGTCGGGGTAGCCGGAGGTGGCGGGCATGTCCTCGTCGGCGACCTGCATCCGATCGAACGGGCAAGCGTCCACGACCGCCTGGGTGTCGGATTCGGAGAGGTTCGAAAGCTCGACGAAGACCAGCCCGTCTTCCTCGCGTTTGTAGACGCCATGCTCCGGCGCGGCGTCGACGCAGGCTGGCTCCTCGCAGTGGAAGCAGGGGGCGACCATCGTCGTTAGCGTCAGGTCGTCGTGGGTCCCCTCCTCCTCCTGGACGATGTCGATCCACTTGACGTCGTTCGCTTTTTCCGACCACTCATTCGGTCGGATGTCGTTCCAGTCGCTACACGCGATCTCGCACGTTTTGCAGTTGATGCAGTTCTTCTCGTTGAAGTAAAAGCCCATTTGTGCCATCGTCAGTCACCTCCGTATTTCTCGACTTCACCAAGGGTGGACTTCGCGGCGAATCCCTGGGCCAGTTTCGAGGAGTGATAGTCCGGGGTGACCATGTCGACGCTCCCCTCCGTACAGGGGCTGTCCACGTTCCCGGAGTCCTCCTGTTCCGTCCAGGCACCGTATCGCATGGCGATGCAGTCCGGTCGGACTCGCTTGGTGATCTTCGCCCCACCGAGGGTCTCTCCCCGGTCGTTGTACACCCTCACGACGTCGCCGTCCGAGATCCCGCGTTCCGCGGCCGTGTCCGGGTGGATCCAGACGGGTTCCTTGCCGTTGACTTTCGACCACTTTCGCAGGAACGCCGCGTTGTCCGGCTGTGAGTGAAGCCGGTACTTCGGATGCGGGTTCTGCACGTGGAGGGGGTATTCATCGGCTTTCGGGCTTCCCAGGTACTCGTCCTGTTCAAGGAACTTCGGAGTGGCTGGACAGTCGTCCAGGTCCATCTCGGCGAGCGCCTCGGAGTAGACCTCGATCTTGCCCGAATCCGTCCCGAGCGGGTTCGCTTCGGGATCCTCCCGGAAGGAAGACCACGCCGTCTTCGGTTCGTCGTTCGTCTCGAACTCGTACCGTCCCTGCTCCCAGAACTCGTCGAAGGAGAGTGGCACGTCCGAACTGTCGTACAACGCTTCGAGCCACTCCATGACGGACCGCCCTTCGGTGAAGAGGAGCTCGTTGCCCATGCGCTTGGCAACGCCCCGGGAGATGTCCCAGTCCGTTCGCGACTCGTAGAGTGGGTCGATCGCCTTCGTCATCGCCGTGACGGTGTTGTTCCCGCCGCTGGCGATGTCGTTGCGCTCGAGTTGCCAGGCGACCGGCAGGACGATGTCGGCGTGCTCGGCCGTCGGCGTCCACCAGGGTTCGTTGACGATGACGGTCTCCGGTTGTCTGAACGCTTCCACGAGCTTGTTCGTGTCCCCCTGGGCGGTGAACAGCTCTTCGCCCGCGACCCACAGGAACCGAATATCGGAGTACTCCCGGGTCTCGAGTTCTCCGTAGTTGTCCCATTGGTACTCCTCGCCGGGGTTCAGTAACGTGTCGGCGATCTTCGCGGTCGGATACCCTTCATCTACCGGATTCGACGGGACGGGCAACGACCCCGGCCCACTGCCCTTCGAGGAAGGAACTCCTCTATCGGTGTAGTGGAACCAGTAGGAGAGCCCGCCGCCGGGTTCGCCGATCTGGCCGACCATCGCGGCGATGGTCACGAGCATCCGAACGGGCTGCTCGCCGTACTGGGACCGCTGGAATCCCCAACCGGGTGCGAAATGCGTCTGGTTGTTGGTT
>DATFIX010000148.1:0-6640 GCA_035269625.1 Natrialbaceae archaeon
CTCACCTCCTCCAGGCCGAGCACGCGGTCGTCTCGGTCAACGGGAACGCCGCCGCCCTGGTGCCCGAAGAACTGGTCGACCTAGCGGAGGTGACCGGCGCCGACCTGGAGGTCAACCTGTTCAACCGGACCGAGGAACGGATGCGGGCAATCGTCGCGCACCTGGAGGAACACGGGGCCGAGGACGTCAAAGGGCTGGCCGCCGACGCCCGGATCCCCGGCCTCTCCCACGAACGGGCGACGGTGGACGCCGACGGCATCTACGACGCCGACGTCGTGCTCGTGCCCCTGGAGGACGGCGACCGGGCCGAAGCCCTGGGCGAGATGGACAAGATCGAAATCGTGATCGACCTGAATCCCAAGTCCCGGTCGGCACAGGTCGCGGCCATCCCGATCATCGACAACATCATCCGGGCCGTGCCGAACATCACCGAACACGCCCGGGAACTGGCCGACGCCTCCGAGGAGGAACTCCGGACGATCGTCGAAGAATTCGACCGCGAGTGGGCACTTGAAGACGCCGAACGGACGATTCGGGAAGGACTGTAGAACGCCACCCGAACGATCCGGCAGCGAACGGACCCTCGGAGGCCACCCGGACAGTCGTGATCTCGTCGGGAAATTTTATATTGCTGACAGTGCTACAACGGCCCATGGAGCGGAACGTGGGACAAACGGACCGATACGTACGCATCGTGGTTGGAATCGTCCTCGCCCTCGTCGGCATCGCCGGGTTCGTCGGAACCGGGTGGGAGGCAACGGGCACCGTCGGTCTCGCGGCTGCTGCCGTCCTCGTGATCGTCGGGGCCGTCCTGCTGATCACCGCCGCAACACAGCAGTGCCCGATTTACGCCGGACTGTCGATGAGCACGTTCAAGGGCCGGAGTTCCTGAGCGCGATCGAACCGGCGGGGACGCGTATTTTCGGACGGGTGAAGACGAACGAGTATCAGAACCCGACGGCGTTGCCGTCCTTCCGCGGTTCGGTCGCCGCCGACAGTGTGCCGTCCTGATTGCGGACGATCTGAGCGCCGCCGAACATCGTGGCCGGGAGGATCCGTACGTCGTGGCCCTTCCGGACGAGTTTGGACTGGACGCCGGAACCGTCACCGAGGCGTTCCTCGAGGGCCAGACTGCCGTCCTCGCGGTAGCGCCAGCGCGGGGCGTCCAGTGCGGCCTGGAGCGTCACGTCGTAGTCGATCAGGTTCGAGAGCACCTGGACGTGCCCCTGGGGCTGCATGTACCCGCCCATCACGCCGAAGGCGGCCCAGTCATCCTCGCCGAAGCGTGCGACGGCGGGGATCAGCGTGTGGAACGGGCGTTTGCCGGGTTCGATGTGGTTCGGGTGATCGGGATCCAGCGAGAACGAGCCACCGCGGTTCTGCAGGGCGATGCCGGTGTCGCCGGCGACCAGGCCGCTGCCGAACCCGGCGTACCGGGAGTTGATGTATGAGACGACGTTGCCCTCGTCGTCGGCGACGGTGAGGAGCACGGTGTCGGCGTCTTCGGCGTTCGCGTTCGGCACGCCGACCTCGACGTCGTCCGAGGCTTCGTCGCCGATCCCTTCGGCACGCTCGCGGGCGTATTCCTTCGACGCCAGGTCGGGGACGTCCTCGTACTCGGGATCGGTGATGTAGTGGTGGCCGTCGTGGAACGCGCGCTTCATCGCCTCGGCGAAGGCGTGGACCCGCTCGGGTGAGTCGTAGTCGTGGTCGCCCGCCCCGATCTCCTCGGCGATGTTGAGCGCCTCCAGGGCGATCAGGCCCTGGTTGTTCGGCGGGAGTTCGTACACCTCGACGCCGCGGTAGGTCGTCGAGACGGGGTCGAGGAACTCCGGTTCGAAGGCGGCGAGGTCCTCGACGGTCATGAACCCGCCCTTGGACTGGATCTCCGCGGCGATGGCTTCGGCAATTTCGCCCTCGTAGACCACGTCGGCACCCTCGTCGGCGATTTTCTGCATGGACGCACCGAGTTTGGGAAGGGTAACGTGCTGACCGGGGTCGGGAGCCTCGTCGTCGAAGAGATAGGCCGCCCGGGCGTGGTCGTCCTCGAACAGGTCCTCGGCGGCCTGCCAGTGCGTCGAGATCACCTCGCTGACCGGGTACCCCTCGGTCGCGTAGTGGATGGCGGGCTGGAGCACGTCGGAAAGGGTCAGGCGACCCTGTTCCTGGATCGTCACCTCCCAGCCACGGGCGGTTCCGGGGATGGTGACGGCCTGCGGACCGAGCATCGGCATCTCGGCGTCCTCGGGGGCCACGTCCTGTTCGTCCGCGAGCGCCCCGCGGACGTTCTCCAGGGTCGCGTCCGCGGGTGCGCCCCCACAGGCGCGCATCGCGCCGACCTCCCCGTCGGCGGTGCGGTACAGCGAGAACACGTCCCCGCCCAGTCCGGTCGAGGTCGGTTCGACGACGTTCAGGACCGCGGCGGTCGCCACGGCCGCGTCGAAGGCGTTGCCGCCCTCCCGGAGGATCGAGAGGCCGGCCTCTGCGGCCAGGGGCTGGCTGGTCGCGACGACGCCGCGCGAGGCACGGACGGTCGAGCGACGCGAGGTGAAACGGTCGATGTCGGGGTCTGCCATACCCCACGATACCGGTCCAGACGGTAAAGGAACGGGCCTACCGGCAGAGTGGTCGGGGCGGCCGGGTCGATCACGCCGACCGACGGATGCCGCCGCCGGAGCCGTTTTCACGGGCGAGACCCCAGTACGTTTCGACGAAGCGGCCACGCGGTCCGACATCCGGCCATGAGTCTCGACGAGTTTACCGAGGAACCGACGGGCGAATCCGACGACGACGAGGAGCGAATCGTCTGTCACGTCGACATGGACTGCTTCTACGCGGCCTGCGAGCGCCTGCGGGACCCCGAACTGGCGGGCGAACCCGTCGTGGTCGGCATGGGCTACGAACCGGGCGATAGCGTCGGGGCGGTTGCGACCGCGAGTTACGAGGCTCGCGAGTACGGCGTCGAGAGCGCCCAAGCTATCTCGACCGCCCTGGAGCGACTTCCCCGACGGGCCGAGCATCCGGATGACCCCGACACGGGCCATTACCGGCCGGTCGACATGGACTATTACGAGTCGGTCGCGGCCGAGGTCAAGGCGGTGCTCCACGACGTGGCCGACATCGTCCGCGAGGTGAGCATCGACGAGGCCTACCTGGACGTGACCGACCGGACCGACTGGGCGGTGGCCGAGGGGTTCGGCCGGCACGTGAAAGACCGCATCCGTCGCGAGGTGGGCGTCACGGCGAGCGTCGGCGTCGCCCCGACGATGAGCGCCGCCAAGGTGGCCAGCGACTACGACAAGCCGGACGGTCTGGTCGTGGTTCGCCCGGACGACCTCCGGGAGTTCCTCGCCCCACTCCCCGTCGAGGAACTCCACGGCGTCGGCCCGGTAACGGCCGGGAAGTTGCGTGAGACGGGCATCGATACCGCGGGCGACCTGGCGGCAGCGGACCGGACTGACCTCCGGAATCGCTTCGGCGAGCGCGGGGCCGAACTCCACGACCGGGCGCGGGGGATCGACGACCGCGAGGTGACGCCGCGAGGCGATCCGAAGAGCCTCTCGCGCGAATCCGCGTTCGACGAGGCGACGGACGACGGAGAGAAGAAACGCCAGCGGATCGAGGCGCTCGCCGCCGAGGTCGCCGACCGCGCCCGCCGGAAGGGGGCCCTGTACCGGACCGTCGGGATCAAGGCGGTCACGCCCCCGTACGACGTCAACACCCGCGAGCGATCGCTTCCCGGGCCGGTCGACGATCCCGATCTCGTGGAATCGGTCGCGCTGGATCTCGCCGAAGAATTCCGCGAGGTGGCCGTCAGGAAGGTCGGCGTCCGAGTGTCGAACCTGGAGTTCGCGACGGCCGACCAGGCGACCCTCGAGGGGTGGGAAGGAGCCGACGATGCCAATGCGATCGGCGAGACGGGAGACGAAACGGGGTCGAACGACTCGGACGCCAGCGAGATTGAGTCCGAGGAAACCCGCTCCGGGTCGATCGAAGCGTCCCCGACCGACCCGGGGAGTCGTGGACCGCGGTCGCCAGGGCCCGGACAGACTACACTCGACGAATTCTCGGGGTAGCGGGTCTTTCCAGGGGAAATCTAACGAAAGGCACGTGCCAACGAAATTAAATGGGTTCGTCTCGTCGAATCGAGTAGAGACCAGACCACCCATGCCCGACGACTTCTACGATTTGCTCGGGCTCTCCCGCGACGCCACGCAGGACGACATCAAGCGGGCGTTCAGGGAGAAAGTGCGGGTCTACCACCCGGACCTGAACGACGATCCCCGGGCCCAGGCGCAGTTCACGGCCCTGAAGAAGGCCTACGACACCCTTGGCGACCCGAAGGAGCGCCAGGACTACGATCGCATGGGTCACGAGGACTACGTCGCAAAGCGGACCAAGGGGCTGCCGTCACAGGACAAATGGGCCACCGGGTCGTCGGAGTCCACCAGCGAGGCCACGACCAGCGGTGGATCCACCGCGACGGCCACGGCGTCGACGGCGAGCGGATCGACCGCGTCGGCGACCGAGGCCGATCCGTCGGCCACGGCCGGAAGCCGTTCGGCATCCGCGTCCACAGCCGGAACGGGGACGTCCTCCAGGACTTCGGCGAGTGCCTCCACGACCGGGACCGGCGGATCGACCGCTGAATCCACAGGTACGACCGCCCGCCGTCGATCGCGCCGGCGAACCGGGACCGATTCCTCGCTTCTTTCGCGGATTATGCGGGTCTGGCGCATCGGCGTCGGGTGGCCGCTCATCTTCGCGACCGACGTGCTGTACGTGATCGGCCTGGAACTGTTCGTCGGGGCGAACCAGTCGGCCGCGGTGGCCGCGCTGGATGCGGTCGCCGCCGCCGGGACCGACGTGCAAGCCCTCCAGCGCGTCCTCCTCGAACCCTCCGACTTCGGGCTCTTCGAGTTCGTCACGGCGAGTAGCTACGTCGATGGCGCTCCGGTGGCCGGTGCGGTTTTCGTCCTCGGAACGCTGATCCTCCCACTCGTTTATAGTATCGTGATCGGCCGAACGCGCCGGTCCTATTCCGCGTGGGACCCGACCCGCCTGTACGTCGTCGCGACCCTGGCGCCGCTCGCCGGGCTGGCAATAGCGGGGGCAGGCTACGCCCGGTTGGGAACCGACGTCCTCCTGCTCGGAGTGTTGCCGCTCGGCGCGATCGTTCTGCTCCCGCTGAGTGCGTTCGTCCGGCCGTGGATACTGGACAAACTCGGTCGCCGGTAGGCCCTCATCGGACGAAGTAGTGGCTCCCGTCGGGCCCGAACCGGCCCAGATCACTCAGCTGCCGGTAATCGCTCGCAAGGAGGTCTTCGAAGGCGGATTCGAGATGCGCCGCGTCGTCCGCGGTCCAGTCGTCCGGTTCCTTGACCGGGAGGACGAGGAACCCGCGCCCCCGGATTTCCTGACCGTGGAGGACTTCGTGGTCGGTCCCGACACGGCCGCTCAGGGTCGTGTACGACTCCATCACGTGCCTGACGGGGCGTTCCCCGACCGGCACGAGCACGTGAGCGCTAATCGCGCGGAGTTCGGCGTCGAAGTACCGTTCGAGCGTCCGGTAGGACGCTTCGGAAGGGGTCTCCTCGTCGGCACAGCACATGTGAACGTAGCTCAGGAACGTGCCGACCGGAACCGGTTCGCCGTCCCGGACTTCGAGGAGGCCGACGGCTTCGAGCACCCGCAACAGCCGTTCGCCTCCGCCGGTCCCGGTGAACGGGACGCCCGTCTCTTCGCCACCGTGGATCCCAGGATGATCGCCGATCACGTGGACGTCGGCGTTGGCGTCGCCGAGTCCGAAAACGGCCTGCGATCCGCCCGGACAGGGACGGTCGCAGGGCGGTCGCAGATCGAAGGGATCGCTCGATCGGTCAGTGACGTTCTTCACGCCCGTCCGTAGCGGTGAGGGAAAGATAACCCCCTCGGTCGCGGCGGTACTGCCTGGCGATCGTCGACCCGGTAGGCCCTTCCGGACCGACGCCGTGAGAGCAGCCATGGACGACCATCGGTTCGCACCGGCGGCCCCCGACGAGGGGATCGTTCACGGGGCGGCGGCGCCCGACTACGCGCTCACGTCCGAGGGCGACGATCCGGTCGACGCCTGGATCGAGGCGATGCAGGCCCGTGGCATCGAACGCGTCTGCTGTCTCCTCACCGACCGACAACTGCAGCGATACGACGACCTTCTCGATCGCTACCGCACCGCGTTCGGCGACCGGGCGGTGTGCCACGCGCCGATCGAGGACCACACGCTGGCCGATCCCGCGACGGTTACCGACCGAATCCTGCCGTTCTTCGCCGCGGCCGACGCGGCGTCGGAACCGGTCGTGACTCACTGTCTGGCCGGGATCGGTCGCACCGGGCACGTCCTTGCAGCGTGGCTCGTCGCAAGGCGAGCGTTCGATCCCGACGAGGCCGTCCGAGTCGTGTCCGAAAGTGGGCGCGATCCGCGGGAGGCAGTCGCGGCAGGGAACGCGACCGAGACCGACCTGGACACGCTTCTCGCCGCCGCCCGCGAGTGGTGACGAACGGGCGGTTCGTCGAACGGATTTCCGGCCGCCACTCGGAGACGTGACAGCCCCACCTGTCAGAGGGAAACCGACTCCCCCCGAGACGCCATACCGAGTTCGCA
>DATFIX010000149.1:0-4992 GCA_035269625.1 Natrialbaceae archaeon
TGGAGCAAGAGCTCGAAACTCGACTGGCCGTCTCCGGCCCCGTGGCGGAGGTCCCGGACGACGTCGTCTCGATCCGCCTGCTCTACCACCTGAAAACCGTCGAGGGGGACTACCCGCGATCGATCGCCCGAAATCTCGACGCCGACCGAGAGCGAGTCGTCGAGGTGTGCGACGACCTCGAACGGGTGGGCCTGCTCGAGCGCATCGAGGCCGGGATGCTCAAGCGCCGGAAGGTGAAACTCAAGCGCTCGCTGGAGACCCACCAGCACCACACCTACTACCGCCTCTCGCGCGACGGCGACCACCTGCTGCGCCACCTCGACGAGCGCGAGGGCAAGGCCGACGTCCTCCGGCGGTTCGAGCCGGTGCGCCGTATCGCCCGACGACTGTCGAACGGCGGTCCCGATTACCCACGGATGACCGCTGACGCCCTCGACCTCCCGCTGGCGGAGGTTCGCCACCTGTACGCCGCCATGGGGCTGGTCGGCCTGGTGACGACCTACGACGGGAGCATCATCAAGGGTGAGGAGCGAAAACTCAAGCCCAAGGACGAGACTCACCGCAAGCACACCTACTACGTGACGACCGACGTGGCGGACCGGATTCTGCGTGAGATGGACGAGTGACAGTTGTGGTCCCCGGTCCGCGCCCGTCCACTTCCGCCCCGGACTCCAAATCCACTTGATCCCCGAGTGCCAACGTGAGCGCGATGGGACCGGAGATCGGGTTCCGGGGACTGTTAGCGGCGCGCGATCCGCCGTACGACCCCGACGCGGTGACGATAGAGGACGGGGACGTTCTCGACCGACTGACGCCCGCCGTCAGGGGCTGGTGGCTCGACGAATTCGCGGAGTTCGTCCCGGAGAACGACGGTTTCTTCACGCCGCCCCAGGAGGGCGCGATCCCGCTGATTCACGAGGGGGAAAACGCCCTGATCGCGGCCCCGACGGGCAGCGGGAAGACCCTCGCCGCGTTCACGTCGATCATCGACGAACTCTACCGCCGGGAGCGGGCGGACGGGCTGGAGAACTCAGTCTATTGCCTGTACGTCTCGCCGCTGAAGTCGCTCGCCAACGACATCCACCGGAACCTGGAGGTACCCCTGGACGGGATTCGAGAACGGGCCGACGAGGAGATCGAGATCCGCCATGCCATCCGCCACGGCGACACCGCGAGCGCCGACCGCCAGCGGATGCTGGAGGAGACGCCGCACATCCTGAACACCACGCCGGAGACCCTCGCCATCCTGCTGAACTCCCCCAAGTTTCGCGAGAAACTCCGGACGATCGAGTACGTGATCGTCGACGAGATCCACTCGATCGCGGACAACAAGCGGGGCACTCACCTCTCGGTGAGCCTGGAGCGCCTGGAGGAACTGGTCGAAACTTCGCCCACCCGGATCGGCTGTTCGGCCACGATCGAACCACTCGACACGATCGGCGAGTTCCTCGTCGGCCGCGAGGAACCGGGCGGTCTCCCCCGCGATTTCGAGGTCGTGGACACGCGCTTCGCCCGGGATTTCGACCTCCAGCTTACCTGCCCCACCGACGACCTGATCGACACGCCCCAGGGCGTCGTCAGCGAGCGGTTCTACGACCGCCTGGACGAGTGGATCGGGAACCACACCAACACCATCGTGTTCACGAACACGCGGTCGGGGGCCGAGCGCGTCCTGCACAACCTTCGCGAGAACTACGACTACGACGAGGAGAACTCGGGGTGTCACCACGGTAGCCTCTCGAAGACCGCCCGCGAGCGAATCGAGGCGGACCTCAAGGCGGGCGACCTGGACGTCGTGACCTCCTCGACCTCGCTCGAACTCGGGATCGACATGCCCCACGTCGACCTCGTGGTGCAGGTCGGCTCGCCCAAGTCCGTCGCCGCCCTGCTCCAGCGCGTCGGCCGGGCCGGGCACCGCGTCGGCCAGACCGTGAACGGCCGCGTCGTCGCGTTGGACCGGGACGAACTCGTCGAGTGCGCCGTGATGGTGAAGAAGGCCGAGGAGGGGTTCGTCGATTCGGTCGACGTCCCAGAAGACGCCCAGGACGTCGCCGCCCAGCACGTCTACGGCATGGCCATCGCCGACCTCCGGCCCGAGGAGGAAGTCCGGGCCGTCCTCGGCCGGGCCTACCCCTACCGCGACTACACGGACGCCGAGTTCGAGCACCTCATGCGGTACCTCACGGCCGACTACGAGGGCCTGGAGGACCGCAACGTCTACGCCAAGGTCTGGCGCGACGAGAACGACCCGCCAGAGGGCGAGTACCACTACGACGACTTCCCGGTCGGCGAGCGCCTGATCGGCAAGCGCGGCCGCCTGGCCCGGCCGATCTACATGCAGAACGTCGGCACCATCCCCGACAGTTTCACCTGCGACGTGTTCACCCGCAGTGGCGACGAGTGGGTCGGGGATCTGGACGAGGAGTACCTCGACACGCTCGAACCGGGCGACGTGTTCGTCCTCGGCGGCGGGCGCTACGAGTTCCGCTACCGCCGCGGGTCGAAGGTGTACGTCGATCCGACCGACGCGCCGCCGACGGTGCCGTCCTGGTACTCCGAGCGCCTGCCCCTCTCCTACGACCTCGGACGCGAAATCCTGTCGTTCCAGGCCGACCTCCTCGATCACCTCGCCGACGGGGGTCCGGCCAGGGTTCGGGCCTGGCTCCGGGAGTTTTCGCTGGACGACAACACGGTGCGGGCGATTACCCGGATGTTCGACGAGCAGGTCCGCTACGCGGGTGCCGACAGCGTCTCGACGCCCGACCGCCTCGTGATCGAGGTCGAGCGCAACCGGGAGGACTACGAGCGCAACTACTACGTCCGGTCGAACTACGGCCGGCGGTTCAACGACGGTCTCTCGCGCCTGCTCGCGTATCGCTGCGCCCAGGAAGCCAACGCCAACGTCCAGGTGTCGGTCGCCGACAACGGCTTCACGCTCTCGATGCCCCTGAACCGCAAGGTGGACCTGGCCGGCATTCTGGAGACTCTCGAACCCGGGGACGCCCGCCCGCTCCTCCGGGACGCCCTCGATGGCACCGACCTCCTGAAGCGCTACTTCCGGATCAACGCGACCCGTTCGCTGATGATCCTGAAACGCTACAAGGGCCACGAGAAGTCGGCCAGTCGCCAGCAGGTCGACAGCGAGATGCTGCTCGGGTTCGCGGGGGACCTCGACGACTTCGCGCCGATCGAAGAGACCTACCGCGAAATAACCGAGGACAAACTGAACCTCGCGGGCATCCAGACGGTGCTCGGCCGGATCCAGGCGGGCGACCTGGCCGTCGTTTCGACCAAGGTCGACTCACCGACGCCGCGCTCGTTCGGCCTCGCCACGCTGATGGCCAGCGACGTCGTGCTGGCGGAAGACGAGAGCGCCGCCCTCCGGGACTTCCACGAGCGCGTCATGGCGGACATCGGCGAGGACGAGTTCACGACCGGGATGGCAGACGGGACTGCCGGGGAGTGATTCCGCAATGGAGAACGGATGACGTCACCTCCGGGCAGGGGGACCGCCGCAATCGCGGTCAGTCGTAGGCGGTATCGAGCGCGAGCATGAAACCCACCATCACGGCGATGAAGATCATCGCGAACTCGAACGAGGAGGGCGAACCGTTTCCGGAGTTGAGGGAGGCGTAGCTGAGGAGACTGACGAGGGCGAGCAGGTACGTGAAGAGGAAGACGTACACTCGCGTCGAGCCGCTGCTCAGTCGGTCCCCCAGCCTGACGAGCCCATCGACGACTGTCATGGGGTCTCTAGGGCCGCGAAGGTCATAAACCGTTGCCAGGAAATTCCGGTTCGTCGGGGCCTGTGGCTCCGAGTGGCTATGTTGCCCACCGAGGCATTCGTGTCGGGCGCTGTGACTGCCGATCACGGACCGGCGGAGACCAGGAGCGTGTTCAGCGCGTCGGGGACGACGAGCACGGCCGATCCGGGGTCGACGGCATCGGGGACGTCATCGCGAGCGAAGAGCAAACACTCCTCGACGACGTCCGGCGCGTCGCTGTTCGTGACGTAGACGTCGTGATCGCGGAGGACCCGCGCCACCACGAACGCGCGCTGGGCACCCGGTTCGTATCCATTCCGCATCTCCTCGTACAGCGATTCGGCGTCAGTCGCCCCCGACAGACGCTCGAAGAACCGTTGCTCGCCGGTGCCCTGTCCCGCGCCCTCGGACAGTTCGGCGGGGATCACGATCCGGCCGCCGGGACGGAGCGGGTTCCGGTCGCCGAGCGCGACGTAGGTCGCGGCGCGACTGGCCTGGTAGAGGTTGGCGTCCTTGGGCGCGCCGACCCCCGCGACGACGGCGTCGTAGTCGTCTTCGACCGGGATCGACAGCGCCTCGCGGGCCGTCCCGGCGAGGTCGCTCACGACGGCCCGGGGGTCGCCAGCCGCGACGTCCAGAATTCCCGCAGGTCCCTTCGTGAGGTTGAGACAGAAGTCGGGACCGGCCAGGTCACCTGCCCGATCGACCGTCTCGCGGAAGGGGTTCCCCTCGACGCGACCCAGGCGGACCCCCTCCCGGGACAGCATCTCGGGGCCGTGCGTGTAACGGATGAAGTCCTCGCTCCCGGCCCCGATCACGACCGTCTTCGCGCCGCCGCTGAACCCCGCGTACTGGTGGGGTTCGACGACGCCCGTGGAGAGGACCAGGTCGGCGTTCGCCACTGCGGGATGGACGGCGACCGGGACGTCGTCCACCGTCCCGACCTCGACGACCCCGTCGGGGTCGTGGTTGATCGCCAGGTCGGCGTGCTCGCCCAGCATGTCCCGGATTTCCCCGTCGGTCATCGGGCGGTGAAGGCCCAGGCCGACGACAACCGTCACCTGCTCGGGACCGACGCCGGCCTCGCCGAGTTCGTCGAGCAGGACGTCGAGAAGCACGTCGTCCGGCGCGTCGCGAGTAACGTCGGTTACGACGATGGCGATTTCGTCGTCTGAATCGACGCGAGCGTGGAGAGGACGCCCGTGCGGCTGATTCATCGCCGCTTCGG
>DATFIX010000150.1:0-9827 GCA_035269625.1 Natrialbaceae archaeon
TGCCGCTGGCCGATTCCGAGAGTCCGACCATCGAGTACGATGAGGCCAGGAACCACGGCGTCGACGACGTGGTTCCTGGCCTCGTCGTACTCGATGGTCGGACTCTCGGAATCGGCCAGCGGCATGTAGACGTCCCACATCCGCAACTCGTCCACGCCCAGGGCGTCGCGCTTGAGTTCGACGTGTCTGTGAAGCTTGTCCAGGTTGTCACGCACCGTCTCCAGCAGCGTGTCGTAGACCTCGACGGGGATGTTCGGCCCGTCGAGCGCGGCCTCGCGGGCGGTGTCGTAGTCCCGGGCCTGCGCGAGTTTCACGTCGGCCTTGACGCTGTTCTTGTAGGCCGCGCCGATCGCGTTGCGGTAGTCACCCCACTCGTCGAAGAAGGCCTCGTACACCTCGCGGCGGAACTCGCGGTCCGGGTCCTTTTGCAGGGTGGTGAAGTTCGACTGGGTGATCTCGACGGCTTCGCCGTCGGGGTCCTCGACCGCCGGGAACTCGATGTCCGCGTTCGCGAGCATGTTGTACACCTCGCCCGACGCGCCGGTGACCTCGCCCAGGTCGGCCAGGAGTGCCTCGACCTCGGCCGAGCGCGTATGTTCCTTCATCCGCATCACGTCGTCTATGTGGTGCTCGTAGGTCTCGAGCCCTGGCGTGGACTCGATCATGGCGTCGATTTCGTCCCGCGAACAGGCTTGCAGTTCGGGCTCGATGAAACTCGCCGCGCTGCCCGCGTCGGCCATGAGCGATCCAGCCCGGGCCGTCAGCGCCTGGTAGTGCTGATCGGTGGTGTCCTCGTCGCGGCGCATCCGGGCGTAGGAGAACACCTTCGCGAGTTCGCGCTCCATCTCGTCGCGCAGTTCGAGGACGTCCAGCAGCGTTTCGCCGTCGTCCGTCGCCTGCCCCTCGTACGTTTCGAGGTCGTCGATCAGCGCCTCGACATCCGCATAGGCCGTTTCCCATTCCTCGTCGTCCGCGTAGATGCTCTCGAGATCCCACTTGTACGCCTCGTCGATCTCTGACCGGTCGGGGACCGAACTCGAACTCATGTCTCAAGTTTCGAAACTTCCGGAGGTAAACTTTCCCCCATCGGATGGTTGATCCGAAACCGCGGTGCTGCCGCCGAATCGGCCGCGTTGGCCGGTGGCCGGACCCTTATCTCCTCACCCCGAGGAGTGGTACCTATGGACGACGCACTCGACAGCGCGCTCGGTGCCACCTGGCGGGACGATCGACCCTGGGACTTCCTGACGCAACTGACAGAGATCGGCAACCGGCTGGCCGGCAGTCCCGGTGAAGGCCGCGCCGCCGAACTGGTCGCGGAGACCTTCGAGGACGCCGGCGTGCGCGAGGTAACGACCGAGACCTTCGAGATCACGACGTGGGAGCGCGGCGAGGCGCACCTCCAGTTGACAGCCCCGGTCGAACGGCGATTCGAGACGATCGCCCTCCCGTACTCGCCGGGCGGGGTCGTCGAGGGGCCGCTGGTCGACGTCGGCTACGGCACGCCCGAGGAAATCGAGGGCGCGGACCTGGAGGGAGCGATCGCCGTCGCCAGCACGACGACGCCGCCCGGCCAGCGGTTCGTCCACCGGATGGAGAAGTTCGGCCTGGCCCACGACGCGGGTGCCGAGGCGTTCGTCTTCGTCAACCACCTCGACGGGCAACTTCCGCCGACCGGCTCCTTGCGGTTCGACGCCGAGGCGGAGATGCCCGGGGTCGGCGTGAGTGCCGAAACCGGCGACTGGCTCCGCGAGTACGCCCGGCGAGCCCCCAACGCGGAGACGCCCCGGCGGCCGGGCGGCCGAATCGGCGGCGGCGAGGCGACGGTGACGGTCGAGGCCACGTCGGGCCGCGGCGAGAGCCGGAACGTTCACGGCGTTCTCGGCCCGGACACCGAGGCGGAAATCGTCGTCCTCGGCCACCTGGACGCCCACGACGTGGCGGAAGGTGCCCTCGACAACGGCTGTGGGATCACGATGGTGGCGACGATCGCTCGCCTCCTCGCGGGGATCGAGGAGGACCTGGACTGCCGGGTCCGGGTCGCTGGCGTCGGCTCCGAGGAACTCGGCCTCATGGGGAGCGCGGCGCTCGCGGACTCGCTCGACCTCGATCGGGTGCGCGCCGCCGTCAACGTCGACGGGGCCGGCCGGGAGCGCGATCTCGTCGCGCAGACCCAGACCTCGGAGACGGCGGCGATGGTGGCCGAGTCGGTCGCGGACGCGACGGTGCATCCGATCCACGTCGATCCCGATCCCCATCCCTACAGTGACCACTGGCCGTTCATCCGGGAGGGCGTCCCGGCGCTCCAGCTGCACAGCCGGCCGGCCGACGGCGACCAGCGTGGTCGCGGCTGGGGCCACACCCAGGCCGACACCCGGGACAAGGTGGACCCGCGGACGCTCCGCGAACACGCGATGCTCGGGGCGTTACTGACCCGCGAGATGACCCGCCAGGATCCCGACCCGATCGAGTCCGACGAACTCCGCGAGGCGATGCTCGAGCAGGACTTCGAACCCGGAATGCGGGCGGCGAACCTCTGGCCCGACGAGTGGGACTAGGTTGAAAAACCGCTAGTTGAGACTGGCCTCGCAGTGGGGACAGATCTCCAGTCCCGACCGGACCGGCTTTCCGCAGTTCGGGCAGTCGATCTCCTCGTCCGGTTCGACGTGATACGTTCGTTCCCCCATCGTTTCCCCCGTCTTGACCGTCGGGCTCCACGGGATTACGCGCTGTGTAATTCATCGAGCAGGTTTCGGCTGGAACGACGATTGCACACGTCGTGATCCGACGGCAGCCACCCAGACGAAATCCGAAGTCCACCGATGCCAACTTTTGTTAGCCTCGATCCCGCAGTCCCGGCCATGAGTCCCCACGACTCGCCCTCCAGTTCGGAATCGTACGGCTGTCCGAAGTGCGGTCACACCGACGCGGACGTCGGGTCGGTGTCGATGACCGGGGGCGGCCTGAGCAAGATGTTCGACGTCCAGACCAACAGCTTTCGGGTCGTCTCCTGTACGTCGTGTGGATACACCGAGTTCTACCGGGACACCGGTTCGGACGCCAGCGACCTCGTCGACGTGTTCTTCGGGTGATCGCCGTGCCCGCCGGCCCAGGGATCGTCGTCGCGTTCCTCCTGCTCGGGCTGGCGGTCCCGCTGGTCGTCTGGGCGCTCTCGAAGCGCGAACGCGTCGGCGACGGGGACGGCGACGGCAACCGCGGCGTGGACCGGTCGGACGCCGAACGATGGGCCCGTCGGGACGGCGACGAGGAGCGGGAACGGGATCGGGACCGGCGGTAGCGTAGCGATCCGCCGTTTTTCCGCTACTCCGCGATCGACGTCCCCACTTCTGGGACCGATTTCAGATACTTTATACCGCCGCCATCCAAAGGCCCCGGTGGATCGAACGGGTCACGACATGTTCACCGGAATCATCGAGGACGTCGGCGTCGTCCGGACCATCGAGCGTCGCGGGAAAGCGATGACCATGACGATCGAGTCGGACGTCGTCGTCGATCCCCGTCTCGGGGCCAGCGTCGCCATCGGCGGCCCCTGCCTGACCGTGATCGAGACCGACCCCGACGCGCACACGTTCACGGTCGAGGTCACCCCCGAGACGTTCCGCCGGACGACGCTCGGATCGCTGGAACCTCGCGATCCGGTGAACCTCGAGTCGGCGCTCACCCTGGACGACGAACTCGGGGGCCATCTCGTGACCGGCCACGTGGACGGCACGGGCGTCGTCACGGGAACGCGACGGGAGGGGAACGCGACGATCTACGAGATCCGGCCGCCGGAGGACCTCCGACGATACCTGGCGCCGAAGGGGTCGGTGGCCGTCGACGGCGTGAGTCTCACGGTCGTCGACGCCGAGCGGAGCTTCAGCGTCTCCGTCACCGAGTTCACCGAGGCCGAGACGACGCTCCGCGAGACTGGCGTCGGCGACGAGGTCAACCTCGAAATCGACGTGATCGCCCGCTACGTCGAGCAACTGGCGGCCGGCGAGGGTGGCGGGTCGGCCGACCTCATGGACAAACTGCAGTCGATGGAGGGGCGATGACGGCGACAGCGAGGAGCCCATTGCGGGCGAATTTCGGACCGCTTCGACGATCGAAACGCGGATTCACGACATACCCATGACTACGACCGAGGACTTCGACGTCACGGAACTGGAAGGCGAACTGGACGCGACCGGCCTGCGGTTCGGCATCGTCGTCGGCCGCTTCAACGACCTGATCACCGGCAAACTGCTCGACGGCGCGCTGGACACGCTCAAGCGCCACGGCGCGAACGGCGACGACGTGGACGTGGCCCGCGTGCCGGGGTCGTTCGAGATTCCCCTGGCCGCAAAGCGGATGGCGAACTCGGGCCGGTACGACGGCGTGATCGCGCTCGGCGCGGTCATCCGCGGCGAGACGCCCCACTTCGAGTACGTCTCCAACGAGGCGACCAAGGGCGTCGCCAAGGCAACCCTGGACACCGAGGTGCCCATCGCCTTCGGCGTCCTGACGACCGACACGACCGAGCAGGCGATCGACCGGGCCGGCGTCAAGCAGGGCAACAAGGGTACCGAGGCCGCCGAGAGCGCCATCGAGATGGCGAATCTCCTCGAGGATCTCTGAGCGTCGAGCCGACGGCTACTCTTCTGAACCGACCCCGTCGCCGATCGACCCCGCCACCCTGGCGGCCGTCCGGTGGCGGAGCCGACGCGCCTCGAACGCGCGACGAGTCTCGGCAGCAGCCGCGTCGTCGACCGCGAAATCGAGGTCGGGATAGCCGACGTCGAGAAGGACGAGCGGTTCCGGCGGGGCGGTCGGGATGCCCGCCGGCCCCGAGAGTGGTTCGAGTTCCAGTGCGCGATCGACCGTCGAGAGCGGCATCTCCTCGCGTGCAACCGCGTCGACGAGCGACGCCATCCGTCTGAGCTGGTGTCTGCAAAAGCCGTCGGCGCGAACCCGGAGGACCAGGTACTCGCCGTCCTCATCGACCGTGGCCTCGTGGACCGCCCGGGTCGTCTCGCCGTCGTCGGTCGTGAAGTTGTGGAAGTCGTGGATGCCCTCGAATCGGGTGCACACCTCGGCGGCGAGGTCCGGATCGGCCTTCGGGGCGTGTAGGTGGTAGGCGTACTCCCGCCAGGTGGCGTCGTACCTGGCGTGAAACCCGTCCGGGGCGTCGGCGCGGGCCCACGCCCGGATCGAATCCGGCAGTTCGCCGTTCAGCGCGGCAGGGCTCAGCCAGTCCGACGCCTCGAAGGCGACGACCTGCCCGAGTGCAGAGACGCCGGCGTCCGTCCGCCCGGCGGCCGAGTACTCGGGCGGGGCGTCGGTGTTGGAATCCAGGACATCGAGCGATCGAAGGGCGTCGAAGAGCGCGCCCTCGACCGTCGGGACGTCGGGCTGGCGCTGGAAGCCGTAGAACGGGCGGCCGTCGTAGGCGATCCGGTAGGCGTCCATCCGTCGAGTCCACGTACTTCGGGCCGTCGATTAAGGGTGTCGCGTCGGGCAGCGAATTCGTCGAACGGCCGATCGGTCGACGAATCGCGCGTAGCAAGCGACGAATCGCGGGGGAAACGTTTTCCCGCATCGTGTCGTTCGACCGAACTAATGGTACGCGACAGTTTCGTTACGTCGGCCGGGTTTCTCGTCGGTGGGGTGGTCTTCGGAGCGGTGTTTTTCCTCCTCGGGTGGGGGTCCGTCGTCGAGGGGCGACCGGGCGCGCCCTGGTCGATCGCCTTTTTCCTGAGCATCCTGGCGTTCGTCGGCAGTTTCGTGGCCCCGCTGACCCTGGTCATGTTCGTCGGGGGCGACCGGAGCGGCGAAACGCGCCAGGCGTGGACTCGCCTCGCGGGCTACGCCTCCCTGGTGCTGTTCGTCTTCGGCATCGGGGCCGTCGGGGTCATCCTCCTCGGGCCGGCCGGGATCGATACGGGCCCGAAGATGATCGCGTTCCTCGACGGCGTGTTCGGGTTCGTCATGGGCGGAATCGGCGGGACGCTCGTTGCCGAACGCCTGCTTCGACTCGGTCGATAGCTGGGCGTCGCTCGTCCCGTGGAGAACGGCCAAAAACGGGAGGCGTGGAGGTGGGATGCGTCGAAGCGGGAGTGCGTCGAAACGGTGTGCGCTGAAGCGGGGGTGCGCCGAAGCGGGGGTGCGCCGAAGCGGGCGGCCCGCGCTATCGGCGTTCGAGTTGCCGGTCGAGTTCGTCGTCTGTCGGTGACTCGGTCCGCACCTCCGGGTCGGTCTCGAGCAGGTCGTCGACCCGGCGCTCGAACTCGTCGCGGTCGATTTCGCCGCGTGCGTAGCGTTCGCGGAGTTCTTCGACGGGATTCGAAGCGTCAGCGCCGTCGTCGTCGGCCGGTTCCAGCACCGAAGTGATCACGTCGTCGAGGAAAATCCCGGCCAGCAGGACCACGAGGCCGACGGTACTGACGGCCTCCGGCCCCACGACCCCGCTCAGGATCATGATGCTGATGCCGACGAACAGCCCCACCTCGGTGACGTTCCTGGCGAGCACCCGCCGAAAATCCCTCATGGTCGCAAAACCTCGTGGTGGCGAAATAAAGTTGTCGAGCGATCGGTCGGCCCGGTCCCCGGTTCTTGGCCGATTATTCTTCCGACGACGGGAGCAGACCCAGTTGTTGCATGACGCCGAGGTAGTCGAACGTATCCCATTGTTCGACGACCTGTCCGTTCTCGAAGCGGTAGATCGATATCCCCGTGCCTTCCCACGACTTCCCGGTCGGTTCCTCCGTCAGGAAGGACGGCCCCGTGTTCGTTCCACTCATCGTGTACCGCAGCGTCACCCGGTCGTCCTCGCCGAACAGGTCGTCGATCCGGAATTCGAAATCAGAAGTGCCGGCCCGGACCCGTTCGATCATCTCTTTCGATTCCTCCAGGTCCCGGTCCCCCATCGAATCGTGGGCGACGTAGTCCGGCGAACAACCCTCGTCGACGACGTCGAGCTTTCCGTGGTTCCACGCGTCCGATTCCATGTTTTTCACGATGTCTTTCCGATCCGCTATCGATAGTTCCGGCTTTGATGCCATGGTGCTCTCCCCCACGAACAGAGACGACACGCGATGAGAAAAATATGCCAAACTTTCCCGTGGGACGGTGATGACAGACAACGTATTGTAGGAATTTCGATATCGAAACAGCGATCGGCCTCGACCCAAATATCGCGGCAGTGCCGCCGATCAGGCGAAGTCGTCGTAGGTCGGCCGGTCGAACTCGCCGGGGAACGCCTCGACGGGCGCGGTCGTCTGGTCGCCGGAGGCCATGTCCTTGACGGTGACTTCGTCGTTCTCGAGGTCCTGTTCGCCGACGATGACGACCGTCTCGGCGTTGATCGAGTCGGCGTAGTTCAACTGGGACCCGAAGCTCCGGCCGGCGACGTCGGCCTCGACGACGTGACCGCGCTCGCGGAGGTCGCGGGCGATCCGACTCGCGACGTGCCGGGTATCCCCCACCGTGAGGACGTAGTAATCCGTCGAGAGGGCTTCTTCGGGCCAGACGCCCGCCCGCTTCAGGAGGGGCGGCAGCGTCGAGTTCATCACGCCCAGGGCGACGCCGACGGCCGGGGTGGGCTGGCCGCCGTAGCTCTCGATGAGGTCGTCGTAGCGGCCGCCGCCGAAGATGGCCCGCGAAACCTCGCCCGTCGAGTCGAAGCACTCGAAGACGACGCCGGTGTAGTAATCGAGTCCCCGAGCGGTCGTCAGCGAGAGGTTGGTGTACTCGCGAACCCCGAAGTCCTCGGTCGCGTCGAGGACGTTCTGGAGGTTCTCGACCGCGGCCTGGAGGTCCTCGCGATCGGAGAACGCGAGCAGTTCCTCCAGGTCCTCGCTGCCGGCCTCGAGGACGTCGTCGAACTCGACGGCCTGGGACTCCGAGAGGCCGGCCCGGACGAGCAGGTCGAGGTACTCGTCACGCTCTATCTTCGCCCGCTTGTCGACGGCGCGAATGGCGTTTCGCGTGTCCACGTCGGCGTCGAACGAGCGGAGGAGGGCAGAGAGGATGTCGCGATGGGAGACGCGGAACTCGAAGTCGTCGGCGGTCAGGCCCAGTCCCGTGAGGCTCTCGGCCGCGACCGCCAGGATTTCGGCGTCAGCCTCGGGTTCCGAGGACCCGAAGATGTCGACGTTGGTCTGGTAGAACTCGCGGAACCGGCCCTGCTGGACCTGCTCGTAGCGCCAGAACGGGCGCGTCGAGTACCACTTGATCGGCTTGGTGAGTTCCTGGTGCTTCTCGACGACCATCCGGGCGACGGTCGGCGTCAACTCGGGCGTGAGTGCGACGTCGCGCCCGCCCTGGTCCTCGAAACTGTACAGTTCGTCGACGATCTCCTCGCCGGATTTGTCGACGTACAGCTGGGTTCGCTCCATCGCTGGCGTGGCTATCTCGCGGAAGCCGTAGGCCCCCGCCGTCGACTCGATCTCGTCGAAGACGGCCCGGTAGGCCGCCATCTCCTCGGGATAGACGTCGCGAAATCCCTTGAGGCGTTCGTACATGCCCCGGGCTTTGTCGAGCGGTCGCTTGAAACTGTCCTTCGCGGTCGTCGTGGCGGGGTTCGGGTCCCGGTTCTGGGCCATCCGAATTAAGGCCACGGGGGTCGATGCGTCGCACATGGCCGTCGGGTCGTCCGGAGACGAACCGCCGGAAGGGGACGACTGGCTCACCCGCGCCGGCGAGCGACTGCCGGTGTCGCCGCTCTCCGTGCTTGGAAGCTTCCTCGCCGTCCTGATCGTCCTGCAGTCGTTCGTCGACGCCCAGGCAAACGGCGAACCCGTCCTGCAGGTCGTCATCGCCGCGGCGTTGCCCGTCGCGGTCGCGGTGAGCACGGTCCTCGTCGATCGGCACCTGGTTCGCGACGGCGTGTCGGTCCGCGACCGGATCACCGTCTTCTCGTTCGCGCTCGGCGGGTTCCTGGTCGCCGCGGTCATCACTGCCCTCCAGCTCGTCATCACGATCTTCGACGGGGCGGCCGTCGCGGAACCGCTCTTCCTGACGCTCGTGTCCGGCACCGTCGGCGTCGGGGCCGGGTCGGTCGCCGGTGCGGCGGAGGTGCGCCAGCGCGAGGCGACGCGACAGGCACGCCGCGAGCGCGAGCGCCTGGAGGAGTTCGCCAGCATCGTCAGCCACGACCTGCGGAACCCGCTGGAGGTCTCACAGGGCTATCTCGACGCCGCCTTCGAGACCGGCGACGCCGAACATCTGCTGCGGGTCGAGGACTCGCTCGATCGGATGGAGGAGCTCATCGAGCAGTCGCTGGCGCTGGCCCGGAAGGGCCGGGTGGTCGACGAGACCGAACCCCTCGCGTTTGGCGATGTCGCCGAAGAGGCCTGGGACGTCGTCGAAACCCCCGAAGCGACCCTCGCCGTCGACGAGAGTGGGACGATCGAGGCCGACGAGGGCCGACTACGGGAACTGTTCGAGAACCTGTTTCGCAACGCGCTGGAGCACGTCGGAGAGGGCGTCACCGTCACGGTGGGGCGACTCGACGGAACTGCAACCGACGACGCCACGAACGACGAGATGGGTCCCGCCGGGTTCTACGTCGACGACGACGGTCCGGGCATCCCGCCGGACGAACGCGACGAGGTTTTCGAACGGGGGTACACCACCGAGGTGGAGGGATCGGGCCTCGGTCTCGCCATCGTCCGGGCCATTGCGGAGGCGCACGGCTGGGACGTCGGGGTGACAGAAAGCGAGTCGGGCGGGGCGCGGTTCGAGTTCCGAACCGAATAGCTCGCCTATCGTCGCCCGACGACGGCGGTCTGTTCGTGGTCCGGGAAGACCTCCTCGACCGCCCTGGGCCCCTCCCGTTCCGCCAG
>DATFIX010000151.1:0-6983 GCA_035269625.1 Natrialbaceae archaeon
ACCCGCCGCCGTCGGTTCGCTGGTACTCGACCACCCGGTTGTTCTCCGAATCGGCGACGAGGACGGCCGGGCCCCCCTGCTCGGGCGGGATGTAGTCCGGATTGTGCTGCTCGTAGAGGGTCTCGTGGGCACCCTCGCTCCCGAGGGTCATGTTCTCGACGACCCCGTGGCCGGGCCGGAGGAACACGACCTGGTCCTGGTTGCGGATGCTGGCCATCACGAGGCCGCTATCGAGGTACTCCACGTCGTTCAGGTGCGTCCAGTCCTTCGGATAGTCGCCGCCGCTGTCGGGGTCGAACCGCTCGATGGCCCGCCACTCCCAGACGGTCTCGCCGGTCGTCAGGTTCGCGACGTAGATCCGATCGGGATGGGCGATGTCGGCCACGACGACCCGCTCGCCCCCGTCGATCACGTCGACGTCGTGGACGTTGTCGGTCCCGAAGTCGGGCACCGTCCGAGAGTACATCCGGGTGACCTCCCCCGTGGTGAGGTTCAGGCGCTCGACGACGCTCACCGAGCACTCGTCGACGCCTGCTCGGGTCGTGTCACAGTGGCTGGCGTTCACCTCCGTGCTCGCGACGTAGGTCACGGTGGCCGACCCGACGGGGCTCGGGTCGACGTCGTGGTAGAACCCGTAGGTGCGATTCTGGTAGAGCAGGCTCCCGTTCGGGGCGTACGCGACGATCTGGCTCGGCCCCAGGCCGTCGATAGTGAGGACCGTGATGCCGTCGGTTGGCGGCACCGTCTCTGGGATCGTGTCCGGGTTCGGGCCGCCCCCGTAGTGGGTGGTCGCGTAGGCGGTCGCGACGGGGGCGACGCCGATCAACAGCAGGAGAAGGGCAACGATCCGGACGTGGCGGATCGACGGGCGGCGGTTCATGATCGAGGCTATCCGTCGTCGAAGATAAGTATTTTGTCAGACGCTTTCTGCCGTCGCGTCAGGTGCCGTCCGGCGTCGGCTCCAGTGGAACGCGCTCGGCTTCGCTGGCGATCCGTTCGGCCCGGTCGAACAGGTCGTGGGGTTCCCGACCGCGCTGCCCTTCGAGACTGGCTCCGGTGAGCGGCTGTGGGGGTGCGAAGCGGTTGCACCCCGTCGGAATGGTCGAGTCGTCGTAGGTCCCGATTTCGCGGGCTTGCTGCTCGATCTCGGCTTTGTCCCACGTCAGGAGCGGCCGGTGAACCGGGAGGGTCGTCGCGGCGTCGGTGACTGCCAGGTTGGCCACCGTCTGGCTGGATTTCTGTCCGATGGCCTCGCCCGCGACGATCCCTTTGGCACCCTCCAGCCTGGCGATCTCCTCGGCTGCCCGGAACAGCAGCCGTCGGAACGCGAGCATCCGCCCCTCGTTCATCCGGGCGGCCAGCACGGTCAGGGTCTCCCCGACGTCGAAGACGTAGGGGCGGAGGTCGTAGTTCGGCGCGTACTCGGCCAGGCGTCGAACCGTCTCCATCGCCCGGGCCTCGTGGTCGGGGCCGCCGTAGTCGCCCAGGCGGGCGTAGATGGGCACGATCGGGGATCCCCGCCGCATCGCCTCGTGGGCCGCCACGGGCGAGTCGATGCCGCCGCTGACCAGTGCGACGAGCGGTGTCTGACTGCCCAGCGGAAGCCCGCCGGGCCCGGGTCGCTTCTCGAGGAAGACGAACGCCACGTCCTCGCGGGCCTCGACGTAAAACGTCAGATCCGGATCGTCAAGGTCGACCGACGGATCGAAGTCCTTGGCGACGGCGTCGGCGATGGCTGCGCCTCCGACCTCGCCCAGTTCCTGGCTGGTGTATGGATGGCCCTTGTACGCCCGCCTGGCGGACACGGCGAAGGTGCCCCCGTCGTAGCACGCCCGGGCCGTCCCGGCCAGGGCCTCCACGATAGCGTCGCGGTCGGGAGCGACGCGCCGGGCCGGACTGGCCGAGACGACGCCGAAGACGTCGGCGGCCGCGTCGGCTGCCGCCTCGACCGACGACTCGCCGGTATGGATCAGCGGCCGGGTCCGGCGATATTCGATCTCGCCAGGGATGCCGCGGGCGTCGAGCAGGGCCGACACGTTCTCGATCAGGCGCTGCTCCATGGCGCGTCGGACGGGTTCGCTCTTGGTGTTGATGTCGCCGTCCCGGACGACGACCGCGTCTGCACCTGGCGGTTTCACGATCGCGGGTAGACGATGGGGCGGTAAACCCCTTCCGGGTTCGAGAAAGCCCCGTCTGGGGGATCAGAAAGTGTCCAGTTCGCCGTCGATGACCCGCCGGGTGATGTCGGTCACGTCGGCGAGCTTTCGGTCGATGATGGTCTCGACGTCCTCCTCGATCGCCGCGAGTTCGACGCCGGGGTCCGTCTGGACGAACGCGTCGGCGACGTGGGGCTGGTCGATCGGGCGGCCGATCTGGGAGAGGACGCGGATCCGGAGGTCGCTGATGCCGTCGACCTCCTCGACGACCTGCCGGGCGATGTCCGTCGAAAGGAGGTTGTAGATCTTGCCGATGTGGTTGACGGGGTTCTTCCCGCTGGAGGCCTCCAGGCTCATCGAGCGGTTGGGCGTGATGAGGCCGTTGGCGCGGTTGCCCCGTCCCACTGACCCGTCGTCGCCGTGTTCGGCGCTCGTCCCGGTGGTCGTGAGGTAGATCGCGCCCTCGTCGAGGTCGTCCCCGGTGTTGACGTGGACCGAAACCTCGCGGTCGGTGTACTCCTCGGCGACGTCGTGGACGTACTCGCGGACTCGACGGACGGCGTCCTCGTAGGCGTCGATGTCGGGCACGTACTCGTCGATCATCGCGGCCGCGACAGTCACGTCGATGTGGTCGCCCTCGCGTTTGCCCATGATCTTCACGTCCGGCCCGAGGACGGGGTGATCGTCGGCGAAGTCGGTGTTGAGGCGACGCTCGGCGTTCCGGACGATCTGCTCGGTCTCGGTCAGCGGTGCGTGACCGACACCGAAACTGGTGTCGTTGGCCTCCGGGACGGTCGCGCCGTCGGTGCCGAACACCTGCTTGAGGTCGCCGCTGCCCTCCCCGAGGCGTACGTCGACGACGATGTCCTTTCCGAAGTCCAGGCGCGGAATCTTCTCGTTCAGGTACTCGCGGGCGGCGTTCAGGGCGATGGTCTCGGCGGGGATGTTCGTCCCCTGGTAGGACTTCGTCGCCCGGCCGACGATGAGGAGGTAGATCGGTTCGAGCATCTCGCCGCCGCCGAACGCCGGGGCGGACCGGCCGGCGACGAGTTGCGTCTCGTCGGTGTTGTAGTGGAGAACTCGTCCGACGCGGTCGAGGTATTCCTGGGCCAGTGCCCGGGAAACGCTCTCGGCGACGCCGTCACAGATCGAATCGGGATGGCCGATACCCTTTCGCTCGACGATCTCGACGTACTGTTCCTCGACCGGCGTCTGGTCGTATTCGTCGACCCGGATGTTCCGCGCTGTCATTGGCGACCCTTCTCGATGGCCGTTTCTATAACTTGCGGAAACCAGGAACGCCGGTTTGATTACTGGGGATTATGCCAACCTGTGACAAACGGGGGGACGGGGAGACGCAACGGGAGCAGGGGTTCGCCTTCGTCCTCAGGCCTGTCCGGCGGCGCGCTCGGAATCCGTCGCGTGGGCGGAGGGCTTCGCGTTCTCGACGGCCCGGAGCATCTCCTGGTAGCGGTTCCGGATGGTCACCTCGCTCACGTCGGCGACCTCGGCGATCTCGCTCTGGGTGACGTGCTCGTTGGTCAGGCGACCGGCCGCGTAGATGGCCGCCGCCGCGAGACCGACGGGGGACTTCCCGCTGTGAACGTTCGCCTCGCGGGACGTCTCCAGGATCTCGCGAGCGAGCGATTCGGTCTCGCTGGAGACCTCGAGCGCCGAGACGAACCGGGGCACGTACTTCTCGGGGTCGGTCGGGGCGATCTCGAGGTCGAGTTCGCGGACGATGTACCGGTAGGCCCGCTTGAACGTCTCCTCGTCGACCCTGGTGACGCTGGCGAAGTCGTCGATGCTGCGGGGGACGTTCTCCATGCGGACCGCGGCGTACAGCGAGGCGGTCGAGATGCCCTCGATGGAGCGGCCCGGGAGCAGGTTCTCGCTGAGCGCGCGTCGGTAGATCACGCTGGCGGTCTCGCGCACGTCCTTCGGGAGGCCGAGCGCGCTGGCCATGCGGTCGATCTCGCCGAGCGCCTGCTTGAGGTTGCGCTCCTTGGAGTTGCGGGTGCGGAACCGCTCGTCCCAGGTTCGGAGGCGCTGCATCTTCTTGCGCTGGCGCGAGGACAGCGAGCGCCCGTAGGCGTCCTTGTTCTGCCAGCCGATGTTGGTCGACAGGCCCTGGTCGTGCATCATCTTCGTCGTCGGCGCGCCGACCCGGGACTTCTGGTCTTTCTCACCCGGATCGAAGGCCCGCCACTCGGGCCCGGGGTCGATCTGCTCGCCGTCGACGACCAGTCCGCACTCGCTGCAGACGGACTCGCCGTGGGCTTCGTCGGTGACGATCCGGCCGCCACACTCGGGGCACTCGTTCAGTTCGGTTTCCTCGGTCGTTTCGGTGGACTCCTGCTCGGTCGGTTTGCGGACGGTTCGTTCGTTTGCGTGGAAGGCTTCGTGACTCATGTCTGATCGGTTGGGGGTGCGAACGTGAAAAAACGGTTCGCGAGGTTTGATTTCACCATACGTAAACGACGACACTATATAAATCTTGTGCCGAATGTGCACTCCCTTTGTTTCACCGTATCGGGGGATTCAAACGGACGGCGGACGTAGAACCGACGAGATGCTTCCCGACCTCCCGTCGGCTTCGGTATTCGCCGCGCTCGGTGGGTTCAACCTCGTCGTCCTCACCTACCTCCTGATCCGGTGGCGAACCGCGGGCAAAAGCGCCATCTGGCCGGCCGCGCGCGCCACAGGGTCGGACCGGGTGGAGGGTGCGACGATCGAATGCTCCGAATGTGGGGCCCCCAACGACCCCGAGTATCGGTTCTGCCGGCGATGTGTCGCCGACCTTTCGCCGCCGGCCACGGACGATCGACGGACTACCGACCTCGACGGCCAGGAGTCCTGATTCGACGCTATCCCTCGTCGGCCGTTGCTTCCAGGAGCAGTTCCAGGTACGACGTTCGAATCTGGTCACTGGGGTCGAGGTCGAGGCGTTCCAGGATTTCGATGGCACCGGCCCGCTCGGTCTCCAGGGATGACGCCGGGGCCTCCGTCTCTACCTCGACGAACTCGCCGAGGTCGTCCACGGCGTCCAGCACGACTTCGTAGCCGCTGTACTCGTAGCGCTCCCGCTCTTTCCTGACGGTTGCCACTGGATCGTACCCGAGTCGTTCGAGGATGTTTCCCATCGCCGCGCCGTCGTCGACGCCGGTTTCGAACTCCTCGCGGGTCTTCGATTCGGACTCCACGAGCGGCCCCTTGTACGTCACGCGCGCGCCGCTCTCCCCGTCCGATCGCTCCCGCCTGATCCGGAGCGCCTCGTCCGTGTCCGCGAAGTCCCGATCCGGCGCGGAATAGTAGGTGTCCTCCTGGACGACTCGTTCGACGCGGGTGGCGTCCGTCCCCGCCAGGGCCTCCCGGACGCGCTCGTGATCGGCCCGCACCTTGACCTCGACCTCGTACATACCGTTTCCGATCGGGCTGGGACAACAAAAAACCGTCCCGCTCCCGGGAGCCATTGGCGACGAAACCGCCGCGACGGCCCGAACCGCCCGGTCGGGCCGAATCACGATGCTTAAATGCGGAACGACAGAGGTGTACAGTATGACCGACGATCAGGAAGCCGAGGACACCGAACCCGAGGCAGAAGCGGCGGAGGAACCGTCCGAGCAAACCGGACTGCAGGAGGGCGACTTCATCGAACTCGATTACACGGCACGGACCGTCGAGGAGGGCACGCTCGTCGACACGACCTACGCCGACGTCGCGGAGGAAGAGGGCGTCGACGACCAGGGCCGGGAGTTCCACCCCCGGACGATCATCCTGGGCGAGGGCCACCTGTTCGAGGCCGTCGAGGAGGACATCGTCGGCCGCGAGGTCGGCGAGAGTGGGAGCGCCGTCGTCCCGGGCGAGGAAGCCTTCGGCGAGTACGACAACGAGCAGGTCCGCACCGTCAGTGCGGAGAAGATCGACGAGGACGACCGCTACCCGGGTGCCCAGGTGCAGGTCGACGGCGAGCAGGGCTACGTCGAGACCGTGATCGGCGGCCGCGCTCGCGTGGACTTCAACCACCCGCTGGCCGGCGAGGACATCGAGTACGAGTACGAAATCGTCGGGGAGGTCGAGGACCGAATCGAGCGGGCGAAGGGCCTGTTCAACATGTACCTCGACGAGGACCTCGAGATGTGGATCGAGACCGACGAGGTCGAGGAGGAACAGCTCGTCGAGCCCGACGAGGAGGACGCCGAGAGCGAAGACGAGGAAGAGGGCGAGGACGAGGAGCCGCCAGAGCCCGAGTACGAGACCGTCACGGTCGAAAAGGAGACGCTCTACATCGAGGCCACGCCCCAGCTCTCGATGAACCAGCAGTGGATGTTCTCCAAACAGCAGATCGCCCAGGACATCATGGAGAAGATCGATCTCGACCGCGTCATCGTCCAGGAGACCATCGACGGTGGCATGGGCGGCATGATGGGCGGCATGGGCGGTATGATGGGCGGCATGGGCGGCGGCGACGTCGAGGATGCCCTCGAGGACGCCGACGTCGACGCCGAGGACATCGTCGAGGAACTCGAAGAAGACACTGAAGAGTAACGCCGGTTCGTTTTCCTGAGGCTCGCCGTCCTGCCGATCCGACGACCACGATCCCTAGGCGATGTCGCGGCTCGTGTCGACGTCGACGGCGTCGGCCAGTTCCAGTTTGATCGTCTCCGTGAGGGCCGTCCCACCGCGGAACTTCGGGATGGACAGGCGGTTCTCGATTTCGGTGCCGCGGACTCGCGTCTCGAGGTCGAACACGACGTCGGCCATGTGTAGCGTGACGTCCCGGTTTTCGGGTGGCTGGACGTCGCCGTCGAGACAGTGCAGGAAGGC
>DATFIX010000152.1:0-7417 GCA_035269625.1 Natrialbaceae archaeon
TCGCGGGCAGTGCGATGCACTGCCGCGGCGCGGTCGATGCCCGGCGGGCCGACGGCGAATTCGACCCGGGTGAGTCCCTCGCCCGGGTTCGACCGGTCGAGGATGTGGACCGGGCCGATTTCCCGCGTGTTCGAGACGTGCGTCCCGCCACAGGCCGCGACGTCCCAGTGCTCGTCCTCGCCGTTCACCGCCTCGATGGTGACGACGCGCACGGAGTCGGCGTTATCGAACACGCCCTCCTCGGTCTTCGTGTTGAAGGCGATTTCGTCTCGCTCGCGGGCCTCGGCGAGCGGAATCGACGTCCAGGAGACTTCCCGCCCGTCCCAGACGGCACGGTTGACTAGCCGTTCCATCTCGATCAGTATGTCGTCATCCACGTCAGTCGACGTCCGGAAGTCGATCCGGACCTTCCCGTTCTCCGGCGTGGCCCGGACGTCGCCGTCGTCGAGGGTGGGCGAGGCGATGTCGAACCCGCCGTAGCCCAGGTCCTCGAGGAGGTGCCGCCCCGCGCCGTACAGCGCGTGACTGGCGGTGTGGGCGCGCATGTGGTAGCGTCGGCGGGTGCGATCGACGGTCGCCAGGACGGTCGTCCCGGCATCGAATTCCGGCGGTTCCGAGAGCGTGTGGACGACGTCGCCGCCCTCGCGCCCGACCCCGATCACGTCGAAGCTTTCGATCCGCCCCGTGTCCGACGGCTGGCCGCCGCTTTCGGTGTAAAAATAGCTCGTATCGAGCGTCACGTCCCGACCGTCGACGGCCGTCACCTGCGCTTCCCAGCGCATGGTGTACGGTTCGGCTGCTGCGAGTTGCCCGGTCATTGCCCGTCCCTCAAACGGTCCCGCACGAAAAGCCTCACGGCCCCTGTTCCGAGAGTTCCACGTCCAGGCGCTCCTCGAGCGCGGCGATCACGGACCCGCCGATTCCGGCTTTCGCCGCTCGACCCTGTTCCACCGCCAGCAGGTCCGATTCGCGAACGCCGAGTTCGTCCGCCAGTTCCTCGCGCTGCAGTCCCGCGTCCTGGCGCGCCTCGACCACGGCTTTGCCGTAGCCGTCCACGAGGTACGGCAGTC
This sequence comes from Natrialbaceae archaeon, assembly GCA_035269625.1. Taxonomy (GTDB): domain Archaea; phylum Halobacteriota; class Halobacteria; order Halobacteriales; family Natrialbaceae; genus DATFIX01. Next base: position 1,071 of record DATFIX010000152.1, read on the forward strand.
GGTCTTCCTCGTAGTCGGTGCCCTCCTCCTCCCAGTGGGAGGAGTCGCCGTCCCAGTTCGGACTCGCCCGGGCAGCGTTCTGGACCGCGCGGCGTTTGCGGTCCCGCTCGTCGTCGTCCTCCGCACCGCCTCCCGAACCCGAGTGCGAGGCGTCGTCGTGGGGCGCACAGGACGGACAGACCTGCAGGGTGGCACCCGCGACGTTCGCCTGCCGGAGCGAATCGCTCGATTTCCCACAGAGTTCGCAGGTATCACCTCCGTCGCCGCCCGACGAATCGCCCGTCGAGTATTTGGCCATGCCAGACCGTATGCGCTACCGGGCATTTCAAGGACTCGCTTCGCCCGGTCTGTCAGGCGTTCCCGGGGCCACCGACGAACGAAAGCGCTTTTATTCCCCCACGGAAAAGACCAGAGTGCACAGAGCCACCGTGCGTGGGTAGCCAAGCTAGGCCAACGGCGCAGCGTTGAGGGCGCTGTCCCGTAGGGGTCCGCCGGTTCAAATCCGGTCCCACGCACTCTCCGAGTGCAGGTGCATCCCTTGGGACTGCACCCACGCAACATTCCTTCCGACGTAAATTCGACAGCGATGGCGCTGTCCCGTCGGGGTCCGCCGGTGAGAAGGCCGCTTGCGGCCTTCGAACGTTGTCACGAGCGAAGCGAAGTGACTGAAGTGAGCGATTGGCTTGCCGATCGCGATCCCTGGAAGTCGCAGCGCGCGATGTGAACGGAGTGAACGAGCACGAACGTCTTCCTTCGGTGAGCAGTCGCCGAAGGCGACTGCGAACGTCGTCGTGGAGTGGAGCGAAGCGGAACGGAACGACGGAAGTTCAAATCCGGTCCCACGCAATGAGCGAGTAAGCCCTCGCGAGCGAGGGAGGGAGTTGGAACGGATTTGAACCAGACGAGTCGCAGTCCCGGAATGGCCGAGCGTAGCGAGGCCACAGCCCGGAACGTCTCGACGAGGTTCAAATCCGGTCCCACGCACTCTCCGAGTGCAGGTGCATCCCTTGGGACTGCACCCACGCAACATTCCTTCCGAAGTAAATCCGATAGCAGCGGCGTTGTGCCGGAGCGATTCGAAACCGCCGTCGATTTCGAAGTTCAAAAAGGGGGGAAATGGTGCCCCTCCTGCATGCCCGGGAATGGGGACCTGGCGGCGGCCGCCGTCTCGGGGTGGCAACGAAAGTGGGATGGGGGGTGGGTGGGTGGGGTTGCCCTCCTTCCGCAGGGAGTCTCCGACACGCGACGGTTGCCGGATGAATCCGGCAAGTAATACTAATTACCGGGGATGACTTAATTCTTTCCCCCGTTATTCCCGCCGGTAAGAATCCGATCGTCAGCGCATTAGGGCGGCCGAATCTTGCGATTTTAGGAACTCTCGTCCGTCCTGGGAAACGGTCGCCGACACCCTGGGTCGACACCCTGATTTAATGCGCATGGCTGCGAATTGCGAGATATGGACGTCCGTCAAGCGACCGTGGATGACGCGCCAGAAATCAAAGACATCGCCCGGGCTTCCCTGCAGGAATCGTACGGTTTTCTGGACGAGGACATGATCGATCGGGCGATCGGAACCTGGTACGGCAAGGGGAAACTCGAGGAAATGATCGAGGGCGACGAGGTGGTCATTCTCGTGACGACGAAGAGCGACGACGTCATCGGGTACGCCGAGAGTGAAATGGTCGACCGGCATCGATTGCTGGGGGAGATCCGCTGGCTGCACGTCCATCCCGATCACCGCGACGAGGGTGCTGGAGCGGCACTCATCGACGGAATCGAGGAAAACCTCGTGGATCGAGGCGCCGAGGTGTTCAGGGCCGTCGCGCTCGAACGCAACGAGGAGGGCATCGACTTCTTCAAGGACCAGGGATTCGTCCGCGTGGGCGTTCGGTCGGTCGAAATCGACGAGGACACCTACACCGAGATCGAGTTCGAGTCCAAGCGCGGTGGCGGCATCCAGGAGGTCGAACCCGGCCTCGAGAGCGCGACGACCGAGGACGGCGAAACCGTCTTCGTGGACTTCGACGCCGGCCTGCACGGGTCGCGCTCGGAGTTCTACCCGGCCTACCTCGACCGCGGGTTCGACGAACCCTACGGCTGGTTCTGCAGTAACTGCGAGACCTTCGACGTCGCGATGGACTCGATGGACCGGATGGAGTGCAACAACTGTCGCAACGCGCGCAGTCCGACCCGCTGGGACGCGGCGTACCTGTAACGATCTCGTCGGCCCGGTAGCTGGGCCACACGTATCGACCGCACCGGGAGCGAAACGACCGACAGTCGCTTGAGGCTGGCGTTCGAGCCTTCGCAGTATGCACCAGCGGGTCCGTGACAACGTAACGAGTCTCACTGCGCTGCTCACGATCGTGTCACTCGCACTCGTTTTCGCTGCCGTCGGACGGGTCGTCCCGGCCGGAACCCTCCCCCGGGCACCGGGGGGAATCCTCGACGCGATTCCCCACGTCAACGCGGCGATCAGCCTGCTCGCCATCGGAACGATCACGGCGGGGGTGCGTGCGATTCGCCGGTCGAACGTCGTCCGCCATCGTCGCCTGATGCTGACCTCGTTCGGTCTCTTCGCGACCTTCCTCGTCCTGTATCTCTACAAGGTGGCGATCGACGGGGCCACCACGTTCCCCGGCGAAGGCGCCGTCGAGACGTTCGTCTACTTCCCGATCCTCGCGATCCACGTCATCCTCGCCATCGTCGCGCTGCCGGCCGTGTACTACGTGCTCCTGATCGCGTACTCGTACCCGATCCACGAACTCGCCTCGACCGCCCATCCCCGAGTCGGCCGGGTCGCCGCCGCCCTGTGGCTGATCTCGTTCGTACTGGGTGAGGTCGTCTACGTGATGCTGTACTGGTTGTACTGAATGGGAGACGCCGCACCGAACGGCGGATCGTAGGATCAGTCGTCGACCGTCCCGGTATCGCCCTCGAGCGTCGGGCGCTGCACGTCGCGATCGGTCGCCTCCCCCTCGACGTCGTAGGGGTACTCGCCGGTGATACAGCCCATGCAGAGGTCGGCCCGGTCCTTGCCGATCGCCCGCGCGACGGCGTCGGGCGAGAGGTAGGCGACGCTGTCGGCCTCGATGGCCTCCCCGATCTCGGGGACGGTCTTGTCCGACGCGATGAGTTCCTCGCGCGTGGCCATGTCGATCCCGAGATAGCAGGGGGCCGAGATGGGCGGGGACCCGATACGGACGTGGACCGCCTCCGCGCCGCTGTCCCGGAGGAGCGAGACGAGTTGCGTCGAGGTGGTGCCCCGAACGATCGAGTCGTCGATGATCGTGACCGTTCGCCCCTCGATCGTCGACTTGATCGGATTGAGCTTCAGGCGGACCGCCCGCTCGCGCTCGTCCTGTGTCGGCATGATGAACGTGCGCCCGACGTACCGGTTTTTCATCAGCCCCTCGGCGAACTCCAGGTCGGCGCCGTCCTCCTGGGCCGCCTCCGCGTAGCCCGAAGCGAACGCGCGCCCGGAGTCCGGAACCGGCAGGACCACGTCGCTCTCGACGCCGGATTCCTCCCAGAGCTTCCGGCCGAGGTCGCGACGCACTTCGTAGACGAGTTCGTCGTCGATGACGGAGTCCGGACGGGCGAAATAGACGTGTTCGAAGAAGCAATGAGCCGTGTGCTCGGTGTCGTACAGCTGGAAGCTCTCGAAGCCGCCCCCGTCGGCGTCGAGGACGACGAGTTCGCCCGGCCGAACGTCCCGGACCAGTTCGCCGTCGAGGGTGTCGACGACGGCGCTCTCGGAGGCGATCACGTAACCGTCATCGAGTTCGCCGATGCACAGCGGCCGGTTGCCGCCGGGATCGCGAAGCCCGAGCACGGTGTCGTCGTGCATGATCGTCAGCGAGTACGACCCGTGGATCCGGCCCATCGTCTTCTTGACCGCCCTGACGAGGTCGGCCTCGACGAGGTTCCGGGCGAGGTCGTGGGCGATCACCTCGGTGTCGCCGTCGGAGGTGAACGCGTGGCCCTTTGCTGCCAGTTCCTCGCGGATCTCGTCGGCGTTGACGAGGTTGCCGTTGTGCGAGAGCGCCAGCGACCCGCTCCGGAAGGAGACGGTGAAGGGCTGGGCGCTGGCCCGGTCGACGCTTCCCGCAGTCGGGTACCGGACGTGGCCGATGCCGGCCGACCCGTTCAGGGCCGCGAGGTCGTCCCCGCCGAAGGCGTCGCCCACGAGACCCATCTCGACGTGGGTGTGTTGCTGGAAGCCGTCGTGCGTGACGATCCCGGCCGATTCCTGCCCGCGGTGCTGGAGGGCGTAGAGCGAGTAGTAGAGCGGCCGTGCGGCGGCCCGATCCGTCAGGGCAACCCCGACGACGCCGCACTTCTCGGTCAACCCGTCGCGGACGCGGTCGTCCCGCCCGTGAGTCATGGTTGCGAGGTGAGTTTCGAACGGTTAAAAATCTCGTGATTGTGCCCTGAATCGACGCCGGAGTGAAGAAATATACCCACGAACATGCATACCTCGATCCGGAACGGAACGCATCGCTCGACACACTGGAAACCGTCAGAACGGAGAGAAGACCCGATCGGAACGGGCGGTCACTCGCCCGCCTTCGACGTCCACTCGTGGTCGCGGCGCTTGGCGGACTTGCCGAACCCGCAACTCGAGCAGACGCCCTTCTTGACGTGGTAGGACTTCTCGCCGCAGCGACGGCACTTCACGTGAGTCGTCGTGTTCTTCTTCCCTTGGCTGGGGGTTCCTGATCCGGTCATGGAGTTATCGAAACGACGTTATCGCCGCGTATAATCGTTGTGTCTTCGACCGAGTCCGGGCCGTCCGGTTCGTCGCTCGGTTGCTGTGCCTCGGGAATCGGTTCGATCACCACGTTCATGTGCTGATCGTACCCCGCCAGGATACCCCGATAGGTCTCCCCGCCCTTCAGGCGAACCGTGACGGTCTCGTCGAGGGTCTCCTCGAGTACGTCGAGCGGTCGTGCACTCATATTCCTACGGGGCAGGGTCCTGGCCTTAAACGTATCGGGAAACGGCGTCGCCGTCCGACGTGCGTCACTCAGTCCGGTTCTCGTCGAACCATTCCCGGGTTGTCTGTCGGACGCGTCGAAGCACTCGCGGATCGTCGCTCGGCCGGCCCACGCTGACGGCGTCCGCCCCGTAGGAAAGGTACTCGTGGACGCTCTCCCGGTCGCGCACCTCGTTGTTCGCGATCACGAACGCGTCCGTCGCGTCGACCACGTCCCGGACGACCGGTTCCGAGTCCATCGCATCCAGGTGGATCACGTCCGTGCCCGCGTCGTCGATCCGTCGCGCGGTCGCGGGCAAATCGACGCCGTCGGCCTCGGTCCGGACCTTGACGCTCACGGTCGCCCCCGTCTCGGCGGCCGCGGCGACGTACTCGGCCAGTCGGCCGTCGTCCCGGAGTAACGCGTGGCCGGAGCCGGCGGCGACGAGTTCCTCCTGTCGACAGTGCGCGTTGATCTCGAGGATCGCGTCGTGGTCGGCGCAGATCCTCGCCACGTCCCGGAGTGGACCGACCGTCGCGCTCCGAACGTTGAAACCCGGGCGGAGCGAGGCGTCCTCGAGCGCTTCGAGCTGTTCGTCCACGAACGCAAGCGGGTCCGGGGGAAGGAACTCGGAGCGGTCGCGGGCGACGAGGTCTCGGGCCGCCTCGCGTGTCGCCTCGTCGATGGCGATCCCGCCGAGAAACGCAGCCCCGACGAACGGTTCGGCGGCGCGAGCCCAGTCGGCGTCCGAGCGGCCGCTCAGGCTGGCGAGAGCGACCGGAGGGGAGAACATCACCTGGCCTCCGCGAGCGCCTCCTCGCAGGCCTCGACGATCCGGGCGGCGTCGTCCGGGCCGTCGATGGTCAGGTCGGTCCTGACGGTCGGCTTGCCCATCCGGGTCCCGTCGCGCTCGTCGACGACGAACGCATCGGCGAACGGGAAGGCCGTCCGCAACCCGGCCGTGCTGGGTTGTGCGCCGACGGCCTCCATGAGTTTCGAGACCGGGCCCGAGAAGGGCTCGTCGTCGATAAACGGCGAGACGGCGACGACCGTCGTCTCCTGGAGGGACTCGGCGACCCCGTCGAGCGCGAGCATCGGGCCGATGCTCGTGACCGGGTTCGAGGGCCCGATGATCACGTCGTCCTGCAGGGCCTCGAGAACGCCCGGTGCGGGGTCGGCCGGAGACGCCCCGCGGAACTCGACGTTGTCGACCGACGGTTCGCCGCCCCGGCCCACCCAGAACTCCTGGAAGTGCATCACGCCCTCGCCGGTGTGCACCAGGCTGGCGACGGGGTCGTTGCTCATGGGCAGGATGTCGTGGGAGACGCCGAACCCCTCCGCAAGTCTCTCGATCGCTTCCGCGAGGGT
>DATFIX010000153.1:0-5909 GCA_035269625.1 Natrialbaceae archaeon
CTCGAGCGGGCCGTCGACGCGAACGAGCGGTCGGGTGCGATCCGCGACGCCGCCGCGAGCTACAACAACCTCTCGATGGCGTACGATCGGGCAGGCGACGTCGAGGGTGCCAGGGACGCGACCGAGACCGCACTCGAGTACGCTCGCGAGGTGGGCGACCGTTCCCAGGAGGTGACCTACATGGGGAACCTCGCGGGCTGGTATTACGAGGAGGGCGAGCCCGAACGGGCCCGGGAACTGTGGGAGCGCGGTCTCGAGGCCGCACGAACGCTCGGACTCCGTGACACCGAGGGGAACTTCCTCCTGTCGAGCGGCATCTACCACCTGGACCGGTGTGACTTCGAGACGGCCAGGGAGCAACTCGAGGCGGCACTCGATCTGATCACCGACGTCGAAAACACCCGGATGATCGCCGCCTCGCACTGTGAACTGTCGCGGCTAGCGCTGTACGGACGTCGGTTCGACCGTGCCCGGGAGCACGCCCGCGCCGCCGTCGAGGCGGGCCAGGGGACGGCACCGGAGATGATGGCAGAGGCGCAACTCCGGATGGGCGACGTCGAACTCGCGACGGGGACCGTCGACGCGGCCCTGGAGGCCTATCGCGAGTCGCTCGAACTGGCAACCGGGTGTGGCAACCTGCACTTCCAGGTGTACGCCCGGACCCGTCTCGGCCTGGTCCACGCGGAGCGTGGCGACCTCGAGGCCGCACTCGATCCCGCCCGGACCGCGATGGCCGACGCCACCGACGTCGGCGGGCTCGAGAAGGTCGTTCGGGCGAGCATCGCCCTCGCGCGGGTCGAGCGACTGGCCGGCAACGACGACGAGGCCGCGACTCGGCTGGACGAGGGCGCCGAAGCCGTCGCCGATATCGGGGCGACCCTGCTGGAGTCCTGGATCCACCTCGAACGTGGGCTGCTCGCCCGCGATCGCGGGGACGCGGACGCGATCGATCGAATCGAGGACGCGAAGACGTTCGCCGCCGACCGCGGCGTCGAACTCGTCGAGCACTTCGCCGAGAACGCCCTCGGCGAGGAACGCTCGCGGGCGTGATCGGCGACGCCGTCGCTTGCCGATCGATAAACGAAGAATCGTCGTCTGTGGGCGATGCCTGTGCGGGGGCCTTACTGGCGAACGACGTTCGTCGCCCGCGGGCCCTTCGGCGCGTCGTCGATGTCGAACTCGATATCCTCGCCTTCCTGGAGATCGGGGCCGCCCACGTCCTCCATGTGGAAGAAAACGTCGTCGTCAGCATCGTCCGTCTCGATGAAACCGTACCCCTTCCGGGAGTGGAAGAAGTCGACCGTACCTTTTGCCATTACAGGCAGTCATATCGGTCGGGTGGGGATAAGGGTTCCGTGGCCGCCGGTACCACGACGCGACGCGCCCGAAATCACGGAGAACGGGTCACTCGTGATCGGTCTCCTCGAGCAGGTACGCCAGCAGGTCGTCGCCGGTCACGTCCACGCCCTGGCGGGCGAAGAAGTTCGCGACGTTCTCGCAGTCGCGTTCGAGGAACTCGCGGCTGTTGGGGTGGTGGACCGTCACGGCCTGGCCCAGGTCGATGATCACGAGTTGCCCCTCGTGGAAGACGATGTTGTACTCCGAGAGGTCGCCGTGGACGAGGCCGGCGTCGTAGAGGCGGCGCATGTACTCCCGGACGACCTCGTAGGCAGTCTCCGGGTTCTCGACGTGCACCTCGTTGAGTCGCTTCGCCCGGCCGGCCTCGGTGCCGATGTACTCCATCACGAGGACGTTGCGCTCGACGGCGATCGGTTCCGGTACGCGGACGCCCGCGGCCATGGCGCGCCGGAGGTTGGCGTACTCCTTGCGAACCCACGCGAGGACGACCGCCTTCTTGTCGCCGCGGATCTCCTCGAAGCGCGGGTCGCCGGTCAGGTACTCGCGCATGTCCCGGAAGTCCGAGGCGTTGATGCGGTAGACCTTCACGGCGACCTCTGTGCCTTCCTCGCCCTCGTCGGCCCCGCCGAGGGCCTGATAGACGTTCGCCTCTTTGCCCGTCGAGAGTGGGCCGCCGAACGCAGCGATGTGCCCGTCCTGGACGAGTTTGTACAGCGCGGCGAACGTGGCGTCGTCGAACACCGACGCCTCGACCTTGAACTGGTCGGCGTCCTTGATCCGCTTGCGAAACTGGCTGAACTCGCGGTCCCGCCTGCGGGCGATCCGATCGGCCTCGGTGTCGGTGACGTCGATCGACTCCCACTCGTCGCCCGGCGTCTCCGCCGCGTCGCGCTCGACCAGGCCGAAGTCCTCCGTCATCTATCCGGGCCGTACGCCCGCGAGACGTAAAAGACCGGGCATGCGGGCGGAACGCGTCGGCCGCCGCAAGCTACCGCGATTCGAGGACTTCCTCGACCGGCCACCGCGGCGTGTGGTCTTCCTCGTGCCGGACGTATCCAAGTCGAAACAGGTGCTGGATCGCGGCGTCGCCGATCCGCACCGAGCCGGCGAGGTCGGCCTTCAGATCCGGCACCTCCAGGATCTGGCTGATCGGGTGGACGGCGACGCCCTCGGCGGCGGCCGCCAGGGCCATGCGCTCGAACGCCCGTCCTGCCTCGACGCGGGCGACCCGGTCGTCTTCCGGGGTCGAGAGGAGTTCGAGGACCGGGGCCTCGGACACCAGCGTGGAGTTCTTCTCGCCCTCCCGTTCGCCCAGGTTCAGGTGGGTGACGGCCAGTTGGCCGATCCGGGCCTTGAGCCAGGAGTCCCCAAGCGCACCCGACCCGATCCAGTGGCCCAGTTCCCGCCGGTACTCGGGGTCGGCCATCTGGCGCTCGTCGGCCGCGTACTGCAATTCACCGATTTCGCGTTTCGTGTCGGCGTCCGCGATCCGGTGGGGTTCGACGCCGCCGACGTCGCCCGCCGCCTCGATTCGGCCGAGCGTTTCCGGTGGGATCGATCGATCCTCGAATGGTTCGTGGCTCGTCCGCCGATCGGTAATCGCCTCGAAGGCTCCGTCGGGCGCGAGTGGGTGATCGCCGGAGTCCTCGCTGCCGCCGGCGTCCGCATCGAGGGTCACCGTCGCCACGTGCGTCTCGTCGGCGTCCCCGTCGTGATAGTCGAGGGTCGGGTCGAGTCCGAAGTGGTCGGCCGCGATCAGCAGGTTCTCCAGCGCACACCCGACGCTGAGAAACAGTTCCCGCCGATCGTCGTCGGCCACCTCCAGCCAGCGCGATTCGTCGACACCGAGGACGATTTCCGGGCCGTCCACGACGAACGTCCAGGGCTGGGAGTTGTGACTCGACGGCGCGAGGATCGCGTACCGGAGGCAGTGTTCCGCCCGGTCACCGATCGGGCCGTCGGACGGGAACGCTGCCGGCGTCACGTCCCAGACGGATCGGCTCATGGAAGCGTCCAGCATTTGATCGCCCCGATAGACGGCCTCGACCGGTTAATAGGTACCCGTCAGGTCGTCACTCCGACGCGTCGAGCAGTTCGAGTTTCTCGTCCCGCCCGAGCGCCGTGTAGCACCGACGTTCGTAGGCAAGCGGCATGACCGGGATTTCTCTGCCGCCGACAGTGAGAACCTCGCGCTGACCGGGATCGACGACCGGGCCCCACTCACCCGGCCCGCGGTCGGGTTCCCGGAGTTGCACGTCGCCCATGACGTCGACCGGAACGCCGCCCAGGGACAGTTCACCGTAGTGCGACCGGATGTTGCCCTCGCGGACGGAAGTGGGTGGCGTGATGGCTCGGGTTACGTCTCCGTCGAACCGGTCGAGGATCGTTCGTGCGCCGGCCTCGTCGGTGAGCACGTCCACGTCGCCCGGGTCGACGGGAAAGCCTCGGAGCGCGAGGTTTGCGCTGGCGGTGACCGCCCAGGTGACCTCGTCGTCCAGGGCCGCCACCAGGCGCTCGATCGCGTCGAGATGGGTCATCGAATCGGGTCCCGTCCCAGAATCGCGCCGGGGATCACTCGATGTATCCTTCGTCCTTGAGGCGATCCGCGTCCTGCTTCTCGTAGCGCCACGCGATGTCGGCCTTCTCGTCCTGCCAGTCCCATGGCTCGATGAGGACCACGTCGTCCTCGCGGATCCAGATGCGTTTTTGCATCTTGCCCGGGATGCGGGCGGTCCGCTCGACGCCGTCGGCACAGCGCACCTTCACGCGGTTCGCTCCGAGCATGTTGGTGACGACGGCGAACACCTCGTCGTCGTCGGGCATACGGATGTCCTCGATGTTGCGTTGCTCGTCCTCGGCCATCTTGTCCGGGGCTATCGGGCGGGAATAGTTTAAAGTCCCGGAAGGGAGGCAGTGCACCGGGGACCGTCTCCAGAGCCGTCCCGACGACGAATCCCCGCCCTTTTTTCGCGGCCGCTCCGATCCCCGGGTATGTTCGACCGACTCGGACCGCTGGGCATCGTCGGCCTGCTGTTCATCCTCGCCGGCCTCACCGTCGTGACCTGGGCGGCACCGATCGTCGGTGCTGGCCTCGCGCTGGTGTTCGTCGGGACCGGCCTCGTGATCAAGGGCGTCATCGGGAACATGCTCCAGGCCTGGGGCATGATGTGATCGCTTCTCAGGACTTCCCGCTACTACTCCGCGACGGAATGAGGTCGTCCAGATCCCGGTCCGCCCGGTGCTCGTTGATCAGCGAGTCGACCATGTCCGCCTTCCGCCGGCGACGGCGGTTGCGGGCGCGCTCTTTCCAGTCCTCGATGACGGCCTCCACGTCGGACTCGCGGGCGACGGCCAGTTCGTCCACCTCCTGCATGGCCACGTCCTCGGCGGGCCCGACGGGAACCTCGGCCTCGAAGAGGATGCGATCCGCGACGTCCGACAGGCCGCCCTCCTTGAGCACGACTCGGGGCCGGTACCGGACGAGCAGTTCGGCCGTCGAGCGCCCGGCGCCGCTGGCGTCCCGGAGGTAGACCACGTCGCCCTTCGCGATGCCGTAGGCCTCGTCGGCCTCGCGGATGGCGTCCTTCGTGAACTTGGCGACCGGCTTGACGGGCACGAGGTCCTTCTTGCGCTCCTCGACGTCCGCGAAGTTCGAGTGATCCAGCTTCCAGAGTTCCTTGAGGCGCTTGAACTTCCCCTCGAGTTCGTCGTTGCGCCGGCGCTGTTCCTCGAGTTCCCGCTCCAGGCGGTTGCGCTCGCGTTCCAGGCGGGTGACCTCGCGGCGCTCGCGGGCCTCCTTGCGCTCCTGTCGGCGCTCCTTCGAGAGTTCCGCCTCCAGGTCCTCGATCCGGTCGTCCTTCTCGGCGACCGTCTCCCGGAGCCCCTCGACGTGGCCCTGCAGGCGCTCGACCTGGCGCTCGAGGGTCTTGATCCGCTTTTCCTCCTCGGTGAGTTCCCGGGGCGTGTGTTCGACGGTCTCCTCGGGTTCGGGGTCGTCCTCGGTGAGGTCGTCGACGACGGCCTCGACGGACTCCTCGCCGGCGACGACGCGGGACGTTACTTTCCCCCGATCGAGGCCCGGCGGGATCTTCCGGGCGATGCGCTCGAACTGGTCTTCGTGGGCGTCGTGAGCGAAGAGGGCTGCTGCGAGGGCGTCGCGCTCGTGGTCGTTGTCGTAGCCCGCCTCGCGGGTGCGGTGCTGTTTCTCGTCGACCGGGAGGTCCGCGTCGGGGATCCAGCCCGCAGCGTCGAAACTGCGCCGGATCTTCTCGACCGTCTCGGGCATGGGCGTCACGTCGGCGGCGACGAGCAGCGGCTGGCCGCGCTCGATGATCCACTCGATCACCGCCGCCGTGTCGGCGGTCCGGGTCGAGAGCACGTCGTGGACCTCGCCGTCGAGGTCGACGATGGCGACCGCGGTCGTCGTCCCGGGGTCGATCCCGACGACGACGTGGTCGCGGCGCTTCGCGAGGGGTTCGAACTCGATGCCGTCCCGGCGCTGGCGCTCGATCTCGACGCGGACGTCGCCCGAGCGCCCGGTCGAGACAGGG
>DATFIX010000154.1:0-2720 GCA_035269625.1 Natrialbaceae archaeon
CTGACGGAAACGACGTAGTGGACGGCACGGTCAGCAGGCCCCTTTCAGCCCGCGTGGTCTCCACGCGTGGTTCAGCTTGTTGACCTACCCCGTCTCTCTAACACTCGCGAGCGACTGCTCCTGCGGTATCGGTATGATACGGCCACGTAGCCGCGGCACGATTTAAGTTCTCGCCGCCCCGCGTTCGGACCATGACGGTGTACGAAACCGACGTCCCCGGGGTCGGGCGCAAGTTCGAGGTGGACGTCGGCGACGGGGCGCGGATCGTCGTGGTCATCCACCACAGCGGGCGGCGCGAACTGTTCTTCCGGCCGACGGAGGGGGCCGACAGCGAACGGGTCGCGACGTTGACGGGGGAGGAGGCTCGCCAGGTGGGCGCAGTCCTGGAAGGGGCGTACTTCCAGCCGATCGAACTCGACAGCCAGGCGGTGCCCCTGGGGGACGCGATCATCGAGTGGGTCGAGATCGACGAGGACTCGCCACTCGCAGGCCAGACGCTGGAAGAGGCCGAGGTTCGCCGGCGCTGTGGCGTGTCGATCCTGGCGATCCAGCGCGGCGAGGAGACCATCGAGAACCCGACCTCCGACGCGGGGATCCGGGCGGACGACGTGCTCGTGGCGCTCGGTACCCGGCAGGAGCAGAAGGCGTTCCGGGAGCTGCACGCCGGGCAGACGGATGGCTGAACCGCTGTTGCTCCAGGCCGCGATCGTCATCGCCGCGCTCGCGGTCGCGGGCACCCTCGCCGAGCGGTTCGGCCAGTCGGTCATTCCTGCGTACATCCTCGTCGGCCTCGTCGTCGGGCCGAACGCCCCGCGAGTCCAGGGGCTCTCGCTGTCGCTGATCGAGAATCAGGAGTTCATCGACCTGCTGGCCGAACTCGGGATCGTCCTCCTGCTGTTTTTCCTCGGGCTGGAGTTCCGGATCGACCAGTTGGTCGAGGCCCGTGACCGGGTGGCCGCAGCAGGAGCCCTCGACGCCGTCGTGAACCTCGGTGCCGGCGCGGTTCTCGGGCTGGCGTTCGGGTTCACGCTGCTGGAAACGGCGTTCCTGGCGGGGATCGTCTACATCTCCTCGAGCGCCGTCATCACGAAGTCGCTGATCGACCTTGGCTGGATCGCCGATCCCGAGAGCGAGGCGATCCTCGGGGTGCTCGTGTTCGAGGACTTGCTGATCGCGGTCTATCTGGCCCTGCTGGCCGCCGTCGCACTCGGCGGCGGTGGGCTGGAGGGTGCGGCGATGGACATCGCCTGGGCGATCGGGTTCCTCGGCGCACTCTTCCTGATCGCCCGGTACGGCAGCCGGTACGTCGAGCGCTTCTTCGAGACGGGATCGGACGAACTCTTTCTCCTCCGGGTGCTCGGCGCGACCACCCTGGTCGCGAGCGCGGCGCTGATCTCGGGCGTCAGCGAGGCCGTCGCCGCGTTCTTCGTCGGGACCGCGCTCGGCGGCACCTCGCACCTGGAGCGCGTCGAGCGCGTGCTGGTGCCGGCCCGGGACCTCTTCGCCGCCGTCTTCTTCTTCGCCATCGGGCTGGAGACCGACGTCGCGGCCATCGCGTCGGTCGCGAGCATCCTCCCGCTCGCGGTCGTCGTCACCACGGCGAGCAAGTTCGCGAGCGGGTACGCCGGCGGGCGACTCTACGGCCTCTCGGAGCGTCGATCCGCCAGGGTCGGCACCGGGCTGGTCGCCCGCGGCGAGTTCTCGCTCGTCCTCGCCGCCCTCGCCGCGAGCGTCGGCACGGGTGCGCTGGAGAGCGTCATCCCCGCATTCGCCGTCGGGTACGTCCTCGTCATGAGCGTGCTGGGGACGATCCTGATGCGCCAGGGCGAGTGGTTCTGGACTCGGATCGGAGCGTTCCAGGGTTCGGCGGAGCCACCCGACATCGATCGGACAGACTGAAGCCCCGTCACGCCATACCGCCCCTCGTGACGCTCCAGGCCGTCGTCCTCGACCTCGACGAAACGCTCGCGATCGTGGACCGGGATCGATCAGCACTGCTGGCCGACGCCTGCGAGGCCGTCGGGGCCCCGCCGTTCGACCGCGCGGATTACGTCGCCGCCCACGCCGACCATCGCACCGCCGACAGCAGGGTGCCGATCTTCGAGGATCTCCTCGACGCCTACGGGGTCGACGGCGAGGTTGACCCCGGGGCGCTGGCCGACGCCTATCGCGAAGCGATCGGCGAGCACATCCGGCCGGTCGAAGGGGTCGAGCAACTGCTCGAGAGCCTCGCCAACGACTACCGCCTCGGACTGCTCACGAACGGGTCCGTCGGTGCACAGCAGGACAAACTCGATCGACTGGGCCTCGAGTCGCACTTCGACGCGGTCGCCATCTCCGGGCACCTCGAGGCGGGCAAGCCAGACGAACGCGCCTTCCAGGCGATCCTCGACGAACTCGACGTCCCGCCCGAGGAGGCGGTCCACGTCGGCGACCAGATCGAGTCGGACGTCGAGGGCGCGACGTCGGCCGGCCTCTCGGCCGTGCAGGTGCTCTACCCCGGCGGCCCGGAACCGGACGTCCGCGCGGACGGCTACGTCGATCGGGCCTCGCTGGCGACGGGCCTCCCCACGGTGCTCCAGGCGCTCGATTCCTGATTTTCGAGCGCGAGCGCGGTCATTCCTCGTCGACGGTCGTCGCGACCGCTGCGATCACGTCGACGGCCCGCTTGACGTCGGCCCCGCGCTCGACGAACACCAGCGTCCTGGGCGGGTCGGTGG
>DATFIX010000155.1:0-6962 GCA_035269625.1 Natrialbaceae archaeon
AGTCTCGGGACGGTGATCTCGATGCCCTCCTCGGTAATCGCGAGGACGACCGGACGCTCCGTCTGGATGTGTGCGAAGCCCGTGAGGTACTCGATGCTCGTCGCACCGAACCAGACCCCTGCGTCGGCGTCGTGCTCGCCCAGTCGGTCGCGAACCGCTACCAGTCGCTCCTCGAACTCCGCGTCGGGTACACGTGTCAACATACCATCCTCCACGGTCCGTCGGCGCAAAAGGGTTCAGGAGGCGGCGATCGAGACACGGCAACCGCCGCCGGAGCACGGCGGCACGTGCGAACGGGAGCGACCATGTGGCACGTCGAGTCGATTGGCGCAAACTTAAACGGGGTCCGCGTCAACCCCCGACCACGATGAGTTCGATCAAGCGGCTGGTCCTCGACCTGATGAAACCGAACGAGATCGAAAACGTGGAATTCGCCAGGACGATCGCCGGCATGGACGGCGTCGACGGCGTGAACGCGAGCCTCCTCGAGTCGGACAAGAAGGTCCAGAACCTCAAGCTCACCATCGAGGGCGAGGCGATCGACGACGGGGAAATCACGAACACGATCGAGAACCTGGGCGGGACGGTCCACTCGGTGGACGAGGTGGCCTGTGGCGATCGGCTCGTCGAGGAAAGCCCGACCCACCAGGACTGAGCCAGCCGTGCCATCCAGAATCGAGACCTACCGGAACCTCCTCCGCGACGAGAACGTCCGGTCGATCTCCCGGCGGTACTTCATCTCCAACGGCTTCGACGGGACGCTGACCTGCATCGGCATCATCGTCGGATCCTTCCTCGGCGGGAGCCAGAGTGCGATGGAGATCGTCCGGGTGGTCGCCGGCGGGACCGTCGGCCTCGCCGCCTCTGGCGTCTGGAGCGTCTGGGAGATCGAGCGCGCCGAGAAACTCGCCGAACTCAAACGCGTCGAGGAGAAGATGCTGACCGACCTCGAGGGGACGAAACTCCACGACCAGAAGGGTGCCGCGCGGAAGGTCAACGCGGCGATGAGCGGCCTCGGCCCGACCATCGGCATGTTGCTCCCGATCGCGCCCTACTTCCTCGTGGGCGTCGCTCTCTCGATACTCTGGGCGACCGTCCTTGGCGTCGCGATCGGCGTCGGCATCCTGTTCGCCTTCGGTGCCTACATGGGCGGCATCTCCGAACAGAACTGGGTGATCGCCGGGGTCCGGACAGGCGCGGTCGGGATCGTCGTCGGCGCGATCAACATCGTCCTCCCGGGCTGACCGCCGCCGATTCGATACGTTCCAGCCACCGACGTTTTACGTCCGCCCGACGAATTCGAGTGGCATGAAATTCCACGCGGAGAACATCGACCTCGCCACTCGCTCCCCGACGGTGATCATCAACGGGGCCGACGCGGAGGAACTCGGCGTCAACCCGCTGGATCGCGTCCAGATCCACTGGAACGGCGAGACCCACATCGGCATCGTCGAGGTGACCGAGGAAATCGTCGCCGAAGGCACCCTCGGGGTCACCCACCGACTCGGGCACATCGACGGCGAGATAGAACTGACCCACGCCCCCAAGCCCGGATCGGTCCACTACATCAAGAAGAAACTCAACGGCGTCGAACTCGAGGCCGACGAACTCCGGACGATCGTTCGCGACATCGACCAGGACCGGCTCAGCGACATCGAGTTGAGCGCCTACGTCACCGGCACCCACTCGGAGGGGCTCTCCTTCGAGGAGACGAAGTTCCTCACCGAGGCGATGACCGAGGTCGGCGACGTGATCGAGTGGAACGACGGCGTGATCGCCGACAAACACTCGATCGGCGGCGTCGCGGGCAACCGCGTCACACCGATCGTCGTCCCGATCGTCGCCGCCGCCGGCATCACGATCCCGAAGACGTCCTCCCGGGCGATCACCTCGCCGGCCGGCACCGCCGACACGATGGAGGTGTTCTGCGACGTCGCCTTCGGCATCGACGAGATCAAGTCGATCGTCGGGGAGACGAACGGCTGTCTGGCCTGGGGCGGTGCCCTCAACATCTCGCCCGTCGACGACAAGATCATCCGCGCCGAGAACCCGCTCTCGCTGGATCCGCCGGGGCAGGTCATCGCTTCGGTCCTCTCGAAAAAGCAGAGCGCCGGGTCCACCCACGTCGTGATCGACGTCCCCTACGGCGAGGGAGCGAAGGTCGAGTCCCTGGCCAGCGCGCGCGAACTCGCGACCGACTTCAAGCAGGTCGGTGCCCACCTCGGCATGGAGATCGAGTGCACCATCACCCGGGGCGAACAGCCGATCGGCCGCGGCATCGGCCCGATCCTCGAGGCCCGCGACGTCCTCGAAGTCCTCCAGGGCGGCGGGCCCGAATCCCTCCGGCTCAAGAGCCTCCGCCTCGCGGACATCCTGCTGGAGTCCTGTGACGTCGAGGCGTCCGCGCGGGACATCCTCGACTCCGGACGCGCACTGGAGCGGTTCCGGGAGATCGTCGCCGCCCAGAACGGCGACCCCGATGTCACCGTCGAGGACCTCGTGCCGGGCCAGGAGACGCTGACCGTTCGCGCCGACCGCGCCGGCGTCGTCACGCACCTGGACAACCGACTGATCAGCGACATCGCGCGCCGCGCCGGCGCACCCACCGACCGTGGCGCGGGCATCGAACTCCACGTCTCCACGGGCGAACCCGTCGCGACCGACGATCGACTGTTCACCGTCCGCGCCGAGCAGGGACCGAAACTCGAGGACGCCGAAACGCTCGTCGACAAGTCCGAGCCGATCCGCGTCCGCGACCGCGGGGAAGCCCTGGTCGAGCGGCTGTAGTCCGCGGCGACCGTCGGAGCGCCTCGATCGCAACGTGTCGTTGCCCCGTCGAACGGAACCGAAATAGACTGTTGAATCGTCCGACATGGGCCGATCGACCGGCGAAAAGTCGATCGTCCGACACTCCTGGAAACCATCTCAAAAGACCCATATACCCGATCCAGAGCCACTCGCCGTCTTGCGATTGAAAGGTCGGAAGGTATTATACCCATCGCGGATCAATCGGGATGCAGGTACGACGATGCGCGTCATCGGGAAGATACGGTCGGCGCTTGCCAACGAGGCCAGTGGGGAGTACCGGTGTCAGCAGTGCGGCGCGGAATTCGAACTCGATCGCCAGGTCTGTCCCGTCTGTGGCGGCTATCGAATCGAGTCGGTCGAGTGGTCCGAAGAATAACACAGGGGCGATCCGCACGCACACTGTTCGTCGTTCGGGCACGGACGTAGGGGGTCCGTGCCATGGTCGGCATGTGGGTGAACGAGGGGGATCGAACCGTTCTCGCCGTTGGGGAGCCGTGACTCCGTCGTTGTTGACGGCAATCGTGCGATCCCGATTGCTCGTCCTTACTCGATTCTGACCGTCGCCCCGGTCCTGACTGCCCGCTCGGAAACGGTGACGCGTCGGTTCCCAACGCGGTACTCGCCGGGATGGGCGACGGTCACCGAGGCGGTCCCGTCCTCGGGGCCCTCGACCGATCGAACGTATTCGAATGCCGCGCCGTCGATCGAAACGTCGGTCGCCACCCGGTCCGCGTCGATCGCCCCCTCGAGCGTCGCCCCTGGAACCAGCGTGAACACCTTGTACTCGCCGTCGTCGCTCGAATAGACCGCGCGATAGTGTCCGACGCCGGGGCCGCCGCCGGTGGCGCTACCGAACTGGCGATGTAAGCGGGTATACAGGTGGAAGGGCGACGCAGTCTCGACCCTCTCGAAGTCGCGGGTGACGACGAACCCGACCCGACCGGCGAATTCCTCGTACCAGCCGAGCCCATCGCTGGTGAACAGGAAATCCTCGTAGTGCTCCCTCGCGTACGCGTACGACCGGGAGTGGCCGTTCACGAGGTAGTTGTACATCCGGTTGCGCCCCCACTCGCTGAGGACGTAGCTGTCGGGGTACTCCCATCCGCGACGGTCGGCGTACCGTCGCATCCAGCGGGCCGCCCTGGCGGCCTTCGGATCGATCGAGATCCGCCGGCCGATCAGTCCCGAGTAGAGCGTTCCGCTGCCGACCAGTACGGCCGAGAGCCCACCGATGAGAGCGAGTCGGGTCCGGTCCGGGACGGCGATCGGCGGGTCCAGTTCCGTGTCGTCCCCCGTTCCCCCGCCAGACCGCAACTGGACGGGCGTCCGCACGAGATCCAGCCACGACAGCACGACGATGAACCCGAACCCGGCCAGGACCGCGAGGACGGCGGCGAGTTCCCCGCCGAACCGGCGCTGAACGACGGTGAGGCCCGCGAAATACACCGCGTACACGCCGACCACGATCCACGCGGGGTCGCGATCGCGGAGCGCCGTCCGCACCGCCAGCGGGAGGCCCAAAAGCGCCAGGAACGGGGCGAACCCGAGGATGATCAACGGTCCCAGCGTCGGCCCGTAGGCGTCGCCGATCGACGACATTTCGCCGATGCCGGTGTCGCTCGTGAGGAACGCGATCCCGCGCTCGAACCCGGTGGCGAGATCCGGCGTCACGGTCCACGCGAGCGCGACGGCCCCAGCGAAGACGACCAGTTCCGCGACGGCCAGCGCCGGCCAGGGAAGCCCCACGCGGCGGACGGCCGTCGTCAGCGCCAGAACGCCAACACAGCCGCCGAACAGCAGGACCACGCTGGCGGCGACGACGGTCGTGTGCCACCCGAGTGCGAGGTGAGCGACCGCGACGAGTCCCGCCCCGCCCCCGACGCCCGCGACGATGGGAACGAGCGACGACGGTGACTCCCGATCCCGATCGACGGCGAACAGCGACGCCGCGGCGATAGCGAACCCGACCGGAACGATCAGGAGCGGCCCGGCCTCCCAGGCGAGCACCTGGCCCGCGACGCCGATCCCCAGCGCCCCGGCCGCGAGCCACGTCCGGCGATCGCGAGTCTCGCTCGTGACGAGGACGACGAGCGCGTAGACCGTCAGTGCGAGCCAGGGATAGTCGAACGCGTGGTGGTCCGCGAACCCGAGCGCCGTCCGGTAGGCGTGGGCCGGGGTGACCGCCAGGACGACGACCGCCGCCAGGCCCACACGGGGATCGTCGCTCACGCGTGCCCCGAGCGCGTAAACGAGGTACGCCGTGACCAGCGCCGAGACGACCGGGTACCAGGCGAGGACGACCCCGGACGCCCACCGGCCGGCACCGAACGGGAGGGAGGCCAGCCACAGGACGGCCACGAGCAGGGGCTCTCCCATGGCGATCGACGTCGGGTACTCCCAGGGCAGCAGTCCCTGTGCGTGCACCTGGTCGACCCAGTACCGGTAGAGGTACGGATCGTTCGACGAGAGGACGAGGCTCCCGTCCTGGAAGACCGCCGGGAGCGTGAGGAGTCGAACGACGAGGACGAGCGCGAGACTCCCGGCGAACGCGTAGCGAAGCCGCTTCGACGTCGGATATTCCGGTAGACGAGCCGCGAGACTGTTCATCCTGCTCGATTCCGCCCCCCGAGTGTCGTCAGCGTTTCCCATCGATGAATCCCCCACGGACGGTCCTGCCGCACGCGCATCCCCGATCCCCGCTCGGGGCAATTACGTCGTTCCATCGGGCCAACACGACTTGAATATTGGTGGTGGTGACGAGTCGAATTACAGTCGATTGCGATCGGTTCGGGAGAACGTCCGCCCTCCCCGATGTTGAACGCCGTGAGACGATCCGACTCGCTTCGCTCGTCGGCTGCGACTCACGAGCTCAAATCGCATCAGGATAGACTTTTGACTGCTCACGTTGTTCGCAGCAAAAGTCCGCCCTCCCCGATTTGAACGGGGGGCAAGTCGATCTACAGTCGACTGCTCTACCAGTCTGAGCTAAGGGCGGGCACGCACTGAACACTACTTCCGCTGGCAGACTTAAGGATTATTATTCGCGTCCCGCACGGGGGCCGGTCACTCACACCGTCCGTGCCACCGCGAGTCAGACAAGACCTTTCCGAGATGCACCCGAATTGAATTTCGGAGGGAAACATCTATGCCAGTCAGAAAATCCGAAGCGACCTGGGAAGGCGATCTGAAGCGCGGAGAAGGTTCGATGGCACTCGGAAGCGGCGCGTTCGAGGGTGCGTACTCGTTCGCCTCGCGGTTCGAGGACGGAACCGGAACGAACCCCGAGGAACTCATCGGCGCGGCCCACGCGGGCTGTTTCTCGATGGCGCTCGCCAACGGCCTCGCGGAGGACGGCTACGACCCGCAGCGCATCCACACAGAGGCGGCCGTCAACCTCGACGCCGAGGCCGGCGAGATCGATCACATCGAACTCACGCTGGAGGCGACCGTCCCGGACATCGACGAGGAGACCTTCGATGAGTACGCGAACGAGGCGAAGGCGAACTGCCCCGTGTCCAAGGTGCTCGCGGGCGCGGAGATCACGCTGACGTCCACCCTCGCGAACTGAGCCGACCGGTCGGCGACGAGACACACCAGATCCGGTTTTTTCGTGACGCCGCACCGTCAGCGACTGCTCCGACGTCGTCACACGTCCCTAAACACGGCCGTCAGTCGGCGTCGTCACCGTCACCCGAACGTCAGTCACCGTCACACGCCTGTCGCGGATCCCGACCGTGTCCGGCAGACGTGCGTCAGACGTTCGGGAAGGATTCATTACCTAGGGGTGAGAACGTGACCGCCAGAGGCAACGTTCCGATGAGCAAGATAACCTTCCGCGCCGACGACGAGCTCATCGACGAGCTCGAGTCCTTCGACGACTCGAAGAGCGAGGTGATGCGGGAGGCGCTCCGCCAGTATCTCGATCGGCACGGGGACGCCGACGTCGAAGCCACGACCGAGGACGTCGCCGACGAGGACCCCGAGGCGGAGACCATCGACGCGCTCATCGAGGACCGGATCGACGCGCTCGTCGAGGAGCGCCTGGATGGGGTCGGCGTCGGAGGCCGGCAGCCACAGGACGTGAACGTCAACATCACGCTCGACGGGGCGGCCCCGGAGGCCAGCGCGACCGACGAGACCGAGCAGCCGGCGCG
>DATFIX010000156.1:0-17281 GCA_035269625.1 Natrialbaceae archaeon
GACGTCCTGCAGGCCGTCGTCGGACTCGTCGTCGCCTTGCCCCTGTCGAAAG
This sequence comes from Natrialbaceae archaeon, assembly GCA_035269625.1. Classification (GTDB taxonomy): domain Archaea; phylum Halobacteriota; class Halobacteria; order Halobacteriales; family Natrialbaceae; genus DATFIX01. The sequence goes on from DATFIX010000156.1 coordinate 53, forward strand.
CCGTGGAGTCCCGCATCCCACAGCTGAAGTGATGCCCGTTCTCGAGGCCGACTCGCTGTCGGTGCGGACGGCCGACGGCACCCGCCTTCTCGACGAAGTGGACCTCGCCGTCCACGAGGACGAGACGGTCCTCCTGTGTGGCGGGCCGGGAGCCGGCAAGAGCCTGCTGGCCAAGGCGCTGACCGGCGTCCTTCGGCGACGCGAGAACCTCGAGATCGAGGGATCGATTCGACGCGACGGCGAGGTGGGCCTCGTCTTCCAGCACCCGGAAGTACAACTCGTCAGACGAAACGTGCGCCATGACGTCGCCTTCGGCCTGGAAAACCGGGGCGTGGACCGCGAGGCGATGGAAAACGCGATCGAACGCCACGCGGCCAGGCTGGACGCGAGCGAGTTACTGGACCGGAACGTGGACGAACTCTCCCGCGGCGAGACCACGCTCGTCGCCATTCTCGGCGTCCTCGTCACCGATCCCGAACTGCTGGTTCTCGACGAACCGCTCGCGCCCCTGGACGGCTACAACGCCGGCCTGGTGCTGGATGCGATCGATCACCTCAGGTCGCGCGGAACGAGCGTCGTGATCGCCGAACACGACCTGCGGGACCTCCTGGGCCGGGGCGACCGGGTCGTCCTCCTCGACGACGGACGGGTGAGCGACCGGGGCGATCCGCGATCGCTCGCCCCCGCGTTGCGCGAGACCGGCGTCAAACTCCCGTTCCCGACCGAACTGGCGCTCGAACGCGGCGCTCGCGGCAGGGAGGTGCCGATCGGGACCGATGACTGACGGAACGCGGGTCCGGGCGACCGACGTCCATTACGCCTACCCCGACGCCGACCGGGAGGCGCTGGCCGGCGCGTCGCTCGAAGTGGCCGCCGGCGAAATTCACGCGCTCATGGGTGGCAACGGCGCGGGCAAGACGACGCTCCTCAGGCTGATCGCCGGGCTCCGCGACCCCGACGCCGGCCGGATCGAAGTCGATGGGGGCACCCCTGCCGACGGGGAACCCGTCGTCGGCTTTGCACCCGAGAACCCCAAGAACGGCTTTTTCGCCGAAACCGTCGAGAAGGAGGTGGCGTTCTTCCCGTCGAACCGCGGGCTTGCCGTCACCGAGCGGGTCGAGGCCGCGCTGGACGCGATGGACGTCGACCACCTCCACGACCGGATGCCGCTGTCCCTGTCCGGTGGCGAGCAGCGAATGGTGTCGATCGCGTCGGTGCTGGCCGGCGATCCGGCCGTCCTCGCCCTGGACGAACCGACGACCCACCTCCACCGCCACGCCGAGGCGCACCTCGGGTCGGTCCTGTCGGACCTGGACCGGACCGTCCTCCTGTCGACCCACGACGCCGACTTCGCCTTCGAGTTCGCCGACACCGTCTCGGTCGTCCAGGATGGGTCGATCGCACGGACCGGACCGCCGCGCGAGGTGCTCGGCGACCTCGAATTCCTGGCAGGGGCCGGGATCCGTGCGCCGGGCATCGTCGAGTGGGCCGATCGACGGGGGCTGGATCCCGTCCCGGCGTCGATCGAAGCGGCGGCCGAACTGGACGTCGAACCGGAGGTCGACTGATGCGGTTCTCCCATCGCGAACTCGACCCGCGCTCGAAGTTGGCGTTCGTCGTCCCCGTGTTCCTGCTGGGTGCCGTGGCTCACCGGATCGTGGGTCTTCTCGCTCTCGGGGCCCTGATCGTCGCCGTCGTCCTCGCGGGGCGCGACCTCGGCCTCCGCCGGTGGATCGGCGCGCTCGCGCCGTTCAAGTACCTGATCCCGCTCATCCTGGCGCTCAACTCGGTGTTCTACGGCGGGGGCGAGGTGCTGTCCGCTCTCCCGCTCGGGCCGTTCCGGGTGACGGTCACCGTGGATGGAATCCTGACCTCGGTCCTGATCGCACTCCGTCTCCTGGTGCTGGCGTCGGTCGCCGCCTGGTTCGGCCTGACGACCGACGCGACCGAGTTCGAACGCGGCCTCACGCTCGTCGGCGTGCCCTGGCGACTGGCGTTCGTCGGGTCCCTGACGTTGCGACTCGTCCCGGAGATGCGCGCCCGGTTCCGGAACATCGAGGACGCCCAGCGCGCCCGCGGGCTGGAGCTTTCGGGGGGCCCGATCGCCAGGGCCCGCGCGCGATTGCCGATGCTCGTCCCGTTCCTGGCGTCGATCGTCCAGTACGGGTACGAACTGTCCGACGCCCTCACAGTCAGGGACTTCGAACGGAGCGACGCCCGGACGTCGCTGATCGAACTCGGTTACGGGCGGGCCGACTACGCCCTGTTCGTGGCGACGGTGGTCCTGTTCGGCGTCTTCGCTGCCGTCGTGGTCGGAACGGTGTGATTCCTACGGCGGCCGGTGGGGCAGTCGGAGTCGTCGAATCACCCTCGAACGTCGGGGGAAAATTTCCGAATCGTTCGGTATTACACGCGATTTCGCCTGATATCCCACACGCCGGCGGCATTGTCGATATGGGGCCCTGAAACAGCCGCCAGAAGACGACAATCGTGGACATATGGGCCATAGAGGGAAGATTATTTTACAATGTGGCCCTAATAGCCCATTCGAGGGGTAAAATTTGGACAATCGTCAACTGCTTTCTCGAACCGAGGCCGCGCCATCGGTTGCCTATCTCGCGCCACCGACCGACCGCGACTACCCGAGTGCCATCCAACGGATTTTGGACCGGTCCGCAAGCCCGACGCCCTCCGCGACGCGGTTCGAACCACACGACGGGGAACTCCCCGACCATATCGACTTCGACCTGATTATCGTTACCGGGTCTGCCGCCCGGATCGGCGATCCCGAACCCTGGTTCGATCCGCTCGCCGAGTACTTGAAACGGGCCATTCGTTCCGGAACGCCGACCCTCGGGGTTTGCTTCGGCCACCAGTTCCTCGCCGACCTGTTCGGTGGACGGGTCACGTCCCTGTCGGAGCAGCGGGTGACGGTTTCCCGGATCGAACGAACCGCCGCGGGGCGGTCCGATCCACTGTTCAGTAACCTGCCCGATACCTTCGACTCGTTCGTGTACCACCACGACCACGTCGCCGAATTGCCACCCGTCGCGACCAGTCTGGCACGAAACGAAACCGGGATCCAGGCCTTTACCCTCGATGATCGCCCCGTCCACGGGGTTCAATTTCATCCCGAATTCACTGATTCGATGGCTCGAAGCGTCGGTTACGACGGGGACGTCGCTATCGAGGCGAGTCGTCGCATCTACTCGAATCTCGTACGGGCGATCGAACCATCGGACGACGTTCCGTCAGCGGGTACAGTCTAGACGATCGGGAACCCGTTGGACATGCCACTTCGAATCGCCTTTCGGCGTGCGACGTCGGCGCGGAGCGACGAGTAGAACGCCGATATCAGCGCTATGACACCTGTTCGTCGGGGACGATTCCGGCGGACGTCCATCCCCGGTTCTCGTAGTACTCGTCCAGCGCGGCCTCGAACCCGGGAAGATCGTAGGGCAGTCGATCCTCCTCGCGGTCGAACCCCCGGCGGTTGTTGAAGTGACGCTCCAGGTCGACGATCCGACCCCCGACGTCGAGCAGGTGCGGCCAGTCCGTATCGAACAGGGTCGAGAGGCGCTCCTCGTCGACGAAGTCCCGCGAGAACCGGCAGATCACCCCGCTGTCGAGGACGGCGTTGGTGTTCTCCTTCTCGACCAGTGCCGCGGGCTTGCCGTCGAGTCCCTCCGGCGGGAACGCCTTCTCCTCGCCGACCAGCGGGTACTCGCGCTCGTAGAACGTCGAGTAGAGATGGTCGGCCCCGCGGTTCGAGGTGGCGAACCCCAGGCCCATGCCGTTGAGCGCCCGGCCGTCGTGGGCGGGGAACTCCAGGCCCTTCACCGACCAGTTTTCCACGCCCAGGTCATCGTGAATTCGATCGATCCCCTCCGCGAGCGTATCGCCGACCCCCTCGCGGTGGGCGATCTTCTCGACGAGGTCGTGAATCAACGCGACGTTGCCGAACTCGTCCTCGCTGGCAAGGTACGCAGACACGACATCGCCCGCGCTGATCGTGTCCAGGCCGTACTCGTCACACAGGTCGTTCGATTTCATCACCGCCACGATGTCGTCGACGCCCGCGTTGCTCCCGAAGGACATCGTCGTCTCGTACTCCGGGCCTTCCGTCTCGAGCCCCGACTCCTCGTCGCGTGTCGGGAGTTTGCACGCGAACGCGCACTGCGAACAGGTGCCCTTCCGGTACTTCTTGGCCTCGACCGCGTCGCCGTTGATGCCTTCGGCACCCTCGAACGACTGGTCGGCGAAGTAGTAGGTGGGGAGCGCGTCGACCTCGTTCGCGAGGTCGACCGTCGCGGTGGTCCCCTGGCGTTTCATGATGCTGTCGCTGGTCGCCGCCTCGCGATGGATCTCGCCCGTCACGTCCGGAATGTCGATCTCTGGGGCGCTGTCGCCGTCGAACGTGATCGCCTTGAGGTTCTTTGCCCCGAACACGGCGCCCAGCCCGCCGCGCCCAAACGCGCGACTCTCGCTGGTCATGATCGCCGCGAAGCGGACCTCGTTCTCGCCCGCCGGACCGATCGCCGCGACGTGCGAGGCGTCCAGATCTCGGGTCTCTTCGACGTACTCGACCGTCTCCGGGACGTCCGCCCCGGCGAGGTCGGACACGTCCTCGAACTCGACGCCCTCGTCGGTGACGTGAACGGCGACGAGGTCGTCGCTCGCACCGGTGATTTCGATGGCCGCGTGACCCGTGTCCGAAAACGGACGAGACATGTACCCGCCCGCGTTCGACGACAGGAGCCCGCCCGTGAGCGGGGAGACGCCCGTGCAGTTCATCCGGCCCGTGAAACTCATGTTGGACTGCTGCATCGGGCCCGTGGTGAAGACGAGGCGGTTGGCTCCGCTCAGCGGATCGACGTCGAAGGGAATCCGGTCGTGAGCCAGTTTCGTCCCGACGCCGCGGCCGCCGACGAACGACTCGAGCACGTCGTCGATCGATTCCGTGGCCGTCGATCGATCGTCCAGATCGATCGAGAGCAGTGTCCCTCTGGCGTGAAGCATCTCGATCACTCTCCCTGTGGGACCTCCGGCATCTTGACCCCTGGGGTCGAACCGACGATGGTTCCAGCCTCGCCCCGGAGGGCCTCATGAACTCGGTCCGGCGTCGTGATGACGGACGCGTCCCCGCCACGTTCGACGAACTCGATGGCGGCCTCGACCTTGGGTCGCATGCTCCCGACGCCGAACTGTCCGGCGTCGAGGTGCTCCTCGAGCGTGGCGACGTCCACCTCGCGCAACGGTCGCTGGTCCTCGGTCCCGAAGTCCAGGGACGCGTGCGGGACATCGGTCAGCATGACGAACTCGTCCGCATCGATCTCGGTGGCGAGGACCTGCGTGGCGCGGTCCTTGTCGATGACGCCCTCGACGCCTTCGAGGCCGCCCTCGGAGGGAACGACCGGAACGCCGCCACCGCCGACGCTGATGACCGTCGCGCCCGCCTCGACCAGCGTTTCGATGTACTCGCCCTCGACGATTTCGATGGGCTCGGGCGACGGAACGACTCGTCGATAGGCGACGTCACCGTCGGCCGTGGTGACTTCACGCGTCTCGAAGTCCTTTGCCTCGGCTTCGGCTTCGGAATAGTACGGCCCGACCGGTTTGGTCGGGTCGTCGAAGGCCGGATCGTCGGGGTCGACGATCGTCTGGGTGACCGTCGTCACCGCGGGATCGCCGGTTTGCGATCGCCATTCCTGTTCGAGCTGGTAGCCGATCTGGGCTTGCGATTCGGCCCCGAGCACGTCCAGCGGCCGGCGGTCGGCCGCGTCGAGGGACTCCTGTTCGAGCATGAGGTTGCCCACCTGCGGCCCGTTGCCGTGGGTCAGCACGAGGGTGCGTTCCTCGTCGAGTCGGGCGAGTTGGGCGACCGACTCGCGAATGGTCCGGCGCTGCGCGGCAAACCCCTCGGCGTCGGGCGGCAGGAGGGCGTTCCCGCCCAGGGCAATGACGGTCGTTTTCATGGTGATTCAGATCGACTCCTCGATGGCTTCGACGATCACGTCCATGCCGATCTCGGCCTGGTCACGGGTCATCACGAGCGGCGGGAGCAGTCGGAGGACCTGCCCGTGCGGCCCGGCCTTCCAGACCAGGACCCCGTCCTCCATGCATGCATGTCGGACCGCCTTCACGGCGTCGCCGTCCGGGTTCCCGTCCTCGTCGGCGAACTCGACGCCGGTGAACAGACCCTTGCCGCGAACGTCGACGATCCGTGGCGTGTCCTCGGCGACCTCGCGGAAGCGCGTGCGCATGTACTCGCCCAGTTCGCGAGCGTGCGCGAGCAGGTCGTGCTCCTGGATGTACTCGATGGCGCGAACGCCGCCGATCATCGCCGGGACGTTCCCGCGGTAGGTGCCGATGTGTCCGCCCGGACCCCACGTGTCCAGTTCGTCACGGTACATCGTCGCCGACAGTGGGAGGCCACAGCCGCCAATCGCCTTCGCCATCGGCATCACGTCCGGCGTCACGTCCACCCAGTCGCTGGCGAACCACTGGCCGGTTCGACCGAAACCGGCCTGGATCTCGTCGACGATCAGCGGGATATCGTTCTCCTCGGCGACCTCCTTCAGGCGTGGCAGGAAGTCCTCCGGCGGCACGACCACGCCACCCTCGCCCTGGATGGGTTCGACCCAGATCCCCGCCGGGTTCGCCAGCCCGCCGTACGGATTCTCCAGCATATCTCGCACGGCGTCGATCGACCGATCGACGGCTTCCTCCTCGGAGATTCCCTGCTGGACGGGATTGGGATAGGGCAGGTGCTGGACGTCCGGCAGCATCGGCGTGTAGTCTTTCTTGTAGGCCTTGCCCGCGGTGAGCGAGAGCGCGCCCGCGCTCCCGCCGTGGTAGGCGCCGCGGAAGGCGATCAAGCCGTCGCCGCCGGTGTTGTACTTCGCGAGTTTGATCGTCGCCTCGATCGCGTCGCTCCCGGTCGGCCCGCCGAACACGACCTTGCTGTTCTCGGGCATGTCGCCGGGGGCGATCTCGTTGAGTTTCTCGATCAACTCGATCCGCGCCTCGGTCGGGAAGTCCAGCGTGTGAACGTATTTGTCCAGTTGCTCCTGGACGGCCTCCAGGACGTACGGGTTCGAGTGGCCGACGTTCATCACGCCAATGCCCGCGAAGAAATCCAAGAACGTGTTGCCGTCGCGGTCTCGCAACGTCGCCCCTCTCGCTTCTTCGAGTGCGATCGGGACGTTCTTCGGGTACGCGACAGCGCCGCTGTCGTACTCGCGCTGTTTCTCGAGCAGTTCCTGACTCCGCGGTCCCGGCAGGTCGGTCTCAACAAGCGGTGCTTCCCTGAAGTGTAACTCGTGAATGGGTGGTCCCGCAGCCATGACCAGACGTTGCTTCCATAGATATATTAATATACTGGATTATTTTCCATCTTATTTCCAAAAATAATCACAATACTCATATACTAATCCAAGAATTAGTAGAAAACCAGCCCTATATCCAATTATTCCTGTCCTCCACGGATGGACCCCGCGTCCGGCCACAGGAATATTGGATCCTATTCAACTCTACCTGTTTTTCGTGGCGGACCATCCGGATCCTGTCCCACTGGACTGGATGGACGATACCGCGTCGTCCCCGGATGACGGAGCGTTCGGGTCGAAGTTATTCCCGCAGGAGTTCGAGCGTGGAACACCGGGGGCCGCCGCCACCCTTGATCAGTTCGTCCATCTCCACCTCGATGATCTCGACGCCGTGGTCCTCCAGCAGCGCTTTCGTCTCCTGGTTGCCGGACGCGGCGACGACCTTCCGTGGTTCGAGGGGCAGCATGTTGGTGCCCATGTGTTTCTGTTCCTCGCGGGAGATCTCGACCAGTTCGAAGTCCCGTTCTGCGAGGTACTCGAGCACCCAGTAGGGAAGCCCCTCCGGGTACACGACGGCAAGGTCATCGTCGAGGATGTTCAGCGAGACGTCGAGGTGGACGTACCCGGCAACCGTGTTCAGGTACGACGGAACCGAGGCTTCGAGCACCTCCACGCTCTGTTTTTCGAGCGTCTGCCGTACCTGATCGATCCCCTCGAAGTTCGTCCGGACGCCTTCGCCGACGATGGCCGTCGTCTCGTCGATCCAGAAGAAATTCCCACCCTCGAAGGTCCCGGTGCCGTGAACCATCGAGATGATGGGGATGCCGAGTTCGACCAGTCGCTGCATGACCGGGCGCTCCTCGCCCTTGCGCTGTTCGAGAGCCATGCGACCGACGATGGCGCCGGCCGGCGTGACGATGCTCTGGTCGCGCATGAAGTACTGCTTGGCTTTCCCTTCGTAGGCATCACCGAGCAGGTGCGTCTCGACGCCCTCGTTTTCGAGCGTCTCGCGGAATTCCCGGAAGTCCGCTTTCGCCTGTTCGACGTCGGGCGTACCGTCCCACAGCCAGCGCCCCTCCTCGGCCGTGACGGCGTTCAGTTCCTCGCCGGGTTCGTGCAACAGAACCCGTTTCAGGTCGCCGTAGTTGGACGTGACGCCGAAGCGTTCGCCGTCCCAATACTCGTCGACTTCGCGCGCGGCGAAGTCGTCGTACACCGCGTGTTCCAGTTCGCTGATTTCGTCAAGTTTCTCTGACATGGTTGGTTTCCGAATGACCGCGTAACCGAATGGCGATGCAGGGCCGACGGAGGATTAGACTTCCGGCGGTGTTTCGAGGTCGCTCGTCCACTGATCGAGTTTTTCCTCGTTGGGTTCGGTGACGAGACTCACCGCGACGAACACGACGAAACTGGCGATCAGTCCGAGGATGATCGGCATGTTCGCGAACAGCCCGTAGTACCAGATCGAGGCGAAGATGACGATGGTACTCACGATGATCGAGGTGAACGCACCCTGCCACGTCGCGCGCTTCCAGAAGAACGCCCCGAAGATGGGGACGAAGATGGCACCCGACAGGATGTCGTAGGCCAGGGTCAACGCTTCGACGACACCACCGATCTCGACGGCAATGATGATCGCGATCAGGCCGAGTCCGAGCAGGATCCCTCGCGAAACCCGGGTCTGTCGCCGTTCCGACGCATCCGGTTCGACGAACTCGCGGTAGATGTCGTTCGTCAGCAAGGTGCTGGACGCCAGCAGCGTCGCGTCGGCCGTCGACATCATCGCCGAAATGAACCCGGCGAGTATGAGGCCGGCGAATCCCACCGGGACGACCTGCAGAATCATCTCCGGCAGCGCGAGTTCGGGATCCGACATCCCGGGGCCGACGACCATGATCGCGAGCATTCCCAGGAACGCCGTCGCGACGCCGTAGACGACACAGTAGGACCCGGCGATGATGTTCCCTTTCTTCCCCGTTTCGGGGCTATCGGCCGTCCACGTGCGTTGCCAGATGTCCTGGCCGATCATGATCCCGAGCACGTACAGGAGGAAGAACCCGCCGATGGTTTCCAGACCGATCGCGGTAGGGTTGAAGTACGACGGGTCGAGTTCCGCCTGAACGGCCGACAATCCACCGACCTCCATCAGTCCGAGCGGAATCGCGAGGACGAAGATACCGACCGTCATGATGATCCACTGGACGAAGTCGGTGATGGTGACGGAGACCATCCCACCGAGGAACGTATAGGCCACCACGATGATACCAGCGACGACGATCATCGTCGACTGGTCGTATCCGAGTAGGGACTGGAGTACCTTCCCAATCGCAATGACTTGCGTGATCGAGATAGTCAGGGCATACAGCGCCGTCACCAGGGCTCCAATGGTTCCGGACTTCCTGTCGTACCGCCTGGTTAGCACTTCGCCCAGCGAGTACGCCCGGAGGTTGACGAGTTTCGTCGAAATGAGAAACCCGAGCCCGATCAGGCCCAGGCCCAGCATGATGACGAGCCAGGCACCGGAAAGGCCGTGTTCGTAGCCGAGGCCACCGCCACCGATCGTCGACGCACCGCCGAGGACGACCGTCGACATGACGGGGATGTACATCCACATCGGGATGTCTCGACCGGCGACGAGGAACTCCTCGAGGACGCCCTTCGTCTTCCGGTAGCCGTACCAGCCGATACCCAGCATGCCGATGAGGTACAGGACGATGACGGCCAGGTCGATGGGGTTCTGGATGGTTTCGATTCCTGCCATGCCTGGCCACCTCTAGGGAAGGTTCCCCCCGAGGTAGGCCATGATGCCCTTCTGGGCGTGCATGCGGTTCTCGGCCTGGTCGATGGTGAGGCTCCCGTCGCTGTCGATCACTTCGGGGGTGACCTCGAGGTCCTCGCCGACGTCGGCGGGCAGGCAGTGCATGTAGTTGGCGTCGTCGGTGCGATCCATCAACTCGGCGTCGCAGGTCCACTCGCCGACGTACTGCTCCTGGATCTCTTTCACTTTGTCCATCTTCGGCTCGTCGGTGTTGGGCGGGATGTAGTCGAGGCTGGTCCAGTTTTTCGCGTACACGACGTCAGCGCCCTCGTAGGCCTCCTCGACGTCGTTGGTCTGGACGAACTCCGAGCCCTGTTCGTCGGCCATCTCCCGGGCCTTGCCGACGTACTCGTCGTCGAGTTCGAACTCGGGCGGCGTCGCCACCGTGACGTCCATCCCGAATTCGGTCATCCGGAGGAACGACTGCGGCACGCCCACCGGCTTCCACGGGTTCGGTGCCGGGGCCCACGACAGGACGACCTTCTTGTCCTGGAGGTGGCGAAGGCCGAACTCCTCCTTCAGCGTGAGCATGTCAGCCATCGACTGGCACGGGTGGAACATGTTGTCCTCCATGTTGATGACCGGGTTGTCGGCGTGTTCGGCGAACCCGCGCATCATCTCGTGGCCCTTGCCGTACTCCCAGTCCACCGCGTCGCCGAACGCCCGGATGGCGATCATATCGCCGTAGGTGTCCAGCACTCGTGCGCTGTCCTTCAGGCGTTCGCGCGACTCACCGCCTTCCAGTACCGGCGTCGTGTCCCCTGGTACGGGAATATACGACGTCGAGGCGTCCAGGAAGTGGGCGTGCCCGCCGAGTTGGGTCATGCCCGCCTCGAAGCTGTTGCGCGTCCGCAACGACGGGTTGTAGAACAGCATGAACAGCGTCTGTCGATCGAACAGGTCGAGCTGTTCGTCGAGGTAATACGACTTTTTCAATTCTGAAGCCAATTCCAAGATTGTTTCCAACTCTTTCCGTGAGTAATCCCACGTTGTTACAAAGTCCTCCATGAAGATTGGTGTATTGCGCAACCAGTTAACTGTTTACTAATCTTTACTCACACTTGAGGGTGGCAATTTTTACCGTGTAGCTAGATCACATTTCACAACGACGGCCGGAGATGATTTCGAACCCACTATTCGTTACGAAGAGTGCAAAGGGCCGGTGAACGGCCCTCACAACCGCTGTTGACCCGGAGGAGAGCGGACGATTGAGACCCGATGTCGAACGCTCTACGGAAAGAACTCTCGCAGGCACCCCCGAGCAGTTCAGTCGTGGTCGTGATCGTGACCGTGGCCATGTCCGTGACCGTCGCCGTGATGTCCGCTACAGGCGGTGTCCGCTGACGCCCGGTCCAGGGCATCGGCCTCCCACGCCTCGATCGCATCCCGAACGGAACCGCTGGCGTCGCAAAACACGTCGATCCCGTGGTCGTCGAACCGCGAGACGGCCTTCCGACCGAGGTTCCCACAGAGCAAGACGTCCGCTCCGGCGTCCGCGATGATGTCCGGCGGATGCCGGCCGCCACCGTGGTGTTGTCCGTCGTTGGCGACGACGTCGACCGTTTCCGTCTCGGTGTCGTACAGCGTGTAGGTCTGCGCACGGCCGAAGTGCGGCGAGACCGTCGCGTCGAGGCCGCCCTCGCCCGTACTCGGAATACAGAGTTTCATTGTTGGTCCGTATAGAACCGTCGGACCGCACGGAGGAATACGGTTTCGGTCCTCGTGTGTCAGGGCAGCACGGCCCAGTCATTCGATCCGGTCGAGCCCGCGACCGTCGAGCTGGTAGTACGGCGCGTCCGCACAGGCGCGGCACAACGTTTGGCCGTCCCGTTCGACGGTCTTGGGGGCCATCACCTGCTCGCCACACTCGGCACACGTTGCGTCCTCGAAGATGGGGGCGTACTCGGGCAGATCCACGGGAACGCCCGTCTCGACGTCGCACAACTCGAAGATCGGCCGTTCGATCAGGTCGAAGGCCACGTCGGCCCAGACCTCGCCGAAGCGCTCGCGGTCCTCGGGCGTCGCCTCGCGGTCCGCCACGACCCTGTCGAACAGCTTCGAGGCTTCGGGGTACTCCGACTCGATGAAATTCTCTCGTTCCTTGACGTGGATCCGGACGCCGTTCTCGGGATCCTCGCGATCGACGAGCGTGACGGCCGTCTTGCCGTAATCGCGGTAGACGAGCGCGTTGTTCCCGAACGTGCACCCGGTCGCGACCTGCACGCCGTCGGCGAAACAGCTGTTCGTCTCGATCACGGCGACGACGTCCTCCATCCCGTCGCCGGCCACGCCCAGTTCCTGTTGGGCGTGGACTCCCGCCATCACGCCGAGCGCGAGGTACGGACAGAAGTGTCCGTGGATCTCGCCCGCTTCGAGGAGGATCGCCTCGCGGTCGCTCGCCCGGACGTATCCCTCGATCGCGCCCCGGGGATGGTCCCGGCGCTCGTCCTCGTCACCGAGGGCAGGTCGATCGATCGAGGGCGCGTACGGCTTGACGTCGAGCACGGGCGTTCCGTCGATGGCGTCGAGGCCAGCGACCCGCAACCGCCGGCCGTCGCGTTCGAGCAACTCGACGGTCGTCGATCCGATCGGGCTGGGTCGGTGTGGGCTTCGACAGGCGAAGGTGCCCCGTTCGACCCCGTACCGGCGCGGGGCCTTGAGGTCGTACTCGCCGGACTCGTGGATGTAAAAGAGGACGACGAGATGGTCGTTGTCCTCGATCCGGTAGAGGCCGTCCGCGAATTCCTCCTCGACCACGACGGTGCTCTCGCGGTCGCGCATCTCGTCCGGATCGCCCGGTTCCTCGAAGTCGCTTTCCACGGTGCCGATTTGGGTGAGTTCGAAGTCCATGATGTCCTCGTGTTTCGTTCGATCAGTCACGATCCAGGAGTCGCCGCCACCACGGCGAGCGTTCGTCGGCCGCCCTCCCGTCGCCGGACGTCGCGCCGCCATCGGCGACCGGGGATCGCTCGTCCGCTGTCGGCGCAGTCGACGTTTCGTCGGCCCCACCGTTCGTCATCGCTTCGATCGTGGATCCGTCGGGGGACGCCCCGTCGCCCGTCACCGGACGTTCCGGGACCACCAGCCGTCGATCGGCCGCCCGGACGATAGTCACCTCGACGTCGTAGACCGATTCGATCGTCTCGCCCGTGAGGTCGTCGGGATCGCCGACGACGTCCAGCTGGCCGTCCGACAGGAGGGCAACCCGGTCGCAGTATCGTGCAGCCAGGTTCAGGTCGTGCATGGCGACGAGGCCGGAAACGCTCGTCGCGTCGACGTGCTCGCGGAGATGGTCGAGGACCGACAACTGGTGTTTGAGGTCCAGCCCGGCCGTCGGTTCGTCCAGCAGGAGCACCGACGTCTCCTGGACCAGCGCCCGTCCCAGGCGGACCTTCTGGCGCTGTCCACCGCTGAGTTCGTCGACGGTCCGTGTTGCGAACGCCGAGAGGTCGAGCGCGTCGATCACGCGTGCGACGGCCACCCGATCGTCCTCGCCCGGGGTCCAGCCCGAGTGCGGACGACGGCCCATGAGGATCGTGTCGAAAACCGTGGCGGGGAACGCGCTCCGTTCGGACTGGGGAACGTAGCCGATTCGACGCGCGGTCTCGTTCCGGCCGAGGTCGGCCACCCGGTCGCCATCGACCGAAATCGATCCGGCGTCCGGTTCGAGGATCCGGTTGCAACACTCCAGCAGCGTGCTCTTGCCGGATCCGTTCGGCCCGAGCAGGCCGACCAGTTCGCCGTCCTCGATGGTCAGCTCCACGCCGTCGAGGACGGGGTCGTCGCCGTAGCCGAACGCCAGGTCGCGGATTTCGAGCGTCACCAGTACTCCCTCCCAGCGATGACCAGGTAGACGAACAGCGGTGCCCCGAGGAAGGACGTGAGGACGCCCACCGGCAGGACGACGGGCGCGACCACGGTCCTGGCGAGCGTGTCGGCCGCGACGAGCAGCGTCCCGCCGACCAGCGCGGAGGCCGGGATCAGGTAGCGCTCGTCGCCGCCGATCAGTTTCCGGACGATATGCGGGGCGACCAGGCCGACGAACCCGATGATGCCGACGAACGAGACGACGACCGCCGTCGCCAGCGACGCGATGGCCATCCCCCTGATGCGGAGGGATTCGACGTCGACGCCCAGGCTCTTGGCGGTCTTGGTCCCGGCGTCCAGCAGTTCGTAGTCCCAGCCGTGCCGGAGGAAATACGCCGTCGTCAGGACCAGCACCGTCGCCATCACGGCGGCGGAACTCCAGGTTGCCCGGCCGACGTCCCCGAACGTCCAGTAGACGATGGCGGCGACCTCGGTATCGCTCGCGAAGTATTGCAGCGTCGTGACGCCGGCGGTGAACAGGGACCCTATGGCGACGCCGGTGAGGATCATCGTCTCGGGCGTCGCCCGGCGGTAGACCACCAGCAGCAGGATGACTCCGGTCGAGACGAGCGACCCGAGGAACGCTGCGAGCGCAGTGAGGTAGGTCGCCGGGACAGCGAGGCCGCCAGCACCGGCACCGTCGATGCCGAAGACGACGATGGAGAACGCCGCGCCGAAGGCCGCCGCCTGGGAGATGCCCAGCGTGTAGGGCGCACCCAGCGGGTTCCGGAGGACGCTCTGCATGGCTGCACCCGCGATGGCGAGGCCGGCCCCGACCGCGATGGCGGCGAGCACCCGCGGGAGTCGGACGTTCCAGACGATCGCCTGCTGGGTGCCCGTGCCGCCACCGAACAGCACGGCCACGACCTCAGTGAGCGGCACCCTGACCGATCCGATCGCGATGGCGATCACCGACGTGACCAGGAGGAGCACGACACCGACGCCCAGAAAGCCCAGTTTCCGACGGGCGGTGTCGCCGTGTTCCTGGAGGACGGTTTCGGTGGCCATGACGATCAGTCGGCGAGGTCGAGGGGCTCGTAGGCCCCGTGGACGGCCATCAGTTCGTCGTAGAGCGGTTCCCCGAGCAGGTTCTCGAACAGGTCGTCGGTGACGTCCGGAATCGAGACGTCCCCGAACCGGCCGGGATACAGCGTCTTGCCGATGAAGGAGGCGTTCGCGAGGATCGACCCGTAGTTGTGGTGGTAGGACGCGTGCGGCAGGATCGAGTACACTTCGCCCCGGTCGACGGCCTCGATGCGCCCGAGTTCCGGGTGCTTGCCGACGTCCTCGCGAACGCGACCGAGGTTCGCCGTGCTGACGAACGCCGTCGGCGGGTCCCAGGTGAGCAGTCGCTCGCGGCTGATCTGCACCGACGCCGCGTCCGTCTCGACGCCCTTCGCGACGTTCTTCGCGTTGACGAACCGGAACGGCGGGAAGGGATTTCGCGTCGTCGCGATGCCGTGAGCACCTTTGTAGTTGATCCCGCCCACGTAAGCCTCGGGTCGCTCGCCCTCGGGAACGTCAGCGACGCGCTCCCCGAGGTCGTCGATGGTTGCCTCCACGGTTTCGACCAGTTCCTCCGCCCGGTCCTCCGCGCCCAGAATCCGCCCGAGCAGTCGCCAGGTGTCGAACATCGTCTCTCGTGCGTCTTCGGTGACGAAGTCGACGATTCGTAACACGACGACCGGCGTCTCGGTCTGTGACTGGAGGCTCTTCGCTCGCGAGGGATCGCCATAAAAGAGGATCACGTCCGGGTCCCGTGCGATGATCGCCTCGCTGTTGCCCCCGGCGTTCGGGCCGGCAGCGCCGATGACCGGGCGGTCTCGAAGTTCCGGGTTCGCCACGTTGTACGGCACCGTCTTTGCCCACCCGTTTTCCGCGTCCTCGACGCCGACGACGCGATCGGTGGCACCGAGGTAGGCCACCTGTCGAAGCGAACCGGGACCGACGGCGACGAGGCGATCGACCGCCTCGGGGACGTCGACCGAGCGCCCGACGCCGTCGGTGATCGACCGGGTCGGCGTCCCCTCGCTCCCGGTCGACGTGACCAGCCCACAGCCCGAGAGCGCGACCGCCCCGGCGGTACCGACCGTCGTGAGGACCGCCCTGCGATTCATCATTGTGCTACTCGAACGGTTGGGGAACTGCGGATAATATCTTTTCCATTTCGAGTAATACTCTAACTATATCCTTGACAATTTCTCGCAGGACACGATGGCCGGGACGGTGGTGAAATCCGAGAAGCGAACGGCAACCACCGCAATCCACGAACCCGATCGCTAAACACGATTCGGGGATACAGAAGTCTCCGTTCGAGGTCAGTGACAGTGCGCGTCGAGATGAATAACGTCGTCATCGTCGCAGTCGGGTGCCGAACGGGGCTCGACGGTGGCGTGATCGACGCCAAACGTTCCGAGCAGGTCGTGGACCCGTCGGGTGACCCGGTCCTCCTCCGGGAGCGAGTCGGCGTCCGTCCTGACGTGGACCGTGGCGACCGTGAGTTCGCTGCACACCTGCCAGACGTGGAGGTCCTCGACCGCCCGCACGCCGTCGAGTTCGAGCAGCGCCGCGCGCAGTTCGCTCCCGTCGATGGGCGACCGATGGAGGAAGATGGCACCGCTCCCCCGCAGGACCTTGCCCGCGCTCCAGAGGATCACCCCGGCGATCAGTGCGGCCGCGATGGGATCGATCGCCCTGACACCGGTGTACTCGACGGCGAGGACGGCGACGATCACCGCGATCGATCCGCCCGCGTCCCCTAGCAGGTGGTAGTACGCCCCGCGCTCGTTGAGGCTCATTCCGTCCCCTTCGAGCACGAACACGGAGAGCCCGTTGATCGCCAACCCACCCACGGCGATGGCGAGCACCGGCCCGGTCCCGATGGCCACGGGATCGACGAACCGGTGGTAGGACTCGTACAGGATGAACGCCACCATCGGGATCAGCAGGGCACCGTTCAGGAACGCCGCGAGCGGTTCGAGACGATGGAACCCGAACGACCACCAGTCGTTCGGTTCGGTCCGGGCGGCGACGAAGGCGGCGGCGAACGCGAGGACGTACGCCAGCGCGTCGAACAGCATGTGGACGGCGTCGCTCACGAGCGCGACGGACCCGAACAGCAGCCCACCCGCCAGCTCGGCGACGAACCCGATGAGGTTGAGCCCGGCCACGATGGCCAGTCGACGACTGCTGGACCCCGAGACGCCGCCGTGACCG
>DATFIX010000157.1:0-3277 GCA_035269625.1 Natrialbaceae archaeon
CGAGTCGGCGAACCACCTCCACCTGACCAGCCAGCGCCCCGAGACCGCGGCGCGACTGGCGTCGGTCGCCGACGAGGCAGGTCTCACGATCAGCGTCGATCCCGGGCGAAGACTTCCCGAGCGGGACTTCTCTTCGGCGATCGATCGGGCCGACGTGATCTTCCTGAACGACCGCGAGGCCGAGGCCGCCCTCGAGGCCGAGTATCCCGCGTCGGATTTCGCCGACCGCGTGGTGGTGATCAAGCACGGCGGGGAGGGAGCCGAGGTCCACACGCCGGAAGCGACCTACAGCCATCCCGGGTTCGACGTCCCGGTGACCGACACGACCGGGGCCGGGGACGCCTTCGCCGCCGGGTTCGTCGCCGTCCTGCGCGAAGGCGGTGACTACGAACGCGCCCTGGAGTTCGCCAACGCCTGCGGTGCGCTCGCCGCCCGGACCGAAGGGGCGAAGACGTCACCCTCGCGCAACGAGGTCGAGCGGTTCCTCGCCGGGCAGTTCTGATTGCCGACGTCCTGCTCGTCCCGCGACCCGGAACGCGTGCCTTTTTCCACCCCTCGCGCCAACGCCGGCACATGGCAAAACAGCCCCACCTGCTCGTCGAACCGGGCGATTTGAACGACGTCGCGCTCGTCCCGGGGGACCCGGGTCGCGTCGATCGGATCGCCGCCCACTGCGAGTCCGTCGAGGAACTGACCCACAACCGCGAGTACAAGGTCGTCAACGCGGTCTACGACGGCACGCCGATCACGATCTGTTCGACCGGCGTCGGGTCGCCCTCGGCCGCGGTCGCCATCGAGGAACTCGCCCGCGTCGGCGTCGAGACGTTCATCCGCGTCGGGACGACCGGCGCGCTCCAGTCCGGCATCGAGATCGGCGACATGGTCGTGGCGACCGGCGCGGCGAAAAACGAGGGCACCTCCAAGCGCTACGAGGACGTCGAGTTCCCCGCCGTCCCGGACTACGAGACGCTGACGGGCCTGGTCGAAGCGGCCGAGGCCCACGAGTCCGCGGGCAATGGCGGCGGCAACGTCCACGTCGGTCCGATCGCGACGGACGACGCCTTCTACGCCGAGACCGACGAGTACGTCGCCGAGTGGGAGGCCGCCGGCCTCATGGCCGTCGAGATGGAAGCGGCCGCTATCTTCACCCTGGCCCGCCGGAAGGGCCTGGGCGCCGGCGCCATCTGTACGGTCGACGGCAACCTGGTCGAGGGCACCCAGAAGGGCGAGACCGAGGACCAGGAACTGCCCGAGAAGGCCCAGGACAACGTCGAGCGCGCCATCGAGATTGGCCTCGAGGCGGCGACGTCGCTCTGAATAGCCCGGTTTGTCTAGAACTTCGATTCTTTGAACTGCCCCGGATCGAGCGACCAGTCGTAGGACCGATAGCGCACGCGGGGGCTGGCGCCCTCCGGGATCACGTCGTATCGCCGGAGAAATTCCCGAATTCCTCGCCGGCCCCCGAAGTCGCCCCGGTACCAGAGCATGAGTCGCGGGGCCCGGACCACGTTCGACCCGGGGTCGTAGTTCGCCTCCGTTTCGAGGTAGGACTCGGTCGCCAGGTCGAGTTGTGCGTCCACCGCCTCCGCGGTGTAGACGGCGATCGGCGGACAACTCGCGGCCCCGCAGTTCAGCGCGAAGTGGATCCGGGGATCGACGGACTCGACGCGAAACCGGCGTTCGAAGGCGTCGGGGAGCGGCCGCGGGAGATAGCCCAGTCCCCACCCGAGTTTCGATCCCCTGAGCAGGCCGTGTTCCACGTCGTCGAGACTGAGGTCGTGGCCCGCGACCCTCACCAGCGAGCGGCGAAAGACCGGTCGGACGATCCCGAACCGCGGTTCGAACAGCGAGGGGTCCTCCCGGAGCGCCTGCTGGGCGACCGCGTTGTAGACGTCGAGCCAGAACGCCGTCGTCGAGTCGCGAGTCGAAAGCGCCTCGGCGAGGCGATTCTCCGCCACCTCGGCGAGCCGCTCCCGGAAGGGGGAGGGATCCGCCTCGCGACGGACGGCGAGCAGGAACGACTCGGCGGCTTCGAGGGGATCCGGAGACATCGAGCCCGAATCGGGGCTGACGAGTCTTGAGCGTTGTCCGGTCGGGCAGTCGACTGGCCCGTCCCTATACAAAAATCGTTATCCATCGGCTTCGATTACGTTCGAAACGTGATCGAGGAGTTGCGTCGCCGGTATCGGGGGGTCGCTGGGCGAGTCCGCCGGATCGAACGGCGGGAGATCCGTGACTTTCGCGACTGGATCGAGGCCACGAACAACCTCGTGCATCTCTCGATCCTGGTGTTCGTACCCCTGCTCATCGGCTTCGTCACCTACCTCTCGAACTCGATCGAGGTCATCTCGTTCCTGCTGTTCCCGCCGCTGGCGTCAGGGACCTACACGCTCTTTGCCGACCCGGAAGGCCCCTACTCGTCGCCGACGAAGTTCGTCGGCGGGATGACTGCCGGCGGGCTCTGTGGCTGGATCGCCCTGGAGGTAACGACGGTCTACGTGTATCACGTCCCGCCGGCGGAGTTCCAGGCCCACGCCGGAGCCGCGGCGCTGGCCATTCTCCTGACCGGCCTTATCACCTGGACCTTCGATCTCGAGGTGCCGTCGGCGTTCTCGACCGCGCTTTTGGTCCTGCTCGTCAACGCCGACGAACTCGCGTTCGTCGTCGGGATCGCGGTTTCGAGCGGTATCGTCGCCACGGTGTTCACCGTCTGGCGGGAGCGCTTCTACGAGCAGCGTGCTCGCTTTCTCTACCAGTCCGCCCAGGGCGACGACCACGTCCTGGTCCCGATGCGCGGCGAGATGGCCGAACGCACCGCGCTGTTCGCCGGGCGCGTCGCCGCCGCCCACGAGGCCGGCAAGGTCGTCCTGCTGGACGTGGTCGACGACGAGGAGGTGGCGGACGTCGAGCGGTCGATGCTGCTGGAGGACGCCGCCGACCGATTGAGCGCCCTCGGCGAGGGCAAGTGGATGTCCGAGGAGGAGATCGCCACGATGGAGCCATCGACGATCGAGGAACTCCTCGAAGCCGAAGAGGCGGAGGTGGCCACGGAATCGGCGATGCGTCTCGAACGCACGGCTCGCCGGGTGGAAACCAAGATCGGCGTCCCCACGGAGGTCGTGGTGGCAGTCGGGCGAGGCGACCGGGTGGGAACCGTGTGTCAGGCCGCCGACGAGACCAACTGTGACCTGATCATCACCCCCTACGAGGAGGAACGGGATCGCCTGTCCGGGTTCGTCCGTGGCCTCTTCCGGGGCGGGCGTGACGTGGTGGTGTT
>DATFIX010000158.1:0-4501 GCA_035269625.1 Natrialbaceae archaeon
CGAGCAACTGGACTGGGAGAGTCCGGACGCCATCGTCTACCCGACCGGCGGCGGCGTCGGCCTGATCGGGATGCACAAGGCGGCCAAGGAGTTCCGGGACCTCGGCCTCATAGACGACCTCCCGGCGCTGTATGCGGCCCAGTCCGAGGGCTGTGCACCGGTCGTCGAGGCCTACGAGTCCGGCGCAGACCGCCACGAGGCCTGGGAGCACCCCGACACGCTCTTCGGCGGCATCGAGGTGCCGGATCCCGGTGCGAGCCCCTGGATCCTCGACGCGATCCGCGAGAGCGACGGCGGGGCCGTCGCGACCGACGACGACGCCATCCTCGACGCTGCCATCGCGGTCGCCCAGACCGAGGGACTCGAAATGGGCGCGACCTGCGCGGCGGCTGCCTCCGGCGCGTGGAAACTCTCCAACGAGGGGGAACTCGGCCCGGACGACACCGTCGTCCTGCTGAACACCGGGACCGGGATCAAGGAGGACGACGTTTTGCGGAGTCACCTGATGAGCAAAGGGGTCTGATCGACCCGGTCGCGGGATCCGTGACCGCGTGTCAGGGGGCCGGAAAGCCTTTTCTCGCGGCCCGCGAGGACCAACCATGGCCGACGAGTCGACCCACGACTACTTCGACTCGATCGCGGCGTTCTACGACGCGAAATACCGGGATCGAAACATCGGGGATCGGGACTTCTACCTGGAGCAGGCGCGGACTGCTGACGGTCCGGTGCTGGAGGTCGCCGTCGGGACCGGCCGGGTCTACCTGCACCTTCTCCGGGAGGGCATCGACGCCGATGGGTTCGACATCTCGGAGAACATGCTCGACGTGCTCCGGCAGAAGGCCGACGATGCGGACCTCGACCCGACCGTCTGGCAGGCCGACATGACCGACTTCGAGACCGACCGCGAGTACGACCTCGTGATCGTTCCGTTCCGGGCGTTCCTCCACCTGATCGACCTCGAGGACCAGCTCGCCGCTCTCGACCGGTTCCACGAGGCGCTGGCGCCCGGCGGCGAACTCGTCATCAGCAGCTTCGTTCCGAACCTCGAGGTCATCTGCGAGACCTACGGCGAGTGGACCGACGAGACCTTCGAACGCGACGGCGAGCGCTACACCGTCCGGTCGAAACAGGAGATCATCGACGAGGTCGACCAGGTGGTGTGGGAACACCAGCAGTACTACGACGCCGACGGGGAACTGGTGGACTCGGCGGAGTTCCGGCTCAAACTGGTTACCAAACGGGAGTTCGAACTCCTGTTCCGCGCGTCACCGTTCGCCGAGTGGACGGTCCAGGGCGGGTTCGACGGCGAGGACCTCGGGACCTGGAACCAGGAGATGGTCTGGACGGCGACGCGGTGACGGTTGCGTTCAATCGTCGGCCGTCGCCCCTTCGCCGACGTTTTCGACCCTGACGTCCCCGGAGAGTTCCGTGTTGGGGTACGGGAAGTCGATGCCCTCCTCGTCGAGGCGCTGCTTGACCGCTTCGACGAACTGTGCTCGGACCCCGGCAGCGCCGTACTCGTTCGGGTCGATCCAGACCCGGCCCGTGAGAACGACGGCGGAATCGCCCAGGTCCGTCACCGGGGCTGCGGGTTCTGGATCTTCGAGCACGCCCTCGATTTTCGACCCTTCCTCGAGGATCGCGGTCCGTGCCTGCTCGATGTCGTCGCCGTACCCGATGCCGAAGTCGTAGGATAGCCGCAGCGTGTCGTTCGCAACGGGGTTGGTCACCGCCGTGTTGACGAGGGCGCTATTGGGGACCGTGACGAGTTCGTTGTCGAACGTGTCGAGTTTCGTCACCCGGAGCTGGATCTCACGGACGACGGCCGCGTTGCCGTCCCACTCGATCCAGTCGCCGACCTCGAACGGTTCGTCCTGGATGATGAACACGCCGGCGACGAAGTTGGCGATGAGGTCCTGGGCGGCGAACCCGACGGCCAGTGCGAGGGCACCGGCCAGGGTCGCGAAGGCGGCGAGGACGACCCCGAACCCGGCGATGGTCGCCGCAAGCGCGACTGCCACGACGGCCGTAACGACGGTGGCCGTGCTCACGGCCAGTCCAACGAGCGTTTCTTCGAATCCACGCCGTTCGAGGCCGGCCCGCACGGCCCGGGTCACGAAGTACTTGCCGAGGAGATAGATGATCGCGAAGACGACGACGAAGAGCACGACGGTCGTGATCGCATCGATAACCGGTGGCACGTATTCCTCCGGGTCGAGGTAATCCTGTTGGAGCGGTATCATGGTGTGGGGCTCTAGAACACGTCCATCGAGTAAAATGTATGGCTTTCTTAGGGTTCACTGCGTCCGGTGCCGGGTGGTCGAAGCGATATGCCTCCGGCCATTTTTCATTAAAAACCGGCACGATCCGCCGCTTTTCGACGCGACAGATATAAGGATTAGATGCATCTAATTCATTGTATCGATGTTAAGTGACGTCATGGAGGATTATCTCAAGGCGATCTACGAACTCCAGGACGAGTCCGGGCCCCCGGTCTCGACCTCGCAGGTCGCCGACTACCTGGAGGTGACGCCGCCGACGGCCACCAGCATGCTCGAAAAGCTGGCCGATCGGGGGTTCGTCGAGCGCGAGAAGTACAAGGGGGTCGAGTTGACCGAGGAAGGGGAAACGGTCGCGCTGGAAGTACTCCGCCACCACCGCCTGCTCGAGTCCTATCTCACCGAACATCTCGACTACGACTGGAGCGAGGTCCACGACGAGGCGGACGTCCTCGAACACCACATCAGCGAGGAGTTCGAGCGCCGCGTCGCGGCGGTCCTGGACGACCCCGACGTGGACCCCCACGGCGACCCCATTCCGGGCGAGGACCTCGCGCCCCCCGAGTGTGACGACTCCCAGTGCCTGTCAGCAACCGAGGTCGGCGAAACCGTGGAGGTCGTCCGGGTTCGGGACCGCGACGACGAGGAACTTCGGTACCTCCAGTCGGTCGGGATCGCACCCGGGACCGTGATCCGGATTCAGGAGATCACACCGATCGGCATGATCGAGGTGGGGATCGGCGACGAGACCGAGCACCTCCCCGACCGGATCGCCGACACGATCCGGGTCCGCCCGGTCGCGAGTGATGACGCCTACGGTGCACCCGAGGAGGTGTCCGAGCCGTGACGGGATTCTTCGAGATCCTGGTCGCCGCGTTCGTCCTCCAGTTGACCGTGCTCCCCGGCGAGAAGGTGCAGTTCATCATCGCCGGCCTCTCGACGAAGTACAGTCCCTTCATCGTCGTGGCAGCGGCCGGATCGGCCTTCGCCGGGTGGACCGCCCTCGAAATCCTGGCGGGGAACGCGCTCAAGGGTGCGTTGCCACCGGTCGTTCTCGACGGCATCACGGGCGTGCTCTTTCTCTTCTTTGCCTACCTACTGTACCAGTCCATGCCTGGCAAGGACGAAGATACCACGATCGAGGGCCAGGCGACGACCGACGGCGGTGCGTTCGCCATGTCGGACGGCATCAACCCCACCGTGTTCGGCCGCCAGGTGCCCGACCGGTTCGGCGCGTTCCTGCCCATCTTCGCCATGATGGCCGCGGGCGAGTTCGGGGACAAGACCCAGATGGTGACGATCGGCCTCGCGATCCAGTACGGTGCGACCCCCGCGATCTGGGTCGGCGAGATGCTCGCGATCATTCCCGTGAGCATCGCGAACGCCCTGTTCTTCCACCGGTTTTCCCACCGGTTCGACATGCGGAAGGCGCACCTCTTCGGCGTGAGCCTGTTCGCGTTCTTCGGTCTCGACACGTTCCTGGCAATCGGCACCGGGTTCTCCATCTGGGAGGAGATCGTCACGGCACTCTCGGCCCTGATCGTCCCGCTCCTTCCGGTCTGACGCGGCGTGCTTGCCGAAGGAGACAGCCTTTTGCCCGCGTGACGTCCACGATTCGGTGATGCCGAGTGCCCTCGTTTCCGCCGTCTCGGGTGCCGTCTTCGGGATCGCGCTCGCGGCCCCGCCCGGCCCGATGAACGCCGTCATCGCCGAAGAAAGCGTGGTGCGAGGGTGGCGTGCCGGGTTCGAGGCGGGACTGGGTGCGATGACCGCCGACGTCGCCTTCTTCGTGCTCGCGTGGTTCGGTGCCGTCGCCGTCGTGGATCGCGAGCCCACGCTCCGGGCCGCGATGGTGGGCGTCGGGGGCGTCCTGATGCTGTATTTCGCCTACGGCGCTGCCCGGGACGCGGCCGCCCGGAGCGCGTTCGTGGACGCCAAGGACGCCCCCGAGGAGTCGAAGGGCTTTCGCAAGGCGTTCGTCCTCGCGCTGACCAACCCCTACCAGATCGTCTTCTGGCTGACCATCGGCGTGGGGCTACTCCAACCGGGAACCCTCGACGTCCTCGCGAACGCACCGTACGTCGGCGACTCGCTCGCGGGCCTGCTGGTCGTGACGACGGGCAGTCCGGCGCTGTTGATCGGCTTTTTCGCCGGCATCACCTGCTGGATCGTCGGCTACCCGGCGGGACTCGTCGGCGCAGGGAAACGGATCGATGCGTTCG
>DATFIX010000159.1:0-5662 GCA_035269625.1 Natrialbaceae archaeon
GTTCTTCCTGCTCGAACTCTGGGGCATCGAGGTTACGCCCCTGATCGGGGCGGCCGGGATCGCCGGCATCGCCGTCGGGTTCGCCGCCAAGGACACCGTCGCCAATTTCTTCGGCGGCCTCGCGCTGTACTTCGACGACACCTACAAGATCGGCGATTTCGTCGTCCTCGATGACGGCGAGGCCGGCACCGTCGTCCGTGTCGGCATCCGGTCGACGACGCTCCTGACCCGCGACGAGGTGCTCGTCACGATCCCGAACTCGGTGCTCAACGCCGCCAAGATCATCAACGAGTCGGCACCCCAGCGCCGCAAGCGCATTCGCGTCCCGCTCGGCGTCGCCTACGGCACCGACATCGACGAGTTCGAGGGGCTGATGGTGGACGTGGCCGTCGCCGAGTCGCTCGTCCTGGACTCGCCGACGCCCCGGATGCGGTTCCGCAGTTTCGGCGACTCCGCCCTGGAGTACGAACTGCTGTGCTGGGTCCAGAACCCGAACCAGCACAAGCGCGCCCTGCACAACCTCAACCGGGAAATCTACAAGACGCTCATGACGGCCGATATCGAGATCCCGTTCCCCCAGCGGGACCTTCACGTCCGGAACGGATCGGCGGACGGGGCCGCCACCGGGGACTTTCTCGAGGCGACGACGGACGAACTCGCCGAGTAAAGCGGGTCACGGGGGACGTCCGCCCCGGGTCCGAAACCACCCTCGATATTAAGGCGATCCCGCCGGTTGACACGGCCATGGCCGACGAGATGCCCGCAATGACGCGGTTTCCGGTACCGGACGTCGAGGACCTCCCGGAGGACCTGCAGGAGCGCATTCGGGAAGAGGAGGAGCGTGCCGGGTTCATTCCCAACGTGTTCCTGGCCTACGCCTATCGGCCATCGCACTTCCGGGCGTTCTTCGAGTACCACGACGCGCTCGTCGAGAACACCGCACTCGAGCGCGAGGAGATCGAGATGATCGTCGTGACGGTCAGCGGGGTCAACGACTGTTACTACTGCAACGTCGCTCACGGGGCCCTGTTGCGGATTTACGCCGCCGACCCCCTCCTGGCCGACCAGTTGATCTCGAACCACCGCAACGCCGACATTAGCGAGAAGCGCAAGCGGATGCTGGATTTCGCCGTGAAACTCACCGAACGCCAGGCCGAGGTGGGGGAGGCGGACTTCGAGCGTCTTCGGGAGGTCGGTTATTCGACGAAGGCCATCTGGGATATCGGGTCGGTCGCGGCCTTCTTCAACCTCTCGAACCGGATGGCTCAACTGGCGGACATGCGGCCGAACGAGGAATTTCACACGATGGCCCGAGGAGATGAAGAGCAGTGACCGGCCGGGTGAACGGCGGCCGATCGTGGCCTTTGCTGTCGGTAATTCCTATCAATTCCTTTAAGGAGCAGAATGTCGAAAGTTGTTTTAAACCGCGGTACTCAAAATAATCAACATGCGCGATCTAGACGAGACTGACCTCAACATCCTCCGCCTCCTGATCGAGGACGGACGCCGCCCCTACAGTGAAATCGCGGACAAGGTCGCCGTGTCTCCGCCGACGGTTTCCGACCGGATCGAACGCCTCCAGGAACTGGGCGTGATCCGCCGGTTCACCCTCGACGTGGATCGCTCGCTGCTCGACGACGGCGTCACGGTACTCATCGATCTGACGCTGAAGCCTGGGGCCAACGGCGAAGTGAAAAAGCGCCTCGCGACGCTGGAATCGGTCGAACACGTCTTCGTGACGGCCGATTCGCACGTCATCGTGAAGGCCGTGCTGGAGGACGTCGACATCGAACCGCTGCTCAACGGCGCCCTCGACATGGACGAGGTTACCGAGTACGACGTCCGACTGATCACCGACAGCATCTGGAGCCCACACATCAGCGACGCCAGTCTGGCGCTGACCTGCGACGAGTGTGGCAACCGGGTGACCAGCGAGGGCGTGTCGGCCCGCATCGACGACGAACTGTACCACTTCTGCTGTGAGTCCTGTCGGGCCAACTTCGAAGAGCAGTATCGGCAGTTGGCCGACTCTGCCGATTGATTCACTTCCAGGCCAGGTTTGGGTTGCTGACTTAATTTTCTGAGTTTCGAACCGCTGTCGGCTTTGGTTAGTTAAGCACAACCGCAATGAAGGTCCCACCCTTAGGCTTGCCTAAGTGACCACAATGACACGGACGGTACGGTTCGACGTCGGCGGGATGAGTTGCGCGAATTGCTCGTCGACAGTGAGCGAGGCGGTACGATCGCTCGACGGCGTCGAGGAGGCGAGTGTAAACTACGCGACCGACGACGCGTCGGTGACATACGATCCCGACCGGATCGGCCTGGCCCAGATCTTCGAGGCCATCGCGGATTCGGGCTACGAGCCCCGGAGCGAGACCATCACCATCGCCGTCACGGACATGTCGTGTGCGAACTGTTCCGAGGCGGTCGGGGACGCCCTCAAGGGGACGCCCGGCGTGGTCGACGCCGAGGTGAACTTCGCGACCGACGAGGCGCAGGTCCGGTACGTCTCCGGGGAAGTCTCTCGCTCGGACCTGTACGACGCCATCGAGTCGGCTGGCTACACCCCCGTCCGCGACGACGGTGGTGATGACGGTGAGGACGACGACGTCGAAGCGAAGCGCGACGCCGCCAGGAAGGAGGAGATCCGCAAACAGCTCCGCCTGACGCTCTTCGGGGCGATCCTGTCGGCCCCGATGCTGTTTTTCATCGCCGACAAGTTCCTGCTCGGCGGGACCGTCGTCCCGGAGACGGTCTTCGGCGTGAAACTCGGATGGGTGGAGTTCGCGCTCGCGACGCCCGTCCAGTACTTCCTGGGTCGGGAGTTCTACCGGAACTCCTACACGGCCATCGTCAGGAACCGGACGGCGAACATGGACGTGCTCATCGCGCTGGGGTCGTCCACGGCGTACTTCTACTCGCTGCTGGTCCTACTCGGCCTGCTCGCGAGCGAGGGGCTGTACTTCGACACGGCGGCCCTGATCCTCGTGTTCATCACGCTCGGGAACTACCTCGAAGCGCGGTCGAAAGGCCAGGCCAGCGAGGCGCTCCGGAAACTGCTGGAGATGGAGGCCGACACCGCCACCCTCATCGGCCCGGACGGCACCGAGCGCGAGGTCCCGATCGAGGACGTCGCCGTCGGCGACCTGATGAAGGTCCGGCCGGGCGAGAAGGTCCCGACCGACGGGGTCGTCATCGACGGCCAGAGCGCGGTCGACGAGTCGATGGTGACCGGCGAGTCCGTCCCCGTCGAGAAGGAACCGGACGACGAGGTCGTCGGCTCGACCATCAACGAGAACGGCGTCCTGACGGTCAAGGCGACGAAGGTCGGCAAGGACACGGCCCTCCAGCAGATCGTCCAGACGGTCAAGGAGGCCCAGTCCCGCCAGCCCGAGATCCAGAACGTGGCCGACCGGATCAGCGCCTACTTCGTCCCGGCGGTCATCGTGAACGCGCTGTTCTGGGCCGGCGTCTGGGCGCTGTTCCCCGGGGCACTCGCCGGGTTCGTCGACGCGCTCCCGGTGTGGGGTCTCGTCGCGGGCGGTCCGGAAGTCGCGGGTGGAACGATTTCGGTGTTCGAGTTCGCCGTCGTCGTCTTCGCCAGCGCGGTCCTCATCGCCTGCCCCTGCGCGCTGGGGCTGGCGACGCCCGCCGCGACGATGGTCGGGACGACCATCGGTGCCCAGAACGGCGTCCTGTTCAAGGGCGGCGACATCCTGGAGCGCGTCCGGGACGTCGACACGGTCGTGTTCGACAAGACCGGGACGCTCACCGAGGGCCGGATGGAACTGACTGACGTGGAACCGATCGACGCCGTCGCGGCCGACGGCGGCGAACTGGCCGAGGAGGGGGACCCAGCTCCCGACGGCGGCGAGGAAACGCTCGTCGCAGAGGAGCGCCTCGACGCAGACGCCCTGCTCCACTTCGCCGCGAGCGCCGAGAGCGGGAGCGAGCACCCCCTCGCCGAGGCCATCGTCGACGGGGCCCGCGAGCGAGGGATCGATGTGTCCGACCCCGACGAGTTCGAGAACGTTCCCGGACACGGCGTGCGGGCGACCGTCGAGGGCCGCGAGGTCCTGGTCGGCAACCGGAAACTGCTGCGGGACCACGACGTCGATCCCTCCCGGGCCGAGGAGACGATGGAACGACTGGAGCGCGAGGGCAAGACGGCGATGCTCGTGGCCGTCGACGGCGACCTCGCCGGCGTGATCGCCAACGCCGACGCAGTCAAGGATTCGGCGAAGGACGCCGTCGCGGCCCTCCAGGAGCGCGGCGTGGACGTGACGATGATCACGGGCGACAACGAGCGCACCGCGAAGGCGGTCGCGGAAGCGGTCGGCATCGACCCCGAGAACGTCCACGCCGAGGTGCTACCCGAGGACAAGTCCGACGCCGTCGAAGAGATCCAGGCTGGTGGGCGGAAGGCGATGATGGTCGGCGACGGCGTCAACGACGCGCCGGCGCTGGCGGTCGCGTACGTCGGGACGGCCATCGGGTCCGGGACCGACGTCGCCATCGAGGCGGCGGACGTGACGCTGATGCGCGACGACCCGCTCGACGTCGTGAAGGCCATCCGTATCTCCGACGCCACCCTCCAGAAGATCAAGCAGAACCTCTTCTGGGCGCTCGGGTACAACACGGTGATGATCCCGCTGGCCTCGCTCGGCCTGCTCCAGCCGGTGCTGGCGGCCGCGGCGATGGCCTCCTCCAGCGTGTCGGTGCTGACCAACAGTCTGCTGTTCCGGAGCTACACGCCCGATCACGACTACGAGTTGCTCGGCGTGCTTCGGCGGTAATCCCGGCCACCTCTGTTTCTCGACCCGTCCCCGCACGTCACTCTTCGGCATGGATCGCAAGGATTCTAAGCGCCCACGTCGAACCGTCGGGTATGACGATCGAACTGACGGTCAAAGGCATGACGTGCGAGGGATGCGAGGAAGTCGTCGAACACGCCCTGAACATGGTCGACGGCGTGGAAAGCGCCGACGCCGACCGCTACGAGAACGTGGCCGTCATCGAGGGCGAGGCCGAACGGGACGTCCTGATCCAGAAGGTCGAACTGGCCGGCTACGAGGCGGAGTAGCTCCTCGTTTTCGAGTTGTCGAAGAGGCTACGTCCCCGCAGTAGCCACGTCGTCGGTGCCTCGTTCGTCTCCATCGGCCGCCTCTCGAAGCGTGCGAATGCGCTCGGGAATCGGCGGGTGGTCGTAGTGGAACGCCTCGTACCAGGGATGGGGGAAGGGGTTGGCCAAATTCTCGTCGGCCAGTTTCGCCAGCGCCGACGCCTGGGGTTCGGGGTCACCCATGACCTCCGCCGCGAAGGCGTCGGCCTCGCGCTCGTGGGCGAGCGAGAGTTTCAGCCGGATCGGGGCCGTGAGCCGATAGATCGGTTGCACCCAGAACGTGGCCAGGACCAGTCCGGCGTAGGGCGTCTGGGCGACGCCGAACATGTCGTACAGCCAGGCGGTGTCCACGACGAACCCGGGTTCGACGAGCACCTGCAGGACGAACAGGACGACGGCGGCCTGTGCGATCGTGCTCCCGATCCGCTTCCAGACGTGGCCCTTCTTCCAGTGGGCCAGTTCGTGGGCGAGGACGGCCTGGATCTCGGGAGTCTCCATGGACTCGATCAGCGTGTCGAACAGGACGACGCGCTTCGT
>DATFIX010000160.1:0-3641 GCA_035269625.1 Natrialbaceae archaeon
GTTCGCGTCCTCGACCCGGTTGCCCTGTTCGTGGCCCATCCAGTACAGGAGCGTCTTCTCCAGGGTCATACCGCGAACCAGGGCCGCCCCGTGTTCGCGGTAGCTCGGGAAGAGCCAGTCGTCGTCCTCGAGGGCGTAAGCGCTCCCGATCTGGGCACCCTCCTGGCCGGAGAGCGGTGGGTACGTCCCCATCCGCCCCTGGCGCTGGAGGCTGACCGCCCGTTCGTCGAAGCGACGGGCTAGCTTCATGTGCTTGTACATCGCCAGCAACCGGTCGTCGCTCAGATCGGGGACCGTGGCACCGTCACGGACGTTCCCCGATTCATCGAGTATCTGTACCTTCTCGCCGGGATCGTGCGCGAGCGTGCTCACGGTCGAACCCACCTCGACATGTTCCTCCCTTTGACCGTCGCGTAATATGGCTTTCGCGTGAGATTTATTATCGTACCGCATTCGCCGGATCTGGTGTGCAAATCGACCGCCAAACCGAGGATTCCGTTACAAAACGGGTTCGTTTTGCCGATTATCTCGTCGGTTTCGAGTTTCGAGGGTGGCGCTGTTGACTGTCTCACACCGAAGACGGACTCGCTTCGTAGCGGAAGCGTCCCGTCGGACGGGGGCGTCGAACGAGCGCTGGTCGTCGCCCGTTACTATTATCACTGATAATCACCAGTAACGTTTTATTCCAGGCCTTTCCATCCACAAGCTATGCTCGACGTTTCGAGCGACGAGATCACCTCGGATTCCCTCCCGCGCGTCCTCGTCTTGCTCGCCGCGCCGCTGGTTGTCCAGAACCTGGTGCAGGTCGCCCAGATGGTCGTCGACACCTTCTGGGTGGGACGCATCAGCCAGGACGCGGTCAGCGCCGTCGGTCTCACTTACCCGGTCACTGCGCTCCTGATGGCGGCCGGCGTCCTGGGACCGACGATCGGCACCCAGGTCATCGTCTCTCAGCGAACGGGCAGCGACGACGTCACGGGGGCGCGTCGCATCGCGATCCACGGGATCGCACTGGGGGTCGGGTTCGGCACGATCATCGCCGGGTTGACGATTCTGGTCCCCGGTCGCATCGTCGACCTGCTCAACGCTTCGGGCAACGTCGCGCGACTCGCGACGATCTACCTGGGGACGTACGCCCTGTGTTTCCCATTCGTCGGACTGAGCGACACCATCGAGGGCGGGTTCCTCGGGTGGGGTGACTCCCGGGCGGCCCTGTACCTCAACGTCATCGCGGTGGTCGTCAACATCGGCCTCGATCCGTTCCTCATCTTCGGGATCGGGCCGTTCCCGGCACTGGGCATCGAGGGTGCGGCCCTCGCGACGGTCATCGGCTACGGGACGGGGGCGGTGTTCGCGACGGCGATGGTGCTGGGGTTCCGCGACACGTTCAATCTCACCCGGGACGCGATCGACTTCTCGCTGCGCGAGTTCTACGAACTGCTCGACGTCGGCCTGCCCACGACCGGCCAGCGTCTCGCCCAGGACGTCGTCCGCGTGGTGATCGTCTGGATCGTCGCCACGGCCGGCGGGGGTCCCGCGCTGGCGGCGTACATGATCGGTGCCCGCGTCGCGAGCATCTCGTTCATCCCGGCGACGGGGCTCCAGCAGGCCGCGACGAGCATCGTCGGCCAGAACCTCGGTGCCGACCAGTCCGATCGCGCCAGGCGGACGACCTGGGTCGGCGTCGCCATGGCGGGTGGCGTCCTCACCATCATCGGCGGGATCCAGTGGCTGATCCCCGTCCCCCTCACCGAACTGTTCGTCCCGGACATCGGGCCGGAGGCCCTGGAGTTGACCGTGCTGTACCTGAAGATTCTCGCGGTCGGGTACTGGGCCATCGGGGCCAGTTACCTCATCCGTGGGGGCTTCAACGGTGCTCGCCGGACGCGCACCAGCATGGTCATGTCGATGCTGCAGTACTGGGCCGTTCGCCTGCCGATCGCTGCCGGGGGCGTCTTCCTGCTGGGATTCGGTGTGGAGGCCGTCTTCTGGGCGGTGACCCTCTCGAACATCGCCGCCGCGGTCGGTGGCGGGATCTACTACTGGTACTCGACCAGCCAGGGCATGTTCAGGCAGGCCGCCAAGGAGGCGACGAGCGACGCGGCCGCCGACTGACGGCGGTCGAACGTCGGGCCGGGTTTGTCGAGATCCGGACGGTATTTTCGGCAAGTAAATTACTATAGAGTAGTTTACTCCAGAATAAACTACTCGTAATGTCGTCGCGTAGAGACGCGTATGAGTACCGACCCGGGCGTCGCCGACGGGACGGAGCCTCGCGAACTGATCCACTTCGTCACCCAGAAGACGCGATTCGCGCTCGTCAACGACGTCCTCCAGCACCCCGAGGGACTGCCCTCGATGTACGAACTGGAGGAACTCAACCCGAGCGTCAGCGACGCTACCGTCTACAAGCACGTCCAGAAACTGATCGACGCGGGCATCGTCGAGGAAGTCGCGCTTTCCCAGGACGAACGCCGCCAGGGCTACCCCTGGAAGTTCTACGGTCTCACCGAGGAGGGCCGGAAGTTCCTCGACGAACACAACCTCCTCGCGGCCGAGGAAACGCTCCAGCGGATCTACGAGACCATCTCCGACAAGCCCGAGAAGATGGTCAAGTACGAGAACGCCCCGCGACCCGACGACCGATAATTCGTTCCGTTCCAGCCGACGGATTTTCGGACGGCGTTCCTCCCTCCTCGGCAGCCACCGTCCGATCATGGAAACGCCTTTGACGCCGCCACCCTGTCTCTCGCCCGTGGCAGGTCGAGTCGATACCCAGGGAGAGACCGAACTCGCCGTCGAGGACGTCCTCCCCGAATTCGCCGACGCGTTTCCCTTCGAGTCGTTCAACCGGATGCAGCGCGAGGCCCTCCCGGCGCTACTGGAGTCCGACGAGAACGTGGTCGCGAGCGCGCCGACCGCGAGCGGGAAGACCGCGCTCGCGGAGGTCGCCATCTGCGAGACGTTGCGCGCGCGCGGCACCGCGCTGTTCGTCGCGCCGTTGCGCGCGCTGACCAACGAGAAGGAACGCGAGTGGGAGCGCTTCGAGGACCTGGGCTACTCGGTGTACGTGGTCACCGGCGAGCGCGATCTGAATCCCCGCCGGGCGGCCCACGCCGACATCCTCGTGATGACCCCCGAGAAGGTCGACTCGGCCACGCGAAAGCACGATACCCGACGCTACTCGTTCATCGAGGACGTGGACGTCTGCGTCATCGACGAGGTTCACCTGCTGGACTCGGACCGCAGAGGGGCCGTCCTGGAGGTGACCATCTCGCGACTCCGCCGGCTGACCGACCCCCGCATTATCGCGCTCTCGGCGACCATGCCCAACGTCGAGGACGTGGCGGCGTGGCTGGACGCCCCCGAGGAGTGCACCTTCCAGTTCGGCGACGACTACCGGCCCGTGGACCTCAACGCCGGGGTCCGGACCTACACCCACGGCGAAAATTCATTCGCGGACAAGTACCGCCGCCTGTACCGCGCACTCGACCTCGCCGAACCGCACATCGAGGACGACGGGCAGGCGCTAGTGTTCGTCTCCTCGCGCCAGGACACCGTCCAGGCGGCCAAGAAATCCCGCGACGAACTCGTCGAGCGGGACGTCCCCGTCGGCGCGCGCGGGGACTACGACTTCCACA
>DATFIX010000161.1:0-33102 GCA_035269625.1 Natrialbaceae archaeon
AGACGGACACCGCGAGCGTCAAAATCAACGTCGTCGGTAACCGGCCGCCGTCCGCGAGCGCGAAAACCAGTCCCTCGACCGCTCGCCCGGGAGCCTCGATCACGTTCGACGCGTCCCCGACGACGGACAACGGAGAGGTCGAATCGTACGAATGGACCTTCGATGACGGGACGACGGCCACCGGGAAGGCAGTCACCCACACTTACCAGGAGCCGGGTGACTACACGGTGACGCTCACGGTGACCGACGCGGCGGGCAACGCCGACACCACGACGGTCACGGTTTCGGTCGAATCCGAATCGAACGACGGGTCCGGCGGCGACGGTGATGACGATGCCGGTGGCGGTTCCGGCGGCGGGGGCGCTGGCGGTTCCGATGGCGGGAGTGGCGGGGACTCCGGCGGTGCAGGTGGTTCGGACGGTTCCAACAGTGGATCGGGTGCCGACGACAGCGGCACCGACAACAGTTCGGACGACAGCAACGATGGCGACCAGGCCTCCGACAACGTCGACGAAAAGACTGCGGAGGAGACGCCCGCCGTTGCCAGTACGCCGAGTGCGAACGGCCTCACGCTCGAAGTGCACAATGCCGGCGACGGCGAGCAGGTTCGGGTCCGGCTGAACGAATCGCTACAGCAGGACGGGATCGCCGTGAACCAACTCGGCATCGAGTCGGAGGGCGGCGACTCCCGATTCGACGTTGGCGTCTCCCACCTCTCCAGCACGCCCGTCGAGGGTGCCCCCGAACTCGACGACGCGCATGCGCTATCGTACTTCTCGATGGCGCCGACGAACCTCTCGACGAACGCCTCGCTCGCGGTCGACGTGCGATTTAGCGTCGGCGATTCCGCGCTCCCGGACGGGACCGCACCGTCGAACCTGTCGCTGTATCACTACGACGGAACCCGATGGGAGGCGCTGCCGACGTCCTACGATCCGGCGAACGAGTCCTACGTCGCGACTGTCACGTCGTTCTCGCCGTTCGCCATCGGGGTCGAGACGCCGGCCGAAGAATCCAGCCCAGCGCTCGAACCCGCTTTCGAACTGGTCGATTCCAGCCTGGCGACCGGGACAGTCTCGGCCGGCGAGAACGTGACCATCAGCGCGACGGTCCGGAACGATGGCGACGCCCCGGGGACCTACCGGGCCATTCTCGTCGTGGACGACGAGGCGGTGGCCGCCGAGTCGATTGAGGTCGCGGCCGACGCCACCGGGACGGTCACGTTCGAGCACGCGTTCGAGAACCCAGGGGAGTACGAAGTTCGCCTGGGCGAGACCGTTGTCGGCGACGTCACCGTCGAATCCGTGGACAGCACCGACGGGGACGGAGCCTCGACGGACGGGGATGGCGATGGGAACCCCGACGAGGCCGTCGACCGGCCCGGATCGCGGGGAACCCGCACCCTCGTGGGCCAGTCGATCGATCGGATCGTCACGAGTCCACTCCTCGGTGGCGGGGTGTTCCTCCTGGTGGCCATCCTCCTTGGTGCCGTGGTTTCGCGCCAATAGCCACGCGAACGCTGTTTTCTCGGGACGATCCGCCGATGCAGAACCAGCGATCGATTCGGCGGGGAGTTCGAGACGATCAGGTAATCTCCAGGTCGGCAGTTCCTGCGGGCCCGCCGTTCACGGCGAAATCCACCGCATAGGTGCCCGGGCTGCTCGCATTCGTCACGGTATCGACGAGGGCGACGATGGCGTCACCCGCCTCGAGGGTGGCCGACCCGTCGTAGTCCAGTTCCAGGGTGTTCGAATCGAGAGGGTTCACGGTCGGCGTCAGGGAGACCGTTCCGCCACCGGCCTTCTCGAGGACGCCGTCCGCCGAACTGACGGCCGTCACGTCGAACCCCTCACCGGGCGGGTACGTGATAGTCACGCTGTCGAGGGGGCCGCTGGAGAAGCCTTCGATGGCGGCGGTGGGGATCCGGATGCCGTGGGTCGTGGTGGCCCCGGCCGTCGAGTCGGCCGCCTCGATGGCGGGCGTGGCCCCTTCTGCTGGCATTCCCGTCCCGTCGTTGTGGCGGCACTGCTCGCCGTAGAAGCCGACGTCCATCGAGAACACGTCGCCCTGGGCCTCGTTGCCGTGATCGACGGGCATCGCGATCTCCATCGCGATCTGGTGGGCGCTGACCGATTGTGTCGTGGACCCGGCGAAACAATTCCGGTTCCCCGTCGACTCCACGTCGCCCGAAAGCGGGAGTCCCAGTCCCATCGAGAGGGTGCTCATCGCCTGGGCGAGCGTCACGCCACCCACGGGGAACACGGGCGTCGAGTTCTCGTCCTGTGCCGTGCCCCCGTATCCGACGAGTTCCTCGACAGAGGCGAAATCGCTCTCGCCAAAGCTGGGGCGGACGTAGATCTGGGTTTGCATGACTTGGTCGAGTTCGCCCAGCGGGCTCGCGGGCCCGGGTTCGTCGGGGTCCTTCATCTCGGGTTCGGTCATCCCCTCGCCCTCGTTGTTCGCCGTGACGCCCCCGTTCATCCAGAGATAGCCCGGGTTCGTACAGGACAGCAGGTCGAACCTGACGAGGACGCTGTCACCGGGCTTGACGTCCTGCAGATCGATCTGTGGGCGATCGAAGTCGGCGTCACAGGCGAGGTCGGTCGCGTCCTCCGACGTCGATTCCACGTGGGTCTCGAGTTCCTCGCTCGCTCCGTAGTACTTGACCTGCCACTTGGCCTTCGCGTCCAGCTGTCCGGCTGTCAGTCCGTTGTTCGTGAACGCCTCCGTGTCGCTGAAGTAGGCAGTCGTTCCGAGGCCAGCGCCCGCAGAGGCCACGCCGATCGCTCCCATCCCCGCCAGGAGCTTCCGTCGTGAGAGGTTGAGTTCGGGTTTGCGTTCGGTCATGATCGTCCCCCGCCCGGTAGGCGGTGAGGACCCACTGGCGGACTCGAACCGCCGTTCCGAGCGATCGCCCCACCCGGACGATCGCCCTGCACCTGCCGTGGGCCGTTTCGCGTCGAGAGCGACGACGGTCGTCGCTCAGCCGTTAGTCTGTTCCTCGGGTTCCATCCCCGAGCCGTCGTTGTGGCGGCACTGCTCAGTGTAGAAGCCCAGGTCGAAGCTCACGCTGTCAGTCTGGACCTCGTTGCCGTGGTCGATTGGGAGCCACCACTCGAACCCGACGTAGGCCGTGGTCGAGTTCGGGAAACACTGACGGCCGTCTTCCAGCGGCGGGAGTTCCCCATTGTCGTCGTCGCCGTTGGTCGGACAGCAGACGTCGATATTGCTGATATTGTGATCGCCGGGGGTGGTGAAGGTGGCCCCGTCGAGAATGACGGGTTCGGTAAACACGTAGACCTGCTCGCCGGAATTGCCACCCTTGACACTGACGATCAGCACGGGCCCGCTCGAGGAGAGCGTGATGTCCCCCGTCCCGTCATTGGGATAGTCATCGACCGTAATCGTTGTACACCCGGAGTAGCTCGTTCCTTCCTGGATCGCCGCGTTGTCGGGGTTGAGGATTTCCGATCCAACGATGTCGCCGCTCTCGAAGTATTCGAGGTTCGACTCGTAATCCGGACATTGATAGTTCCTGGGCGTTCCACCGGCAGGACCGTCTTCGAAGCGGTCGTCCTCGGTCGTGACGATGATTTCTCTGACGTACTCGTCCCCTTCCTGGACCGTCCCCGAAACCGTCGGGTACGTGTTCCCGTTTTGGGTTGGCGTTGTCCCGTTGACCTGTGAAACCGGCTCGGCGTCCAGCGGGAACATGTTCTGTTCGAGCGCATTCAGAACGCTTCGAAGCGATCCCGTCAGCGGGATGAGCGTCTCGCCCGTCCCGAAGATGTTGTCGCCCTCGCCGTCGTCCTTGTCCTCGAGGTCAGCGCCGTAGACGCCGTCCTCTCCGGTGTCGTACCAGAAGGCAGCCCTGATCTCGTCGAGGAGTTCGACGCCCTCGCCCTCGTCGGGATCTTTCCGCTCCGGTTCGGTCAACCCGTTTTCGCTTGCATCGACCAGCTGACCCGTCAACCAGACGTATCCGGGGTTGCCACAGACGTGGAAGCTGAACGTGACTTCGCCGAAGTCGCCCGGTTTCACGTCCTGGATGTTGATCAGTGGATCGCCAGCAGCGGTCGTCTGGCCGTCGATTTCGACGCCGCCGGTGACGTTCGCTCCGGTCCGGAACGGGTGACTCAAGACGCCATCGAGGTCGGCCGGGAAGTCACAGATAGCGTCGTCGATCGGGACCTGCAGTCCGTCGTAATCCTCGGCGCTGATGCTTCCCGGATCCTCCGTGTTCACCACGTCCGGGAACGACTCGATGGCCGTGTTTTCGAGGAACTGCTGTGGGTCGCTGACGTAGACCGACTTGTTCTCTGTGGTCGATGGGAACCCGACGAGACCGTCTTCCGGTTCCATGCTGACGGTCTCGATCCCGTCCGCCTCGTCGTCGGACCAGTCGGAGTAGTGCTCCTCCCAGTCCACCTTGAGGTCGAGTTCGCCAGCGACGAGTTTGTTGTTCGTGAACGTTTCTACGTCGCTGAAATATGCGCTGGTCCCCATGCCCACCCCTGCGGAAGCCGCGCCGATGGCTCCGAGTCCGGCGAGGACCTTCCGTCGCGTCAGATCGATTTTTCCATTACTCATGATTCCGGTTCCCCCCTTGGGGAAGACCCACCGGCGGAGTCGAACCGCCGCGTTACCCCTGTGGGTCGATTCGCTCGTCACTCCACGTGTCCACAGACCAGGAGCCCCGTCGGGTTGCCCCCGCCACCGGGATTGTTCGTGACGACGGCCTGCAGCGTGTGCGTTCCAGGCTCGAGATGCGGAATTGGATCGACGTCCGTCCTGAGTGGCGAGAAGGCGCTCTCTCCACCCGATCCGCCGATTTTCGTCCCGTCGAGGTAGAACTCGATGGGGTTGTCGGAGCCGTACGTGTCGATCACCAGCGTGTCGACCAGCGACGATCCTTCCACGTCGAAGTCGACCTCGTAGACGTACTCGCCGGGCGGGTCAGAGTCCACCGGATCGTTTCCGTACGGATCGACCCACGACGCACACGGAGCCGTATCCCACGCCGGATGTGGGTCGGTGACGACGGCCGGTTGCGTGTCGCCCTCGGGGGGCGTGACCTGCCAGTCGGCCGTTCCGGTGCTGAGGTCGATCGGTTCGACCATCCCCGTGCCGTCGTTGTGGCGGCACTGCTCGGTGTAGAAGCCCAGGTCGAACGTGACCGAGTCCGTCTGGATCTCGTTGGCGTGGTCGACCGGCAGCCACCAGGCGAACCCGAAGTAATACGTCGTCGAGTTCGGGTAGCAATCCCGGTCCTCGTTCCGTGGATCGGCGTCGAGCGGGATGCCCGGATCCTCGGACAACGTGGCCAGGACCTCTCGAAGGCTCCCTCTCGCGATCAGGGACTCCTCCGCGTCGATCGTGATGCTATCTCCCTCAGTTATGTCGTGTGGCGAGTGGATCATCTCCTCCGGTTCACGGACGTTGTCGCCGTCGTCGTACCAGACCGCCACCTGGATGGCGTCGAGGAGTTCGACGACGTCCTCCTTTTCATCCTCGTCCTTGCGCTCGGGCTCGGTGTGACCGTTCTCGCTCGCATCGAGGAGCTGTCCGGTGAGCCAGAGGTATCCGGGGTTGTTGTGGAGGTGCGTGCTGAAGGTGACCTCGCCGAAGTCGCCCGGTTTGACGTCTTCGAGTTCGATCACCGGCCGTTCGAGGTCGTCCGGGACGTCCGCGAACTGGTCGTGGAACGCCTGTTCGACCTCCTCCGGTGACAGCGTCGGGTTCTGCGACGAAATCTGGTCGCGCGTCAGGATCAGGTCCTGGATGCCGTCGCCGTCCTCGTCCGGGAACGCCTCGATGGCAGTATTGTCAAGGAAGTCGTCCACGGCGGTGTCCGGGACCGCCACCATCGGTTCGTCGAAGGTGGGGAACCCGACGTACCCCTCGGGAACGTTCTCAGTGTCCCCCTTGGTCATCGCCACGTCGAAGTCGTCGACGCCGTCGCCGTCGAGGTCTTCGTCGAACTCGTCGCCGCCGAAGTCGTCGAGTCTGTCGTCGTTCTCGTCGGGCGACCAGTCGGAGTAGTGTTCCTCCCAGTCGACCTGCAGGTCGAGTTCCCCCGCGACGAGTCTGTTGTTCGTGAACGTTTCGCGGTCGCTGAAGTACGCAGTGGTTCCCAGCCCCGCCCCGACCGAACCGACGCCGATCGCCCCCAGTCCGGCCAGGATTTTCCGTCGTGACAGTTTGAATCCGTCGTTTTTCATGGTTCGCGCCCCCCGTGGGGAAAGGACCCACCGGCGGAGTCGAACCGCCGACGATCGGCCGTCCGAGGACGGCTATCGCGCGCCAGCGTGAGTCAGGGTGCGGGAGCGACGTGGTCGTCGATCAGTCAGCCGACTCTGGCTCCATGCCGGCACCGTCATTGTGGCGGCACTGTTCGGCGTAGAAGCCGATGTCGAACTGCACGCTGTCGGTCTGGATCTCGTTGGCGTGATCGACCGGCAGCCACCACGCGAAGCCGATGTAGGCAGTATCGGACGCGTTGAAACACTCGCGCACGCCGTACTCGGAGTTGGCCTCGTCGCCGATGGCAGCGACCTCGTCGTAGGCGGTCTGGCGGTTGCCGTCCAGCGGAATGCCTTGGTCCGTGGTCAGCGCGTCGAGCGAGTCTGCCAGCGAACCCTGGAAGATGACTTCCTCGCCCAGGAGGACCTCCGAGAGGTTGGCGATGGCCTGGGTGAGGTCCGAGGTCAGCTCGATGTGAGCGTCGTCGTCCGGGTTCGCGATGGCCTCGAGCGTGGCCTGGTTGGCCCCGCCAGTCCCGACGGCGAAGATCTCGTCGGTGTTGCTGGCGATGGCGTCGTCCGAGGCCGTCTGGACCGGGCTAGTCCCGGCGTTGTTCTCACCGTCCGTGACCACGATCATCACGTGGCGGGTGTCTTCAGAGCATTCGCCCAGCGCCGCGTCGCCTTCCTCGATACCCGTGTCGATGGCCGTCTGGCCACTGGCGTCGATGCTGTCGATCGCATTTTCGACGGCCGTGAGGTCCGAGGTCTGGCCAGTCACCGTGTTCGCGTCGCTGTCGAACTCCGTGACGCCCACGGTGTTGGCCGCGTTCCCACCGAGGATGGCCTGCGCGAGTTGCTTCGCGCCGGTCTTCATCTCGTCCTGGCGAGTGACGCCGTCGCCGTCCGTCGCCGTCATCGAGCCCGAGGAGTCCAGTACGAGGTGGGCACAGACCGCCTGTCCTGCACCGGGGTCGTAGACGTTGTCGCCGTCGGTGTCGTACCACCAGAGCGTCTGGACGGCGTCCATCAGTTCGACGCTGTCCCCTTCCGGCCCGTCCTCGTCGGGGTCCTTGAGTTCGGGTTCGGTGTAACCGTTCTCGGCCCACTCGACGTTGGCGGCGTTCATCCAGACGTAGCCCGGGTTGTCACACAGGTGGAAACTGAACGTGACTTCACCGAAGTCGCCCGGTTTCACGTCCTCGAGGTACACCAGCGGTTTCGGCTCTTCCATTTCCATGTCGTAGGTGTCCTGGTTGAGCGTCCGGAGCGCCCCCTCCGCGGACGGGTCGAGGTCTTCGGGCGTGTCCGCACCCATATCACAGGGATCGTATTCGAACTCCCCTTCGACGACGCCCTGGAGTCCATCGTCGTCGGGGTCTGGGAACGCCTCGAGTGCCGTCGCCGCCATGAAGGGGTCCTGATCTTCGGCGGGAATAGCAATCAGGGGTGCTTCGGGGTACGGTAGGCCGATGTAGCCGTCGGGGACGGCCGTTTTATCGCCCTTGGTCATCACGATGTCGCTGACTGCCTCTTCCTCGTCCGTCGACCAGTCGGAGTAGTGCTCCTCCCAGTCCACCTTGAGGTCGAGTGATCCGGCCACCAGCCGGTTGTTCGTAAACGTTTCAACGTCGCTGAAGTACGCGCTGGTGCCCAGCCCGGCACCGGCCGACGCCACGCCGATCGTACCGAGGCCAGCGAGTACTTTTCGCCTCGAAAGTTCGATTTTGTCCGTCATGGTTCTCTCTCCCCCCACGCCCTGTCGGACGGGCGGGGGTTCGGTAACAACTCACGAGAGCTACCCAATTAGGTAATAACCCTGAGAAATGGCTAACGAGGCCATGCAACGGGGGCTCAAACGGGTAACCAGCCAGTAGATTGAAACAATCGGCGGTTTCGTCTCCGCTTCGGGTTTCAGGCCGGTCCTGACGATCCCAGGACTCGCTTTCACGATCCCGTTAACGACCGATTACCAAAGCAGGAATTGGGTGCCTTAGTTTGTTTCTGCTCGTTTGCGCGCGTTTTTGGATCTGCTTTCGGTCCCGGTAATCCGATCATAACTACACCGGTCCGAACTGATTGTACGAGGTGCGGGATCGGGGGGAGGATCCGGGCCCGCGGGGGGAGCATGTCACTAGCACGATCAGACTCGACGGGGGAACTGGGGGAGACCGATGTCTTCGAAATATTGCAAAACGACCGACGCCGGGCCGTGCTGCAGGTCCTGAGCACGTCGGCCGGCCAGACCGACCTCCGGACGCTTTCGAGACGAATCGCCGAACAGGAAACGGGAGAATCGCCGCCGCCAAAGAACATCCGCAAGAGCGTCTACAACTCGCTGCACCAGACCCACCTGCCGAAACTCGAACGCGAGGGCATCGTGGAATACGACACCGTGCAAAAGGTGGTCGAGTTGCAGGACGACGCACCGCACCTCGACCGATACCTGCAGATAACGACCCCATACGGCGGGTCCTGGTCGACGTACTACCGCACGATGGCGACCCTGGGGTTCCTGCTGATTCTGCTATCGCTGCTCGAGGTGCCCGTCGTCGGACTCGTCGATCCGATACTCTGGACCGCTTTCGGACTCGGGCTCGTTGCCGTTTCGACGACCTACCAACTCTGGCGACTGCGCTGGCTGTACCTCAAACGAATCTTGTAGCGATCAGCCCAGCACGGGGCCATCTTTTCGGTGGAGACAGTGAACGAACAGCCCGGCGTTTCGGCGTTTACCCCTGCTGTCGGCTCCACAGGAGGGCACCAACGCCAAACGCGAGACCGAACAGCAACAGGAGGGCAGATAGCGTTCCGGCTCCGAATCGGTAAATCGATAGCGCGTGAAGCGCGGCCACGAGCGCGATCACCGCCACGAGACCGAGGTACGCCCCCTGCCAGGGGCGATCGAACCGCCCGGTAGTCGACTCGCCGTCGTCGGTTTCACCGACGTCCAGGTACGGCCGAATCGTGTCGATTACGTCGGTGAGAATAACCGACCCACTCCGCCGGTCGTATTCGACCACGCCGGCGTCCTGCAACTTCGGCAGGTGAGACTGGTACAGCGAGGTGTGGACGCTTTTCCGTTCCTTGTAGGTGATCTCCTCGACGTTCTTTTCCTTCTCGCGGGCGGCGATGGCGAGAACGAGGTCGTCGAACTGTGCCTGTCCGCCCGCCTCGAGCAGGTGTTCGATGACGGCCCTTCGACGCCGATTTTTCAGGAGGAAGAAAATTTCGTCCGTGGAGATACGATCGGCGTCGATCCCGTCCACGGAACCCGTTCCTCCACTCGGAAGAGCCTCGCTGACGACCGAGAAACCACCAGCGAGGACACTCGGCCGTCCGACCGCTTTTGATGCCACCGATACGTAACTACCCGTCCCCCAGAGGTCGTTCATCGTATGGACTGTATGTAGTGATTGTTGCTGGAAATTATATAACCTGACCTTCTATTTCGAAGCCATTGATATCGAAACCGATCTTTGCCCCGTCTATTAATCCATGGCGTAACGAGTCGTTACGGGATCGACCGAACCCTGA
Source organism: Natrialbaceae archaeon (assembly GCA_035269625.1). GTDB lineage: Archaea > Halobacteriota > Halobacteria > Halobacteriales > Natrialbaceae > DATFIX01. Next base: position 9,780 of record DATFIX010000161.1, read on the forward strand.
CGGGTTTAAACGGGGAGATGGTGCGAGTGCCTGTCCGAAATTGATTCGATCGGTGACGATGAGTGTCCAGATTATATAGCGAAATGAAGTTTATCAGTCCGACGTGGGGCGTCGAAATGCGCGAACATAATCCAATTGATAAATTACAGGACCGGTCGCCCAGTAGCACTGGGGCCGATGGTCTCACCTCCTGCGGAAAGTCGAGCGCCCGCAGGTCGGTTCGGATCGGGTACTCTCGACTCGACGACTATTCCGGAGTGTTCCGGGAGCGAGCGGGTGCGAATATCCGAGGCCTCTCGTATAGAACGTGGCCGACGTCTCCAGAACCTTCCCGAAACAGTAAATTCACCTGACGACCTCGCTGTTTCATTCAGGAGCCTCGCCAATCGACGAGCTCTGCCTCCAGCATGACTACGGTCGTCGTATTGCTCACCGGCCGTTCCATAGACGATGACGAGTGCGTCATCCGTTGCGATTCGTCGAGGGATACAACGGCCTCCCGTACGGAAACGCACTCGATGACTATCACAGCCGTGGACGGGGCTGCGGTCGTGTCCCCTGTGTCCGGTGTGATTTCGCATGGATTGAACCTGCAGGGTTCGTCCGTCTGTGGCGGTCGAAATCCCGTCACAGACGAGATCCCCCCGCCGGTAGTTTTCCGGTCGGTTGCCGTGGTTCGCACCGAGCCAGTACGCCTCTGGCCGAGATACTGGTTCGGTAGGCTTGTCTCGGACTCCACAATCTTTTGGGAAGTAGTAGAGATCAACCGCACGAGATTCGTCCCACGGCTTCTCCCGTGAGTTTCTCCCCGCATCGGCTGTGATCACGTTTCTTCGAGCGATCGTTTTCCGGACAAGATGGGGGCATCCCGATTTTCATCGCGGATCCGAGTTTCGAGAATTCGATTTCTCGGTGGCCAACCACCTCGTCGGGCACGCCGATGGACGCGCTCACCAGGCCGGTGTTCGGACGAGGGTGGTTGGAATTCCGTTGGAGGTCCGTACTCGAGGGGCGTGCGCTGACGGATGAGCACCTGGGACGGATCGTCGATCGAGCGCCTGACGGAGAACCCCGTTTCCGACACGTTACCCCCGGGGTGAAGCCGGCGAAGTTGGTATTCTCCAGTCGAGGCAAATCGAACGAGATTCCAGAACGAATTCACGGTGTCCGTTCCAGGAATTAAGTTATAATGGAATTTGGCACTATTACTCCAAACGAACCGACAGGAAAGTCGGGGTGAGGGGCGAAAATACAGTCCCAAAGTAGAGGATAACAAGCCTTATCCTGGTGTGTGGGATTAGATTGAAGGTCCCCGGGTGAGATGGCGGAATCATGCCCGACGGGGACGTGGACACCGAACGGTCCGTCGTGAAAACGTACGTTCCCGCCTACCAAAAAGAGCGGTGGCAACGACAGGCCGACGAACTCGAGATGAGCCAAAGCGAGTTCGTCCGGACCATGGTCCAGGCGGGGCGACGGGGATTCGACGGGTTCGACGGAACGAACGACACTGAAGAGAGCAACGACGACGAGGAATCGGTACCCGAACCCGAGGAGCCACCAGGGAACGACGGGCGGTCCCGGTCCCCTGCCCCTGGTGATCGGATCGACGAGCACGTTGTGGCCGAACTTTCCCCCGGAGAACACCGATCGTGGGAGAACCTTCGCGACGCCCTCGCGACGGCGTTGGTTGACGACCGCCTCGAGGACGCATTACAGCGCTTGCAACGCGAGAACCGCGTCCAATATAGCGGACGTCATGGGGGCTATACGCTCGTGACCGACCGATGAGCGCTGGAGACCCCCGGGAGATCGACGACCCGGTCGAACACTTTCTCCAGGACATCGTCTATCACGGGAAAAGTGAGCGAACCCGTGCGGCGTACGAACGAGTGCTCCGCCGATTCGAACGACACCTCGAATCGAACGGCCGAGAGGACATCGGCGGCGCGACCCATCGCGACTGCATGGCGTGGATTCACCACCTTCGAGGGACCGTGAGCGAATCGACCGTGGCGACGTACGCTGCCTACCTCCACCGGTTTTACGCCTACATGACACAGGTCGGCGCGTTCGATTCGAACCCCATGACGCTGGTCATGGAGGAACTCGACGAGACGATCGACGTTGACCCGACCCGGCGAGATCTCTCGATCCCCGACATGCGGACGTTCGTCGCCGGGATCGCCCATCCACTCGATCGTGCCGTCGTCGTGACGCTGCTCAAAACAGGAATCCGCGTCGGGGAGTTGTGCAACCTCGACCGACGCGACCTCAACCTCGAACCCCTCCTCCTGGACACTGAAAGCCCGCCACCGAGGCCGGCGTTGCAGGGCCGACCGAACTCCCTGTACGTCGACGAGGCACCCGCCCGGGGATCGACCCATAACGGCGAACAGCGGACTGCCTCGAACAAGCGAATGCGAGAGACGGTGATTCCGGTCGACGACGAACTCGCACGGGTCCTCGGACGCTGGCTGGCCGTCAGACCCGATCCACGGTCGCCCGCACACCCGTTGTTTTGCTCGACGGGCGATCGATGGGGCGCACGACTGACGACCGACATGGCCTATCACATCGTCGAACAGCGAGCGAAAGACGTGGGATGGTATCGGCAGGGCGGCGGCGCCGAGGAAAACGTCACGCCCCACTACTTCCGGCACTTTTTCACCACACACTTGCGCGATCGAACCGGAGATCGAGGGATCGTGAAGTATCTCAGGGGTGACGTCGCCACCGACGTCATCGACACGTACACCCACAACTGGGGCGACCGAGTTCGGGACGTCTACGAGACCAACATCTATTCCCTGCTGTAATGTCGTGACCCGACGGGAAGTCATCGGTCCAACGGGAACGAATAAATCTTATTTCGCTATACTATATCTTTCGCTTCGCGACCTCCGTTTTGCCGTTCGACTGTCGTTTCTCGGGATCCGACCACAACCGAAGATGGCCAGAATCCACACGCTCCGCCGAATTTTCCATTAATTTTCATATTTTTTACTTATTTAGACCACGTTCGAATCAGGTTTCTAAGCGGTTTAGAAAGGGATATGAAGGCGTTCACATTCCAAAGTGAATCTTTATATCTTCTTCGTTCGATATTTTCCGTGTGGTCTGGGGGGAGAATCTCACTGTCGATCGGAGACTCCAGACTCACGAGCAACGGAGCGACAACAATGGCACGAAACTTCCGTTCCGAAGACGAAGGAAAGCACGTCCGAACGTCCGACGGTGACCTGGTCGGCACCATCGACAGCGTATCGGGATCGATGGCACACGTTCGGCCGGACGAGAACCTCTCGCGAAGCACTCGCCGACGCCTCGGCTGGACTGAAGAGGGTGAAGAAACCTACGAGATCAGCAACGCGCACGTCGGACAGATTTCCGACGACGAGGTCCATCTCAAGGAAGACCTCTAGACCGTCAGTCCGACTTTTCGATTTTATCGCGAACCGCACTTCGACGCGATCTGTTCCGGATTCCTTCGAGATGGATCTCAGTATCGGTGATTTCGGCGACCACACGACGGTCGAGCGGGAAGGTTTCGACTGCCGTTTTCGGATCCGTAATCCAGGACCCACACCCACCGAGAAGCCCGCGTTTCGGACGAACGTAGGCCTCGCCGTCCTCGATGCGCTCGACCAGACCGATGACGTCACCCTCTGACGTTACGACGCGTTTCCCCCGGTCGTTCGATTTGAATTCCCCTGGCATTCTCCCCCTCTCGGGTCCCGCGAGCCGAATCGAGCGATTGCGGCTGACCCGTCCGGGAACCCACCTTAGTATTTCGTATGTGGAGTGGGCTCATAATGGACCGCCTTGGACACCGATGCCGTACATATCCGGTCGGTTCTCAGGGCGAGTCGTCGAGCAGCGAATACAGGGGCTCGATGTGATTCCGACCGACGACGGCGGTGACGTCGCCGTCGCGCCGGAGGTCTCGAAGCATCGCTGCCATGCTCTCCTCGCGAGCGTCCTCGATCAACTCCATTCCTCGCGGAGCCTGGATGATTCGCAGGAGGGCTTCCTCCTGTGAGATGTGCGATGCCTCGTCCTCGGCCTGGGCCGCCGGGGTGTCGAGGAACGTCGCCTCGTGCCTGAAAACGTCGTACACCCGCAACCGGAGCGGCGTCCACGCCGCGAGAACCGCACCGACCCGGCAGGCGAGTGCCTGTCCGATGCCGATCGCACTGCTGGTCAGGAGTTCACGGACGAGGGCGAGGGACAGGTCTTCTTCGCGGAGGAGTGTGACGAGTCGTCGGAAATAGCGCAGGTTCGGCGCGTCGATGCCGACGACTCGACCGTCGTCGAACGCCTGAAGGGCCATGCTCATCTCCCCACCCATTCGAGGTGGCGTGTATCTATCTTCGGCGTAGATGCGGAAGAGCGGGACGGCGAGCGTCGGCAGTTCGACCGCGAGGACGTCCGGCGAGAACGTCTCGATCAGGTGGGCGACGCGATACGTGCTCGCCGGGTGGTCGTGGACGACGCCGACGAGGAGGACCGTCCCACGACCGTCATCGCCCTGTATACAGCGAACGTTGTCCCCGTCGATCCGGGGATCCATGGCGTGGTCTACGGAAGCGACGAGTTCGTCGAGGACGGCTGTACAATCGATCATCGGTGGCTGTTTCGCACAATGAGGAAGGGTACGGCCAGTATTGAACGCTTTGTCCGTCTGGCCGTGGCAAGGGTCGGTTCGGCCGATCACCGCCTGGATATATTTCCCCCGAGCCCCTTGTTCACATATGAAACTCGGCACAGTAACGTCGAAACCGGGGACCGTCCAGTCCGGCTGGCTCGAGGTGGCGAAACTCCCGACTGGATCGGCCGAACGACTCCCGGTTATCGTGGCAGAGGGGGAGAAACGGGGCCCGACGCTCTGGGTGACCGGCGCGATCCACGGCGACGAAGTGACGGGTATCGCGGCCGCACAGGACGTGATGACCGAGGAGTTGGCCGAACGGATTCGGGGGACCGTGGTCAGCGTCCCGATCCTCAACCCGGCCGGGGTCCGCATCAACGACCGAAACTCGTATTACCACAACGAAGACCCGAACCGGTATTTTCCCTACCAGTTCGACGAACCGGGCCATCCACCGACGGTCCAGCAACTCATCGACGCACGGCTTTTCGACCGGTTCGCGGAGACGGCGGACGCCCTCGTATCGCTCCACGCAGCCTGGACCAACGAGCGACCGTTCTCGATCCTCGAACGAGTCCGGTACGGCAACGAGCGCACGCGGGAGGACGCCGAGCGGTTGGCCGACGAATCGATGCGTCTCGCCGACGCGTTCGGGTTGCCGCCGATCCGCGAATACGACGTCGAGGTCCAGGAGAGCTACGACCTCCAGCACTCCTTCGAGTGTGCGGCGTTGAACGCGGCCGGGGTTCCGGCGATCACGGCCGAACTCGGGAGTTCGCGCGTCATCGAGGAACTGAACCGCCGCGTCGCGATCCGGGGGATTCGCAACGTCCTCCGCCACATGGACGTTCTCCCCGAAGATCCGCTCCCGAACGAAGCCGCTCCCTCCTCGCCCGTCGAGTATCCGGTCAAGCGGGTCGTCGGGCCGGTCGCCCCCGACGCGGGTCTCGTTCGCTACGACGTCGAACCCGGCGACGTGGTGGAATCCGGTGACAAGGTTGCGGACGTCGTTTCCCCACACGGTCACGTCGAGAGTACGGTCGAGTCGGACCAGGAGGGCTACGTTCTCGGACGACGAGAGGGTATCGCCGTCTACGAGAACGACCCGCTCTTGAGTTTCGTCGCTCGCGACGAGGGGGAACTGGTGGTCCCGAACGACTGAGAAGGCGGGTTGGCGGCCCTGCGCCGTATCCGCGTGCCCTAGATCACCTCGTCGGCGTCGAATTCGCGTTCGACGTCCCCGACGTCCGAATCGGCGAACGCCTCCAGGAGCAAGTCCGCTCCCAATTCGATCTCCCGCGCCGTGACGTCGAGGGGTGGGAGGATCCGGAGGGTTCGGAAGCCACACCCGAGGGTGAGCAGGCCGCGCTCGAACGCGGCGTGGACCACGGCATCGCGCCGTGGCCTGGAATCGAACTCGATGGCGAGCATGAGCCCTTTGCCCCGGACGTCCTCGACGAAGTCGGGGTCTTCCTCGCGGATCCGTTGTTTGAACTGTTCGCCACGTTTGCGAGCGTTCGAGAGGAGGTCGTGTTCCTGGATGGCGTCGATCGTGAGAACGCCCTGGAGGGCAGCGAGCAAGTCACCGCCACCCCACGTCGAGGAGATTCGACCGGTCTCGTCGGGGAACACCCCTTCGCGACTGATGGTTGCGCCCACCCGGAGCGCCTTCGCACTCGTGATGACGTCCGGTTCGATCGAATAGTGGTCCGCCCCCCACATTTCGCCGGTCCGACCGAGTCCGGTCTGAATCTCGTCCACGATCAGGGGAACGTCGTACCATTCGAGGACGCTCTCGATTTCGTCCATGAACGCCGGACTCGGGAAGCGATAGCCGCCCTCCCCCTGGATCGGTTCCACGATGACGTAGGACACGTCGTCGGGGTCGAGATTCCCCCGTTTCGGATTCAACATTGCGTCCAGGGCTGACGTCAGGGTCTCCGACGGTACCTCATCGGGGCGAGACGTCCGCCGTTTCCTTCGCCTGGGGGCTTCCTCGCCCGCTTCAGGTCGGAGGAACCCGCAGGTACACGAGGACCCGTCACAGGACGCATTCTCGCAATACGGGATCGATTCGACGGACGCGATCTCCGGGAATCCTCGGCGATGGACCGCTTTCGAACGGTTCAGGGAGAGCGCCCCCATCGTGCGCCCGTGGAACGCCCCTTTGAACGTGATACCGTGTCTCCCCCCAACGTGGTCGTAACAGATCTTGATGGCGTTCTCGATGGCCTCAGCGCCGGAGTTCGAGAGGAACACGGTGTCCATTCCGTAGTGGTCGGTGATGTCGATCAGCCGATCCTGCAGTTGCGTGGGTCCGGGAACGTCGGGGTCGTCCGGTAGCCCTCCGCCGGCAGCATAAAAATCCTGTCCGGCGATTTTCGCCGGATCGATCGGGCCGAATTCCTCGAGTCGGTCCATGATCTTCGGGTTGTTGTATCCCAGCGGGCTGGAGGCGACGTGGCTGGCGAAATCCATGAGGACGTTCCCGTCGACGTCCGTACAGAAGGGGCCGATCGCTGGCGCCGTGAAATCCCAGACGAACTCGTAGACGAACGTGCTGGTCGCCGCGTGGTGCTGGTGGTGCTCGACCCACTGCCTGGCGCGCTCCCCCGGCAACGATTCGACGTGAGGTTCTGCCGTTTCCCTGTCCATGTGAGATGAGGGCGCTACACACCCATTAGATTTCCGACGAATCGAAGCGCCGGAGGCCGTCGGCGTTGTTCAGCGGGACGGTCGCGGGGGAATGGAGCCATTACTCAACTGCCGGGAGGTCGAACGTCGAGTATGGCCCCGAAACGCCACCACCGGTGTAACCTCTGTGGAAAGGACTTCGAAACCGGCGACGCACTGAAAGACCACGTCGAGCGCCGCCATCCAAAGAAAGACGTTCGCTGGTGGGTCGTCGTCGAGGACCCGGCGAAGGACCTCAAATTCTCGCGATAGTACCACCCCGCGCTCGCGACCCCAAACGACTTCTCGTCCACTCCCGAGGACTGTGATATGACGAACCAGGACCCCGTCCAGGAGTTCCACGACGACCGGGACCTCTACGGGATCGCAACCTGGGAACCGCGGACGTCCCTCGATGCCGCGGCGACCGCCCTCCATCGACTCCTGCGGCTCGGGATTCGGGCGCTGGTGATTCTGGTGGCACTGGGGATTCTCGTCAGTCAGATCGCCATTGGCGGGTTTGCACTCCTTCGCGATCCAGCCCTCGGCATGCTAACCGGATTATCGATGCTCCCGGCGTTCGCGCTGGCGGGATACGTGTGGCTCGAGGATCCGACGCTCAAACAGCCGTTGCCGACCCTCGTCGTGACCTTCCTGCTCGGCGTTTTGCTGGCCGGATTCGCCGCGATGACCAACACTGCGCTGGAACCGACCTTCAGGACGCTCCCAGTAATCGGCCTCGGACTGTTCTTCTTCGTCGTCGTGGCTCCGGTCGAGGAGTTCGTCAAGTGGCTGGCGATCCGACTGTACGGGTACAACCAGCCCGATTTCCAGGCGGTCATCGACGGGGCAGTGCTCGGGGCGGTCGCCGGCCTGGGCTTTGCGACGATCGAAAACGCGCTGTACATCACCAACGTGTACCTGATGGCGTCCGGAACGGGGCCCGCGATCGGGACGGAAACGCTCGGTGTGACCAGCGTCCGGTCGCTGGCCGGTCCCGGACACGTCATCTACTCGTCGTTCGCGGGCTATTACCTGGGGCTGGCGAAGTTCAATCGGGAACACGCCGGTCCCATCGTCGTCAAGGGACTCGTGATCGCCGTCCTCATCCACGCCTCGTACAATACGGCCGTGAGTTATCTCCCCGAAATCACGTCGTTTCCGTTCCCGGCGTTTCTCGGGTTCGTCGTCGTCTTCGATGGCGTGTTCGCGCTGCTCCTCTATCGAAAACTGTCGACCTACCGGAACGCGTATCTCGAAGCGACCGCGAGGTCGAAGGCCTGACCGCAGGAAAACGCCGGTCGGTCCCTATTCGCCGGTGAACATCTCGCCGAGTTGCGAGCGCCACTCCTCGATGCTTTCCACGTCTCCTTCCACGTCCTCCAGGTCTCCCTCCACGTCTCCGAGGTCGTCCTCGAGGGAGGCGAGGTCGGAGGCGACGGATCCCACTTCGTCGTCGACGGCGTCGACGTCGGTGCGGAGGTCGTCGGCCCGGGTTTCGACGGTCGACAGGTCCTCGTCCAGTTCATCGACCTGCTCGTCCGTCTCACCGAGGTCGGACTGGACGGTGTCCACCTCGGCGTCGAGATCCTGAACCGCCTCGTCGAGTTCACCGACTTCGTCGTCGAGTTCCTGGACTTCCCCGCGGAGGTCCTCGACGTCCGACCGGAAGTCCTCGATCAGTTCCTCGGCAGTACCCTCCTCGTCGAGGAACTCCTCGAGAGCCTCGGCGTACGCGGCGACGTCCTCGACGCGAGACTGGAGGTGTTCGATGCGGGCCGTTTCCACGCTGGACGGCTCGGGTTCGAGATCGAGCGCTTCCGTGATCGCGTCCTTGTCTTCTTCCGAAACCTCGCCGGACCGCAACTCTTCTGCTAACCGTTCGGCAACGCTTCCGGTCTCCGCCGTGCTGGCCGTGGCACCGGCACCATCGTCCCCGGCCGCGACGGCCTCGTCCGCCGCCGCTGATTCGTCGCTCGCTTCCGGTTCTGGTTCGTCGTCGGACTCCGTTTCGACTTCGGCCTCTGTCTCTTCGGCGGTCGCTTCCTCGGCCGATTCCGGCTCTTCGACGTCGAGGTCGACGTCCGGCGTATCCGACTCGACCGGCGCTTCTTCTCGATCCGGTTCGTCCGCCTCCGTCTCCGTTTGTTCCCCCAGGTCGAGGTCGATTCCGCCTTCCTCGTCGGTTTCGGCGTCGGCGGCGTCCTCCGTGGCGTCGGTGTCGCCACCGACGTCGAGATCGATCCCCCCGTCGTCGTCCGCTTCCGTTTCGGACTCGTCGTCCGGGAGGCTCTTCTCTCCGAAGTCGACGTCGGGGCCGCCGTCGGATTCGTCTGCCCCACTCGTCCCCAGGTCGAGGTCCAGGCCCCCGTCGTCGTCCGCTTCCGTTTCGGACTCGTCGTCGAGTCCCGGAATCGCGCCATCCTCCGCGATCATGTCCTTGACGGCCTGACTATCGGATTCCGACGCGATGTCGTCGATCATCGTGTCCGCCAGCGCCTCGTCGTCGGCCTCGGTCGGGTCGTCCGTTTCCTCCCCCGCCCCTTCGACCGATTCGACGCGGACGTCGGGATCGGTCAGGAACGGTTCGGCCTCCTCGGGGGCACCGACGCGGATGCCGTACACGGTTTCGACAGTTTCGTCGGGGTCGAGGTGGCGGCTGTACTCCACGTGATGGTCCTCGTAGGCGGTCCACTTGTCGCTCTCGTAATCCGGGTGGAATCCCACCCCATCCATCGGGAAATCCTCGGGGATCCGCTCCGCGAGACGGATCGACGTTGCCTCGTCCCGGTCGGACTCGATGAGAAACCGGATCGCCGGAACGGGGAACTCGTCGGCTTCGAACGATTTCTGGACCCTGACGCCGTCGGAACTGACTTCGATCTCTTCGTCCGGGTCGACCTGCTCAGTCATGTTCGGGGTTACCCGGACGACCACAATAAAAGAAACGGGCGGTGGAGGCTCGTTTCAGGCGAGGCCGAGCATCTCGAGGCCGTTGTACTCCACGACGAAGAGGTAGATCTCGTAGAGTCCGGCCACGATCAGCAGCGCGCCGCCGACTCGGTAGATCGTCCCCGTCCGTTTGACCAGGCGGCGAACGATGACGTCCCGTCCGAGGGCGGTCGCGACGGTAACGCCCACCATGAGGACGCTCATCCCGGCCGCGTAGGAGGCCAGAGTTGCGAGAATGGCCACCGGGCCCTGAGCCAGGGCCCGGAACGTGATGCCCACGAACAGCCCCGCCGTGCATCCGGCCGCGGCCAGCGAATAGAGGACGCCGAACGCGACGTATCCGGCGGCCGAGCGACGCCGTTCGGGGAGTTTGACGGTCACGGTCGGGAACTTCCATCCCCCAGCCATCATCGCACCCATCGTCACGAGGACGAGGCCGACGACGAGTTCGAGCAATGCGATCTTGTCGAGGATGCCGTACCGATACAGTTGATCCTGGGCGAGAACGAACAGGGCGGCGAACGCGCCGAACACCGCGAAAAAGCCGACGCTCACGAGGACTCCGACGAGCGCGGCCCGGACGAGTCGTCCCGGCAATTCGCCGGGAAGAATCGCCGCGAAACGGTGCCCGTCGTCCACCGTTTCGCCGCCGTCCTCCACAGCGCTCTGGCCCAGGTAGTAGGACACGTACCCCGGCAGGAGCGGAAACGCGCACGGCGAAAAGAACGCCGCGACGCCGAGGCCGAACGCGTACGAGAGCCAGGGATAGCCGACGGCCATGTTAGAGATCCGCCTTCTCGAGTGCGTCCCGTATGTCCGATGCGAGTCCGTGCGATCCGCTCCCGACGTGTCTGGCCGTTTCCGTTCCGTCCGGGAGCAAAACGAGGGCCGTCGGGAACCCGCGGATACCGAACTTCTGCGTGAGTTTCGCGGATGCGTCGATCCCGACTCTCCACGTGCCGTCGTATTTCTTCCAGAACTTTTGGACTGCGTCGGGTTTGTCCTCCTGGGTTATGGAGATGAACGACACCCGATCGCGGCTGAATTCCGAGCGAACCTTGCGCAGGGTCGACATCTGGTCCTTGCAGGGCCCACACCACGTCGCGAAGAACTCGACGAGCGAGACGGTGTTCGGCGGGTTGACCTTCAGCTGTCCGCTGGTGGAACCGGGGGCCTCGACGCCTTTCACGGTCAGACGATCGGTTCCACCGGGATAGGTCGTTCGCTCGGCCATCGTCGTTGCCGGTTCCGACGACGTCGCCGACGGTTCGGATGTCGTTTCCGTCGGGCGGTGTTCCGTCGTCTGGGTGGGTTGCGTCGTTCTCGTCGATGCCCCGGTTGTCGTTTCTGCGGGAGGGCTCGTCGATTGGGGCGCAGTCGTCGGATCGACGGTCGTCTCCGCGGGTTCGTCGGTCGTGGAGGACGACGAATCGCCGGCACAGCCAGCGATCGCACTGGCGAGAGCGATACCACTGAACGCGAGGACCGTGCGTCGGGTCGGGCGGGACCGCATAGCATCAATATTCTTCGTGAATTACAAAAAACCGGGCGCTAATAATTAAGGGTATAATTCAGGCGGGGAGCGGCGTACCAGGATTCGGTCAAACACCCGGTCGACCATCGGACAAGCGGCGGCCGACTGATCTCGGTCCTACTCGAGGTCGACCCGGTCGCCGATCTCGACGAGCTCGAGTCGCTCGGGATACTCGAAACTCCGGACGTGGTGATACAGCGCGGTTGGGTCAGCCGTCAACCCCTTCCAGACGTCCCAGTGGCTCGGGAGCAGGCGGTCGAGGCGGAGCGCCGACGCAACCTCGACGACGTCGTTCTCGTCGTTGTACCAGCGCGTCCGTTCCGGTTCTCGCGTTTCCTTGTCGGGGATCATTCCGACCGATCCGAAGGCGAGAACTCCGAGATCGATGTCGTACTCGCGACCGATCCGAGCGAATTCCTCGCTCGGTTTCGTGTCCCCGCCGTGGAAAATCGTTCCAGCCTCGTGTTCGAGCACGTAACTGACCGGTTCGGTGGCGTCCGGGTCGTGGGCCGTCTCGACGTGGAGATCGAACGAGCCGATTTCGAGGCTATCGCCCGGTTCGACGGTTCGAAACGCGTCCGGATCGACGTCGTAGTGCTCCGGCCACCCCTCGTCCTCGCGGGCCACGGCCACGCTGTCGGCGGGCCCGACGAACGACGCGCCGGTGTTCGCGAGGATCGGGGCCTGACTCGGCCCGTGGACGTGATCGGTGTGCTCGTGGGTCGCCAGGATCGCGTCCGCTTCGGATACGTCCCCGGGATCGAAGGGGACGGGGATCATCCGAACCGTCCTCGGCGGGTCGCCGGTCCCGAGATACGGGTCCACGATGATGGTGGTTCCGTCCGCGGCCTTCACGACGATTCCGTTACAACCCAGGTACCACAGCGAGACGCCCGCCGGTTCGGCGTCCGCGATGGCTCGCGGGAGCCAGTCGCCCCAGTCGCTGGTCGGCATGGATCGACAGTGGGCGATCCGAACCAAAAGGATTCCTGCTCGGGGTCGCGACGGGCGGAAACCACTAAGCCCCGGGCGGCCCACCTGCATGACGATGATCGAACTCGTTGGTATCGATTCGCTGCCAAACCTCGGCCTGGCGTTGACGATCCTCGTCGCGGCCGTTCTCGTGGGGTCGCTGGTGGCAGTGTGGTACCTCGATCGACCCGCAGGTCGCCTCGGCGAACTCCTCCGGCGGCGGTTCGTGATGGGCGTTCCCTGGGGGACGCTGGTGATCGTCGCGTTCGTGCTGGTCGTGTACCTCTTCGTTCAGGGCGGGTACGAACGCTGGTACAATCCGATGGTCGTTCCGTTTCGGTCCTGGTCATATTTCTACCCGCTGGGGATCCTGACGGCGCCGTTCTCGCACCGGGGTGCCGGCCACCTCCTCGGGAATCTTTTCGGAACGATCGCGCTCGCCCCGATCGCGGAGTACGCCTGGGGGCACTTTCCACAGGAGCGCGGGCAGGAAACCTTCCGGTCGTGGCGTCACAACCCCTGGATTCGGGCACTCGTCCTGTTCCCGGCAGGCGTCCTCGCGGTCGGCCTGGCCACCGGCCTGTTCTCCCTGGGTCCGATCATCGGCTTCTCCGGCGTCGTGTTCGCCTTCGCGGGATTCGCGCTCGTCAGGTACCCTTTGACGACCGTCGTCGCCGTGCTGGTAGGTCCATCCACCCTCTCGCTGATCTACAGCGCGTTGAACAATCCCACGCTGACGGTAACGCCGTCGCCCCGACCCCCAACCGCGCCGTGGTGGGCCCAGGTGGCGATCCAGGGACACGCGATCGGCCTCTTGATCGGCGTTCTGCTCGGCGTCGCGTTGCTGTGGCAACGCGGCCACCGCCCGGACGCTTGGCGGATCTGGCTCGCCACGCTCGTGTTCGCCGCCGAAGAGGCCCTGTGGGCCGTGTACTGGTTCCGGGGGAACGAGTCCTTCGTCCTCTATCGAGGCCTCGGCGTCGTCCTGATCGGGCTTCTCGCCATCGTCGTCACGCTCGCGGTGACCACCAGCGATCGGGAGGTTCTCGGGACGCTGTCGAGTCGGCAGGTCTGGATGAGCGTGCTCCTTTTGAGCGCGTCAGCCCTCGCTGGCCCCGCTATCGCCACGAACTTCCTGACCGTCGGGTCCACGTCCTCGCCCGACACGACCGTCCAGGCGGGCGATTACACCGTCTACTACGCCGAGAACGTCGAGAACCAGATGGTCTCGGTCGTCGAGATCGACGCGTTCGGTGAAACGACGACGGTGAAAACGAGCGGCGTCATCGTCGTGAGCGAGGATCGCCACATCTGGACCCAGCAGATCTCGAAGGGTCGCCTCGCGTTCTCCGGGCGCGCCAGCGTCACCGTCGGGGGTATCGGCTGGCGGGAGCGGGTCGGCGCGATCCGTCGCGGCTGGTCGGCCGTCGGCGGTGGAACTGCGTACATGGTGTGGCTCGACCCGCCGGACGATCGCCCACGCCTCGCGTTCGTTTCGGATCCAGTGACTGCCGAACCGCTGATCGCCGGTCGGAACGTGTCTGTCGTGCCGGCGAAGGGGTCGTTCTACCTCGCGGTGACGCGCAACAACTCGACCCTCGGCCGCGTTCCGATCGCGTCCCTGAACGCAACCGACAGCGTTCGAAATACGACTGAAGCCGTTTCCGCCGGTGGGGTACAATTCCTTCGCGTCGGGGACAGGATTTACGCAATCGACAACGAGACCGTCGTCCGGGTCGCAAAGAAGGAATCGTACAAGTGAACGGTTCACCAGGATCGGGTTCGAGTCACCCCCATTCGATCCGGTAGGCTTCGACGGCGAGTTCCGTCGTCGATTCCTCGTGGAACGGGAACCGACGTGGAACGTCGAAGGAAACCTCGAACGCGTGGGTCACGGTCCCGTCGTGGTCGGCGACGAAGGACTCGACGAACGCCTTGCTACCGGCGTTGTGGATCGAGTAGGAAACGGCGGCGATGTCGGCGGTCGTCTCGAGGAACTGGCGATCCACGTGTTCACTCCCGTGCTGGGCCCCGAACGGCGGGTTCATGATCACGGTGACGTCGGTGACACAGAGCGGCGATCGGGTCGCGTCGCCCCGGACCCACTCGACTGCCGTCGGAGCACCGATCCGCCGCTCGTTCGTGCGGGCCTGGACCAGCGCGTCGGGGTCGAGGTCGAGACCGACGACGGGGGTCGCGCCGCGAAGCGCGGCGGCCAGCGAAAATGTCCCGGTACCGGTGCCGAGATCCACGACGGTTCGACCGGCGACGTCCCCCTGGAGGTCCGCGAAGTGGACGAGGTGTGCCGCGACGTCGGCCGGCGTCACGTACTGTTCGAGGACCGGACTGGGGTCCGCGAAGTCCTCGACGACGGCCAGCCGTCTGGCCAACTCCCGCTTCGATTCCATGACCGATCGTTCTGTCCCAATCGTTAGATGCTCGTCGGTTTTCCATCCGAGATGGGTCGTTTCGCTGTGCCCGTCTTCGAACCTCAGTGACATCCAGGTGCAACATTGATAGGGGTTCCCATCGCACGTCAGGGTATGGAAGAATGTCCACGCTGTGGCGCCCGACTCGAGTCGTACACGCTGTTCGGGCGAACGGCCTGGAACTGTGAACGGTGTGGGTACGCCGACATTCCGGTCGAACACCAGCGCGAGTCGGGCGCGCGCGAGTCGTGGCAGGACGCTCTCAACCGGTTTTACGACAAACACCGCGAGGACGAGTGATCGGCTGCCGTCAACGAACGACGCGTCGGGTCCAGAAACAGTCGCTTCGGGGGGAGACGACCGTTATTCGTCGTTCGCCGTCGCTTCGACTTCTTCCTCTTCGGCCGCACTTCCGGACCGCCCGGATTCCTCCTCTTCGTCGGACCGGGCCGCCACCAGTGCACCCCGCGCGACGCTGTAGAGCGGTTCCTGCGCGATGCTGACGGCCTGGATCGAGAACGGAATGTCCGCGTCCTCGAGGTGGTCGCGGAACAGGTTCAGGAAGCCCGGCGGCATCGCCGTCCCGCCGGTAACGACGACGGGCACGTCGAGGCCTTCCTCGACGTCCTCCTCGTCGACCTCTTCGACGACGCGCTCGATGACGTAGTCGAGGAGGTTCTCGTAGTAGATCGACAGTGCGCCTTCGACGCCGCCGACGTCAGTCGTGAAGTCGAGTTCGAAGTCCTCCTCCTTGATGGAGGTAACCTTGTCGACCGGGGTGCCGGTCGCCTGGGCGGCCTGCTGGTCGACCCAGTCGCCACCGCGCGCGACGGAGAACTTCATCACCGGGACGGCGTAGTACGCCAGACAGACGTTCGTCATGCCGGCACCGAAACTGATCCCGAGGCCGGTGAAGCTCTCGTTGGCGAGTTCCGAGTAGATAACCGACATGCCCTCGTTGATCGGTTCCGCGTCGTAGCCCATGTCGGTGAGGAACGATTCGATGGTCTTCTGGTGATACAGCGTCGAGAGGTCAGAGTCGATCGGATCGGCCGGGGTCGAGAAGTACAGTTTCTCGTTGGGCCGATCGGGTTCGCCGACGACCTGCTCGATGATGAGCTTGATCATGGGGATCGCCGACTGCTCGTCCGAGGAGAGAATGCCGTGTTGCATCGGACGACGTGTCTCTTTGTTGAAGATATTTGCGAAGTTGAGTGCGTCGTCGCCGACGACGTAGACCTTCTCGTCCTTTCGGATGTGAAGGACTTCGCTCCGGGACAACATCTGCTCGGCCATGTCCGAGTACTCGATTTCGACGAAGGAGTTGCGCTGCTGCACGAACACCGTGTCGTTTCCATCCTGCTGTGCAGACAGGATGTTCATAGTACCGACGTCTAGGCCTTTGGCCATACCCAAACCAACCTAACCACCGATCATAAAAGTATGTGAAATTCATACGACACGAAAATTTATGCATTAATAAAACTCCACGAAATTTCCCCGCATCGTGCGAATTCCGCTTCGAGAGGTGTTCTATCCCCCGAGTAAGAACTCGGTCCGGGGCCGTCCCCGGGTTCCGGGACTCGACCGCCTGCCGACCGTCTCTGACGAACGGAGCGGCCGCCGGGACGGGGTCAGAAACGGTCGAATACCCGCCCGAGTATTCCACTGGACTGGTTCGCTTCGGCCTCGCTGTCCTGGCGCTTCTGTGCTTTCAGTTCGTTCAGTTTCTGCGTCTGGTCGTCGACTGTCGAACCGGACGTCGCCGTGTTCTTCTGGCCGCCTTTGAGGCCCTGGAGCCCAGCCACCGCGTCCTCGACGCCCGATCCGGTCGATCGAGTTTTCTCGGGTTCGACGTCGAGTCCGTTGCTGTCGATATCCGCGTCCTGGTTGAACGAGAGCGTTCGTCCCTCGTGTTTCTCCACGCCACCCCAGGTGATCTCCACGTCGGCCATCGCCCGGTCGATGTCCTCGCGGATCTCCTCGTCGGTGTAGGACTCGCCCGACGCTTCCTCCTCCATCGGTTCGATCTCGTTCGGACTCGGCGCTCGCGCGCGCTCGATCTGTGCGGCAACGAGGGCTGCGCCGGTCGATCCGACGACGAGGGTGAGGCCCAGTGCGTACAGCGCCAGGACCAGGACCGTCTCGCCAGCCCCGTATCCCTGCCAGTTGGCCCAGTAGGCCTCCCGGAAGAGGATGAGCGAGAGGAGGATGAGGACGTCGCCACCCGCGGTCGCATACAATGCCCGGCGGTCGATAGGGAGCAACACGACGACGCCGGTCGTGGCAACTGGAATCGCGAGCATCCCCATCCCGTACGCCCACTCGGCCGGGCGGTAGAACGCGGGCGTGTCCGGAGCCCCCGCCGTGAGGGCGTACAGGTAGATCGTCAGGGCACCCAGCGCGAGGACGATGCCACCGAAGAACAGCCCGAATCCCAGATAGACGTCAGTCTTGGCGTCCGGTTCACCGATGACCGTCCGATACCAGTCGAAAAGACGGTTGTCCGGTAGTTCTTCCTCGGCCATTGGTGCCGAGTATACCCCCCAGGGCCATGATTGTTTGGTAACGAGTATTGTTACTGAAATATACCCCGTCGGAACTCACACACGGCGAACCGCTTCGGTCGCTTTCACGACGTCCAGCAATTCATCGTGGATCCGACCGTTCGAGGCCACGAGGCCCGTCGAATCGTACTGCCAGGGCTCGCCATCGACGTCCGTCACCGTGCCGCCTGCTCGGCGGACGAGATGAACGCCGGCGATGGAGTCCCACGGGTTGGGTTCGACGTTGGTGACGACGCCGTCGAGCGCCCCGTCCGCGACCATCGCCAGCGACGCCTGCGCACACCCGACGCGACGGAGATCCGCGAACCGATCGACGATCTCCGTCGCGATCGTCCGGTACTCGTCCCGGCGATCGTAATCCCACCAGATCGTCGGCGACACCGCACACAGTTCCGGGTCCGACCGATCGCTCACCGCGATGGCTTCCCCGTTACGGGTGACTTCGTCCGGACCAGCCACGTACGTATCCCCGAGCGCCGGGAGGACCGTCGCGGCGGCGACCGGGTCACCGTCGACGACCGCGGCCACGCTGGTCCCCCACTCGCGGACGCCCCTGACGTAGTTGTTGGTCCCGTCGATCGGGTCGATCACCCAGGCTGGACCCTCTTCGGGGACCGTCTTGCGCTCGTCGGCTTCTTCGCCGACGATCTCGTCCGCCGGGGACTCGGCCTCGATCACCGCCTTCACGGTCGACTGGGCGTCCCGGTCGGCCTGTGTAACCACGTCGGTTTTGCCGTCCTTCGTGGCCACGTCGATGCCGGAACGGAACGACTGCAACGCCACGGCGGCCCCGGCACTGGCGGCCCGCCGTGCGAGACTGCGACGGTCGTTGGCGTCCATATTCGCATCCGGTGTTCCCAGCAAGAAAGTCACGTCGATTCCCGCCGTCGGCCGGGCCGCTTAAGAATACCGGCGACGAATCCCCGTCTCGCACGGACTCGAACAGGAGACAAGTACGCGGACGCCGGCGCTCCCGACCCAAAATGTCACGGCGAGGCGAGGTCAAGTACGAGGAAGTCATCGACCTCCTCGAGACGTGGGATCCGACGTTTCACTCCTACACTGTCGCCGAGGAGCGCATGCAACTCTACCTGGACCGGGCATTGAATCCCGATCCGATCGAGGCCCCACAGCGAGCCGATATCCGGGCCTCGCCGGGCCAGACCGACTGCGATCTCGTGATCAACGACGAGATCGGGATCAACATCTACCGGAAATTCACGAAACAGGAGTTCGCCAATTTCAGGCGGCTCCTCGACGACTGTCCCCAGGACTACGTGATCATGTACGCGTACGATCTCGGCGTCGAGGACTCATCGCGCGACCAGTGGCGGTGGACGCGCTCGCGATACGCCGGTGGACGAAACGACGTCGAGGACATCCGGTTCATTCACTTCGTTCCCGGCGGTGAGGAACCGGGGCGATTCGCACCACTACTCGAAAATCCGGAAGCCGTCCTGTTCGGGGCACTTTCCTTCGTCGTCGGCATCGCACTGCTCGTCGGGAGCGCTTCCGGCGGCAGGTCCATCGTCGGCGGCCCGGTCGTGACCGGACTGACGTCGCTCGTGCTCGTCATTCTCCTAGTGCTGTTGTGGGGCATTTCCGGAGCGTAGTGATGGACGACTGATCCCCGCGAATAGGTCACCGTGGCCGGCTACCCTTTCACGACGTACTGGGTCAGGATGTAGCTCTTGTCCCCGCTGGGACTTTTCCAGACGACGACGAGTCGATTACCGCTCGACAGGTCCGAACTGGGGTTTCCGTACTGAACGATATGCGCACTGTCCCCGGCGGAGACCTCGCCAGACCCCGACCAGACGCGATCTCCTGCACAGTTCATTGCGGGTTCGTCGTTGACCGTCACCGACAGTTGGTCCGTGGCGATTACGTCACCACCCTGATGAGTGATCGTTATTCCTGGGCTCCCACCGGTGCAGGTTGCATTGGCCTGCGTGATACTGAGGGTCGCGGACGGCACTTTCTCGCCGACCGCGCCACCCATACTCAACACGAACGAGCCGATGACGGCGACGAGAATGATGGTGATGGCGACCATCAAGACGGTACTGACGACGGACGAAACGGCGTCATCCTCGACGAATAGGTCCCGGATCTGCATGGTGATGAGGGGTGCGTTCGTCGTTCGACGACGAACGTGGCTTTCGAGAGAAACGTTCCCTTGCGCCGGACATGAATCTGATGGCCAGGGGCCGGAGGGCGGTCTAGTGCGTCGATTGGAAATCACCTACCGAGGAAAAGAGGGTCTCAGTCGCTGGCGACGCGTTCGTTCGATACTCCAGGTACGGCCTCCGAGTCGCGGTCTTGCTCGTCGTGCAGGGTGCCCATCAGCCAGCGCTTGGTTTCGATCGTCGTCACTCCGTCTCGGTCGAGTGTCGTGCTCGTTTGGTCTGTCGGAAACTCCATCTGTGTGTATCCTCGTAGAGGGCGGTTTTGGTTGCCCGTGTTACGTTTTAGCACGGGTCTCATTGGTAGGCTATTACAAACAAGGTTAAAAAAGTATCGGCTTGTAGATAACTGTCACGATTGTTGTAGCGGGTTCGGTCGTTCTCTCCCCGTTAGGATGATGCGGCTAGACCGTAACGATCGAAACGTTCGACATGGGGAGCGACGGCACGTCCCGGTCCGAGGTCGCCGCCACTGCGAGACGCTTCCGAATCGACCCGGACTGTTCACGCGACGAGTTTCTCGCCGTGGCGAAAGTGTACGCGCGCGAGGTGGTCGATAACCACGACCTCTCCGTGTCCGTGAGCAACCTGGAGTGGTCGGTGAGCGATCGGGCCAAACGCCGGGCCGGTGCCGTGACGCATCGGGACGGCGATCCACAATCGGTGGTCCTCACCTGGGGCCAGTTCGCCGAACGGGGCTGGTCGGCCACGGCGGCCACGATTCGCCACGAACTCGTCCACGTTCACCTGCTCAACGAGGCCGACGATCCGAGCCACGGTGGCCGGTTTCAGGAACTCGCAAGCGAGCTCGATACCGACGTTCACTGCGAGCGGTTCACCGACCCCGAGTGGTGGGTCGTGTGTGAGGACTGCGGGACCCGCCTGCCCCGGTATCGCCGCTCGAAACTCGTGACGAGTCCCGAGGCGTACGCCTGTGGCGACTGTGGTGGGGACCTCCGGGTGGAACCGAGCGACTGACGCGGCCGAATACCTGATCTGCCAGGCAGGTGCTCCACAACCTGGCATCCCGACGAACGATCCGAAAACGCGATAGAGCGACGTCAGGTGTTGGCCGGTTCGAGTCCGATCGGGCTCCGTTCCTGGAGGTACATCAGTTCGTCCGAATTCGACGAGAAGGCACACCCTCGTGTATCACTGGTCATGCACGGTTCGACGGACACAGCGGTCGCTCTCGGTCGGCGGGGCCGTCGGAAGAATGCGAGGGCAAGACGCTCCGTCTTGCCGCATTCCGTCGCGACGCATTCTTGCGCCGCGCCGTCATGCGAGGGAAGGGATTCGAACTACGTCCAGACGGTCGCTCACTCCGTTCGCGCTGCGTCCGGTCTCATTCGAATCCCTTCGGGCATCTCGCTCGGCGCGTGATAGCGCCTCGCTGCGATGCGAGGGAAGGGATTCGAACCCTTGGACCAACGGAAGACGATCCAGCTCACTTCGTTCGCAGGCTGCGACTTCCGAGCCTCCGCTCGCGACGCTCGCGGAGACCCTACGGGAGCGGATCTCGAGTCCGCCGCCGGCTCCACAAAGACTGATCTCTTGGGGTATCGGTCTGAGGAATGTGCGAGGGCAAGACGCTCCGTCTTGCCGCATCTCGCTCGGCGCGTGATAGCGCCTCGCTGCGATGCGAGGGAAGGGATTCGAACCCTTGGACCCCTACGGGAGCGGATCTTGAGTCCGCCGCCGTTTCCGGGCTTGGCTACCCTCGCACGCGCGTCGTCTCTGCACCCGGAGGTTTGCCCGTACCATCCTTAAATTCCTCGGGTCGTCGGAATCGAGTCGGCCGTCCATGTTCTACGAGCGTCGTTGGGGAACGTTCGACTCACCGATGGATTCACCCGTGAGTCGCCCATAGAGGAAACGATCGATGGACGAGCACACGCGCGACGATTCGGTCGAGGGCCCCCGGACGGGGACGCCGACCGGGTGGCTCCCACAGGAAGACCGATGGGAGCACGACACGCTCCGCGAGGCCACGGTCCACGGCGTCCGACTCTTCAACTCTGAAGCGTACCACGACTCGCACGATTGTTTCGAGGACGAGTGGTACAATTACGGCCGCGGGACCGTCGAGAGCCGTTTCCTCCGGGGGATGGTGCAGGTCGCCGCCGGCGCGTACAAGCACTTCGACTTCGAGAACGACGCGGGAATGCGGAGTCTCTTCGGGACGGCGTTCCAGTACCTGCAGGGCGTGCCCGCGGACTTCTACGGCGTGGACGTGATCGAAGTCCGATCGACGGTGGAGGCTGCCCTCGACGACCCCCGGGTTATCGACGGCTGGGAGATTCCCTTGGACAGCGAGACGCCCACGGCCAGACCGGCGGATTACGAATACGCCGAGGCCCTCGAAGACTGACGATAGATCGACACGAAATCGACCGACTCGAGGGCGAATCCGAATCCTCTTGAAGCACCTCCAGCGAGTTTCGAACGATGAAGGTTACGACGCTCGGCAATGGAGTGCCGGAGGTCGCTATCGTCGCAGCTGTTCACGGCGACGAACCGGCCGGATTGCGACCGATCGACCGTCTCGTCGAGGAGCGCCCGGCCGTGGAGCGCCCCGTCAAACTAATCGTCGCGAACGAGCGGGCCCTCGACCGGACCGTTCGTTTCGTCGACGAGGACCTGAACCGGGCATTTCCGGGGGATCCGGACGCCGAATCTCACGAAGGGCGACTCGCCGCGAAACTGGCTGCCGAACTGGACGGGTGCACGACGCTATCGATCCACTCGACGCAATCCCACGACGAGCCGTTCGCGGTCGCGCACCGACTGGTCGATCCGGTCCGTACCCTCGTCCCGCGGCTTCCGGTCACCGCCCTCATCGAGACGGGGGACTTCGTGCAAGGACGGCTCTTCGAGGCGGTCGACCGTCTCGTCGAGGTGGAGGCCGGACGCCAGGGCACCGAACGAGCAGCCGAGAACGCCGACAGGATCGCCAGGGCCTTCCTGGCCGCGACGAACGTGTTACCCGGCCAGGCACCGTCCTGCGAACTCCCGGTCTTCCGGCTGATGGGAGAGATTCCCAAAGCCCCGGCCGACCGATACGAGGTCTTCGCCGAGAATTTCGAACCAGTGGCCGCCGGGGAGGCGTTCGCCGCCGCAGACGGCGTCGAAACCGTCGCCGACGATCGGTTCTACCCAGTTCTGATGTCGCCCGAGGGCTACGCCGACGTTTACGGATACAAGGCAGAACGTGTCGGAACCATCGGCGGAACGGACAGGTGAGGCCGTCGCCTCGACGAGCCCTGCCTCTTACCCTTCGTGGGGTTCGAACTCGACCAGGGTGAGGTCCCGATCGAGCATGCAAAAGTCGTGTGGCGGGTCACCGAGAACGTCCTTGA
>DATFIX010000162.1:0-13915 GCA_035269625.1 Natrialbaceae archaeon
CGACCCCTCCGGACGAAATATCATGGTTCTGTAGGCGCTCCGATCGGTCTATGGACGAACTCCCTGCCGATCGGTTCTTCGATTTCGGCGAGATATCCGAACTCGCCGTCGGTCCGGACGGCGACCGAATCGCGTTCGTGCTCGACGAGTTCGACCCCGAGGAGGACGAGCGACGTCGATCGCTGTTCGTGGTTCCGGCTGATGGAAGCCGTGACCCACATCGACTCACCAGGGCGTCCGACGCCAGCACTCCGAAGTGGAGTCCGGACGGTTCGAAACTCGGATTCGTCGCTGCCCGCGACGAGGACGTCGAACTGGCCGTCGGTACGTCGGACGACGAGACGGATGACGAAGAAGACGAAACAGCAGCCGGTGACGGTGAGGAGACGGGAACGGGCGGCGAGGGACCCACCCCACAGCTCTGGGTGTTCGACGTGGCGCGCGGCGGCGACGCCAGACAGATCACCGACCGCGACGAGGGTGTGGAGGGTTTCGACTGGGGGCCGGACGGTGCGCGCGTCGTGATCGAGTCCCGTGACCCGACCGAGGAACAGGCCGAGTACCTCCGGGAGCGCCGCGACGAGAACGGGCCGATCGAGGTCGACCGCCTCCAGCACAAGGCGGACGGTCGGGGCTGGCTCGACGACGTCACGCCCTACCTGTTCGTCGTCGACCTCGACACGCGCGAGGAGCGACGGCTCGACGACGCGTCGGGTGCAGGGGCGCGCCTTCCGCTGTTCGGAATGCAACCCCGCTGGGGCCCCACTGACCGGATCGCATTCCTCTCGAACGACACGGACAACCCGGACGACTCCGGGGTGCTGGACCTGTTTACGATCGATCCAGATGGGGGGAACCGCCGTCGCCTGACGGACGGCACCCGTCGCGTGTCCGGTGCGCGATGGAGCCCGAGTGGTGACCGCATCGCGATCCAGTCCAGCCATCCGCGAAACCTGTACGTGCCGACGGAAATCAACGTCCTCGACGTCGAAACAGGGGAAACTCGGTCCATATCGGCCTCCCTGGATCGAACCGTCGCGTGGGCCGGCACGGCCGAGTGGACCGACGGGGACACGCTCCTGGCCCCGATGGCGGACGAGGGACAGGCGCGTCTCGTCCGGTTCGACGCGAATCGGGACGCGCCCGAACGCGTCTTTGACGGCCTCGGTTCGGCTCGCGGGATCGAACTCTTCGACCACGGTGGCGGGACGATCGGCCTCTCTATCGGCGACCCGACGGAGGGAACGGACCTCTACGCGCTCGATGCTGACGCGGTCGATGCGGCGACGGACGACCCGCTCGTTCGACTGACGAGCGTCAACGAGGACCTGGTCGACGAGTATCCGATGCCCGAAGTCGAGCGCGTCACGTACGAGAACGACGACGGCGAGACCATCGAGGCCATCGTCTACCTGCCGCCGGACCTGGACGAACCGGCACCGACGATCGCCTCGATCCACGGCGGCCCGATGTCCTACGATCAGCCCACGTTCGCCTTCCGACTCCCCTACTGGACCTCCCGGGGGTACGTGGTGTTCAAGCCGAACTACCGCGGGAGCACGTCCTACGGTCGGGCGTTCAGCGAAACCCTGCGTGGGTCCCGGGGGACCCTCGAAACCGACGACGTCACGAGCGGTATCGAGCACCTCGCCGACCGCGGTCTGGTCGACCCCGAGCGCACCTTCATCACGGGATTCTCGTACGGCGGCATCACGACGGCGCACGCCATTACCCGGACCGACGCGTTCGCCGCCGCCGCGGCCGAACACGGCATCTACGACTTCCACTCGGTGTTCGGGACCGACGACAACCACCTCTGGCACGAGGACGAGTTCGGCCTCCCGTGGGAGGACCCCGACACGTTCAGGGACATCTCCAGCATCACCGACGTCGACGACATCGAGACGCCACTGTTGCTCACCGCCGGCGAGAACGACTGGCGGTGCCCGCCGACCCAGGCCGAACAGCTCTACGTGTCCGTGAAAAAGCGCGGCGTCCCTTCCAAACTGGTGGTCTACCCGGACGAACACCACAACATCGGCGATCCCGAGCGGGCGATCCACCGTCTCGAAACGCTGGCCGAGTGGTTCGAGACGCACGATCCGGGAACGGGGAACTGAGGAACGTTTCCGGCGAGGCACAGCCCGAAACGGCCGGATGGAGTGGGATCGAGAGGGTAAAAGAGTTTTTTACTATTCAAGAGGTTTATAGTTGTACCGTCCGAACCGGCGAGTGTCGGCAGGAACGATCTACCGAGCCGCTCCCCCATGCCCGGTGTGCTTCGGATTCATCTCCGCCCGTTCGGATCCGCCCCCGTTCCTGCCGGCCTGCCATGCCCGCCAACTTCTCTCCTCACGTGACGGTCCCGATGTCATCGACCGGCATGACCGAATAATCGACCGACAACGTGTCCTGGGTCGCCCGGATCTTCCCGACGAAGGTCGAGATCTCCTCCAGTGAGCCGTCCAGCACGAACAGTTCAGTGCAGTACCGGTCCCCGACGTGGTTGTGGACGTTCGACTGGACCAGCGCGTCGTGTTCGTGACGGAGTTGCATCATTCGCTGTTCGACTGGTTCCGCACCGTAATCGAACAGGACCGTGACGACGGCCATTAGCTCCCGATCCTCGAGTTCCTTGTCCTCGAATTCCCCGAGGAGGTTCCGGGCGGCCTCGCGAAGCACCTCGCTTCGGCCTGTGTATCCGTGTTCCTCGGCGAATCCGTCGATGCGGTCGATGAGCTGTTCCGGCATTGAGACGCTGACGACGGCCATGTAATAACTCAGGCCATCCGGATTACTAGAGATTTGGCATTCGTCCGTCGATCCCGGAGCAGTTCGATGCGCAGGCCGTGCCGATCATGGCTCCGTGTGATCGTCGAGCCGTCGCTCCAGGTCGTCGACCAGCGAGGAGAGGTGTGCCGCGCCGAAGGTCGCGGCGAGGACGCCGCCGACGGCGTCGAACGCCAGGTCCTTCATCGTGTCTTCCACCCCGTACTGGGTGAGGGGCGTTTCGCCGCCGACGGTCACGTGGCCGAGCGCGAACTCGAGGACCTCCCAGTAGACGCCGAACGCGAGGACGAACAGCAGGGTGAACACGAACGTGAACCGCGGGGTCAGGACGATCGCGTCCGTGTGTTCGTCGACGGCTCGAACCACGCTGTAGCCGGCGCCGGCGACCAGCGATCCCGTCGCGGCGTGCGTGAGGTGATCCCACCACCAGACGTCGGCGTAGAACGAGAACCCGCCGACTTCGAGCGCACCGAGGGCGTGCAAAAAGACCGCGCCCGTGATCCAGAGGACGAGTCCCGAGTCCATCGTGACCCTCGCGTCCCGTTCGAGGGCCGACGGGACGAAGGTCACCCCCAGCGCCACCCCTGCATTCATGACGACCGTGGCGTCACCGCCGATCGTGCCCGCCACGACGACCGCGAGGATGCCCAGTTCGAGCACGCGGGTGAGTCGATCGTGATGCGAGACGGAAAACCGGAGTCGGGGGAGACGCGTCATCCGCTCTCCCCCTCCTCCGCAAGAAGCGGCGTCAGTCGGTCGAGTCGGCCTTCCCACCACCGCACGTAGAGGTCGAACCCCGCGCCCGCAGCGATTCCGACGACCGTCGCTGCGACGAACTCCCACATGAGCGCCTCGTGACCCGGGGCCATCGTCGTCCCGAAGGTCAGGTCTGCACTCCACCGTGCGAGCGCCCAGACACCGGCCATCGCGGTGGTCGAGATCGTCACGAACAGGACGGCAAAGCGATGGCTCATGCGCACCGGGGTGAACAGGTGCACCTCGAAGGCGATCAGGAGGGCCACGACCGCGAACGTAAGATACTCCGCGAGCAGGTGGCCCGGAGCGACGGCGAACCACCCGAGGACGACTGTAGTGACGGCCAGTACCTCCCAGGGAAGCGTCGCCGTATACGTTCGGTGGAAAGGCCCCGGAAGGGCGGCGAGAACGGCGACAGCGACGAGGACGCTCGTGGACCAGGCGTCGCCGAGGATCGCCTCGACACCGGCCAGTGCGACGAGTGCGCCCACGAGAATCCAGGCCAGTCGGGCGTTCCGCCGGCGGTCCGCGACGAGTCTATCGAGATCGACGCCGAGCATCGACTCGCCGTTCGAACCGGAACGGTAAATCTCCCCCGGCAGGGCCAGCGATCCCGGCTAGAGTTCGTCGAGTTTGCGGAGGAGTTGCCCGCGGTACTCCTCGTCGCTGATGATCCCCTTCATCTCGATGACGTTGCGCTCGAGTTTGTCCAGGGCAACGTAGAACGCGTTCTCGGCGCCGTAGCCCTCCCCGGATCCGGCGACCTGACCGCGGTTCGTGCGGAGGCGGATCTGGGTGCGGATCAGCGGGGTGCCGCGGAGTTTCTCCTTGTGCTCGTGGAAGCGGACGTGCGCGTGCTGGACCTGCATGTCCTGGTACTTGTCGGCGACCGCCCCGATCTCCTGCCGGATGTCCTCCCGGGAGATGGTGTCCAGCAGGGAGATGTTCGTGATCTGGACGTCCATGTGATCCTGTTCGGTGTAGGTCAGGGCGCGGAGGACGTCCGTCTTGGTCAGGACGCCGGCCACGATTCGATCGTCGTCGTCCGGCGTGACGACGAGGCCGGAGTAATCCTCGTGGAGCATCCGTTCGACGGCGTGTCGGACGGACTCGCCCGCGGTGGTCGTCTCGACCGGCGAACTCATGATGTCGGCCACCGGGATGTCGAGGATCCGGTCGCTGTCGCCGGAGCGCTCGCCGCGCGTCGGCTTGTCCATGTCGCGGACGACGACGTCGGCGATGTCGTGGACGGTCACCATGCCAGTGAGGTAGTCGCTGTCGTCCAGCACCGGCAGTCGCGAGATGCCGTGCTCGCGGAGGCGGTTGATCGCCTTGCCGACACCGTCGTCCTCGTGGAGCGTGACGACCTCGTCCGTGTAGATGTCCCCGACCGACAGTGCGTCGAGGTTGTCCAGCACCGCCTCGAGGATGAGGTTCTGGTTGATGACGCCGTAGAGCTGTTCGCCCTCGAACACCGGCGCGACCTTGGTGTTCCCCTCGATGAGCATCCGCGCGACTTCTCGGATGTCCTCGTGGCGGTCGATCTTCGGCACCGGGTCCTTCCGGCTGGGTTTGATCAGCGAATCGACCTTGGCGTTGTCCTCGACGTGGGACTGGATGAGTTCGCGCTCACCGAGCACGGTCTCGTACTCGCCGTCCCGGGTGACGACGATTCCCTTCGAGTTTTCCTCCTCGAAAATGGACCGGACCTTTCCGAGGCGAGTATCGACGTCGACTTCGAGATATTCCGTTGTCGCGATATCAGCAATGTCCATCGTTCCTTCGGCCGTTGACTACGAACGATAATGAACGTACCGAAGCGTCGGACGTGCTAGCCACCCTGACAGCACCGGCTGGACGACACGTCCCCGTACCGAAACCGGGTCGGCAACGAAGCTTTGGGGTCCGGGTCGTAACCGGCTTCCATGCTTCCCGACATCGGCGTCTTTGGTTCGTACACGTACCTGTTTACCGAGGTCCTGTTCGGAACGATCGCGGCCCTCCTCCTGATCCGCGCGCGAGCGGTCACGAGTGCCGCCCGGACCATCGTAGCGCTCTATCCGATCGCGTACGTCTGGGACTGGTACACGCTCCGGGTCGGGGTATTCTCGATCGAACTGCGGACCGGGGTCGATCTCCTCGGTATTCCGATCGAAGAACACCTGTTCATCGTGGTCGTTCCGGCCCTCGTCGTGGGGATCCACGAGACGGTCAATGCACGTGAGTAGCGATCGATCGTCAGGTCGTCCGTTAGCGGAAACGCCAACCGAGGATGCTAAGAGATCCAGGAAACCCTCGTGGAGATCCCGACCTTCGAAGAATTATCGACCGGAACCCTGGAGTTTTTGAAAAACCGCTCGAAAGATCCGCGCGTGGACGCTCCAGACGGATCGAGCGTTTCGGCGCCCCATCTCGGTACCCCGTCGATGACCGTGGCCGAAAGAGTCAACGAAACTAGCTGTTCGGGGTCAATGAAGAATTCAATGGCTGATTGACGGCAAAATCCGGGGCAAACGGCCAACACCTTAAAATGGATGTCACTATTGGAAACAATATAGGTGGATCAAATCGTGAAACTTCGACGACCGACCGATTTCCTGATCCTGGAGGCGCTCGAGGAGAACGGACGCAACGTGGCAACGAACCTCGCACACCACACCGACAAGAGTCGAAAGAACATCAACACCCGTCTGCCGGTGCTGGACGATTACAAACTGGTCCGGAAGATCGGCCCGGCCGAACACTCCGGGCTCTACGAGATCACGCGGAAGGGCCGCGTGGCGCTCATGTACCGCGACCAGTACGGCGAGGTCGACGACTTCGAGGCGCTTCTGGAACAACCCGACGCACCGAACGCCGCCGAGGCAGGTACTCCCCAGCAGGCGCTGGCCCGCGGCGAGGAACCCGAAGAGGAAGAAGACTCCGACTGACTGTCGTCCGCCCTCATCGACGGCACGGCGACTGAAATCCGTGTCTCGGTAGCGGTATTTCTGTGGAATTCGGCCCACCAGTCGAC
This sequence comes from Natrialbaceae archaeon, assembly GCA_035269625.1. Lineage (GTDB taxonomy): Archaea > Halobacteriota > Halobacteria > Halobacteriales > Natrialbaceae > DATFIX01. Next base: position 6,563 of record DATFIX010000162.1, read on the forward strand.
GATCCCGCCATACCAGTTGGGAAATTATTATATTTTGTCCGGGAAGGAAGTCGATTACCAATAAAATTAAGTATCTGGTGGTTGTTAACGGTTCTGAAGGCATGGTATCGAATTTACTCGACAAGCGGCTCGGCGAAATCGTCGACGAGACGCTCTCAGCCGCCGAGGGAACGGTGTATCTGGTCAATCCGACTCCCGACGCGATCGAAGCGTACGTCGACATCGGCAACGAGAACCAGTACGACGTCACCGTCCGGTTGCTCGCGGAGTACCGGACGCTGAAGGACGTTCTCGAGGACTTCATCGTCGCGAGTAGCGCGGCAGATCTGGTGGACCGTGGGGAACTCGAACTCAAGACGGTCGACGATCCGCCGGCCAACACCGTCATCGCGACTGAGGATCGGGTCGTCTCGCTCGTTACCGTGAGCGATCGCGTGGGCGGAATCGTGACCGACGACCCCTCTTTCGTGGCGGACGTCCGGTCCGGCTACGACGAACTTTGGGGAGTGGCCGACGACCATCGGCTGCGGACGCCGCCGATCAGCCAGGTTCGCGAAACGCTCTCGACGGACCTCGGCGATGACGCGCAGGACGACTTCAGCGGCGTTCTCTCCTCGCTCGAAACGGCTCGCGGCGACGGCGACGGCCTCGACGAGGTCACCATCAGCCTGCTGGTCGCCGCGAAGAACGAAGAACTCCTGTATGACGTCAGCAAGTGGGGCGAGGACATCGGCCTCGCGTCGAAGGCGACGTTCTCGCGCACCAAGACGAAGCTCGAGGAGATGGGACTGATCGACACGGAGAAGGTTCCGGTCGACGTCGGTCGCCCGCGACTCCGCCTCAAGCTCGGCGATCCCCGGCTGAAGGAGGCGGACGACGCGCAACTGGCGACGGTCGCCCAGTCGATCCTGAACTGACCGGTCCGCACTCGTCGAGTCTCCCTTCTCACTTTGGACCAAGGTTCACGGTCCGTCCGCCCGTTTACTGACCCGTGCAACTTCACTGGCACCGTCGCGATCTCAGGGTTCGCGACAACGTTGGGCTTGCGAGTGCCGGCCGCGACAGTGAGGATCCGATCCTGCCCGTCTTCGTGTTCGACGACCGGTTGCTCGAGGCGGCCAGTCCTCCGCGCGTCGCGGCACTGCTGGACGGACTCCGTTCGCTTCGCGAACGATACCGCGATCGGGGGAGTGATCTCGTCGTCGTCGAGGGGAACCCGACCGAGGAACTGCGCCGCCTCGCGAACGAATACGGGATCGATCGCGTTCACTGGAACCGCGATTATTCGGGAGTCGCTCGGCGTCGAGACGAGTCGGTCCGGGACGTGCTGGAGGGCGAGGGCGTCGACGTGGACACTCATCACGACCCACTCCTGCACGAACCGGGATCGATCACGACGAACGACGGCACGCACTACGCCGTGTACTCCTACTTCTGGAAGAAGTGGCGCGACCGGGCAAAGGACGATCCGGTCGAGCCACCGGAACCGGACGACCTCGCCGAGGTCGAAGGGAAACCGTTTCCGACCCTCGAAGCGCTGGGCTTCGAACCGCCCGAGGCGTCGATCCCCGACGTCACCCCGGCGGCAGCCCGCGAGCGACTCGATTCGTTCTGTGCCGACGGCATCTACCGGTACGAAGAGCGGCGGGACTACCCGGCCGACGACGCCACGTCTCGACTATCAGTCCACCTCAAGTACGGAACGATCGGAATTCGAACCGTCTACGCCGCGACTGCCCAGGCGTTCACTGCAGCCGAGGACGACGCCGCCGGCGAGTCGGTCCGGGAGTTCCAGTCCCAGCTGGCCTGGCGGGAGTTTTACACGCACGTCCTCGCCGCGAACCCCGGGGCCGTCACGGAGAACTACAAGGACTACGAGCACGACATCGAGTGGCGAACCGATCCCGAGGGGCTCGAGGCCTGGAAAGCGGGTGAAACGGGCTATCCGATCGTCGACGCCGGCATGCGACAACTCCGCCAGGAGGCGTGGATGCACAACCGCGTCCGGATGATCGTCGCCTCGTTCCTGACGAAGGACCTCCTGATCGACTGGCGGGAGGGCTACGACTGGTTCCGGGAGCGACTGGTCGATCACGACACGGCCAACGACAACGGTGGCTGGCAGTGGGCCGCCTCGACCGGGACCGACGCCCAGCCGTTCTTCCGGATCTTCAACCCCATGACCCAGGGCGAACGGTACGATCCGGACGCCGAGTACGTCACCGAATACGTCCCGGAGCTCCGGGACGCGACGCCCGACCGGATCCACGGGTGGCACGAACTGTCCGACGCCGAGCGCGAGTCGATCGCCCCCGACTATCCGGCCCCCATCGTCGATCACGCCGAGGCCCGCGAACGGACGCTCGCTACGTTTCGCGCGGCCCGCGGCGAGTCGGAATGAGTCACGTTAGCAATCGTCTCCTCAAGGTTTAACATTCATCCAGCCTACGTGATGGTGAGGCATCAGGACATGTCCGAAAAATCCAACGCGGAGCTTCCGCCGCTCCCGTACGACTACGACGCACTCGAACCGCACATCAGCGAGCAGGTGCTCACCTGGCACCACGACACCCACCACCAGGGGTACGTCAACGGCCTCAACAGCGCCGAGGAGACCCTGCAGGCGAACCGCGAGGCGGGCGACTACGGCTCGACGCCCGGCGCCATCGGGAACGTGACCCACAACGGCAGCGGGCACTACCTGCACCACCTGTTCTGGGAGTGCATGTCGCCGAACGGCGGCGGCGAACCCGAGGGCGACCTCCGCGAGCGCATCGAGGAGGACTTCGGCTCCTACGAGGGCTGGAAGGGCGAGTTCGAGGCCGCCGCCGGCGCTGCCGGTGGCTGGGCACTGCTGGTCTACGACCCCGTCGCGAAACAGCTGCGAAACCTGAAGGTCGACAAGCACGACCAGGGTGCGCTGTGGGGATCGCACCCGATCCTGGCGCTCGACGTCTGGGAGCACTCGTATTACTACGACTACGGTCCCGACCGCGGCAGCTTCATCGACGCCTTCTTCGAGGTCGTCAACTGGGACAAGGCCGCCGAGGAGTACCAGAAGAGCGTCGATCACTTCGAGTAATCCCGTCCCGTTCCGTTTTTTCGCCGCACGTGAGGTATCCGCGACGCCTGGCAGCCTCGATTCGATAGACTGGAGGCGCTGACGCCAGGGCGAGCGGGTGATTCAGGTCGCTTTCGCCGTGGTCGCTGCAAGCGTCACTCCGGTGAACTCGAAGCGCGCACCGCCGTCGGTCCCTTCGACGACCCGGACGTCCCAGCCGTGAGCCTCGGCGATGGTCCTGACGATGGCGAGGCCGAACCCGGATCCCTCCTCGTCCGTGGTAACGCCGGTTTCGAGCACCGAGTCGCGTTTCGCTACGGGGATTCCGGGGCCGTCGTCCTCGACGTAGAATCCGTGGGTCTCCCCCGAGAGATCGCCGACCGTCACGGACACGTCGTCACCGACGTGCTGGACGGCGTTCCGGTAGAGGTTCTCGAGTATCCGGAGCAACCGTTGCCGATCGGCGTCGACGGTGAGGGCCGTCGTCACCGATAGCGACGCCTCCTTCGTGTCGACGTTCCCCCACGCCCGGCGGGCAAACGTCTCCAGTTCGGTCGGTTCGGTGTCGTCGATCGACTGCCCCTCTCGCGCGTAGGTCAGGGCCTCCTCGATCATGGATTCCATCCGGTCGTGCGACCGCTCGACCTCGTCGAGATAGGAGATGTCGTCGGCGTCCCGGGCCGCCTGGACGTACCCGCGAGCCACGGTGAGTGGGTTCCGGAGGTCGTGCGAGAGGAAACTCGCGAACTGTTCGAGCTGGTCGTTCTGCCGTTCGAGCTCCTGCTCGTGTCGCCGTCGGTCCGTGACGTCGTGAATCAGGACGAGTCGGCCGACAGTCCTGTCGCGTCGATCCTTGACGGGCGAGATCCGGACGTCGTAATGTCGCAACCCTCGCCGGGTCTGGAGTTCCAACTCCGCGGTTCCCTGGTATCGATCGACGATCGTTTCGACCAGTTCCGGATGCGCGCCGAGGGCCGAATCGACCGACGTTCCGATGGCGGCTTCCGGTGTGAAGCCGAACATCTCACCAACCTGTGGATTTGCGTCGACCACGTTTCCCCGGTCGTCGACGACGAGAATGCCGTCGCGGATGTTGTCGACCAGCGTGTCGCGAGCGACCGGCGCTATTTCGGTCAGTCGGTAGCGCCGGATGGCCCAGAAAAAGAGCACGCCGGTCACGACGAACCCGACCGGCGTGAGGTCGGCCGGTGTGACCTCGAAGTGATAGAGCCCGTTGGCGATCATCGGGGCGAGAAATCCGGCGACGATCGCGACGGTCTGCCGGCGGTACAGGGACGAGGACCGGTACATCGTTCCCAGGAGGAGCGCGATCCCGGCCAGTATCAGGGCGTAACTGTAGACGGTGTTCAAATCGTAGGCGATGCCGCCACGGATTGTGAATCCAGTAATCGTGGCACTGGTCGACCACACCTCAGACCAGAACCAGCCGTGCCACCTGTTGGTCGCAAGGATCGCGAGGACGAGCGTGGGTTCGATCGCGAGAGCCCCGAGGAGGTGGTTCGATATTCTGCCCTCCCGCCCCGTGAACTCGAGGGCGAACAGCAACACTGCTGGCGGGAGAATACCGATCCCGACGTAGACCAGTGCGTACAGCCGAACCGACCACCGGTAAGAATCCGTCAGCCCGGACGCCAGCACAGCGAGCAACCAGACGATCACGCCCGCCATCAACCCGGTGATGGGGATCGTTCCGGCGTCGGGACGATTTCGCCACGCGGTGACCCCGACGTACGCTGCAACGATCACAGCGAATCCCATCAAAACGAGCGGATTGGCGAACGATCCCGCCATTTGTTTGGCGTCGTCAGGGCAATCGTAAAGCCGATATGGCCGATTCGCTAACAAGTGTCTTCGGGTGGCCGCAATACCCGGTTGATTCCGGCCGAATCGGTCCATTTTACCCCCACCATCGACTACCCCGAGACATGCCGATTCCCAAATCCGAGTTCGACCAGCTCTACCCCTGTGACTTCTACGAGCCGGACGAACTGCTCGAATCCGGGCAGATGTATACCGTCTACGAGATCGCCCGACTGCTCCAGGAACTCGATCCCGATGCCGAACTCGACGCCGAGACCGAGGATATCCTGCTGGACTGGGCGATCCCGTGGATCATGGTCAACGCCGAGGACCTGGTCGTCGCGGAACCGCGCGACGAGTCCGAACCCGGGTACTACGGCCTCGAAGAATGAGACTGCTGGTGGCTGGCGGGGACCGCGTCGACGCCGGAAAGACGACGTTCTCGACCGGACTGCTCGACCGCGTCGGGGGCGTCGGGTACAAACCCCGCGCGGGAAACGACTACTGGTTCGACCAGGACGACTACCGCCACGCCGTCGATCTGGGTCGCCTCTTCGGGAAGGACGCGAAGCGCCTGGCGGCCGCGAGCGAGGTGGACGTTAGACCCGAGAAAATCAACCCGATCCACCGACTCTGGCGTCCGTCGCCCGGGAACGGACGGGGCCTCATCGGCGGGGCCGACCGCCAGTTCGTGCTGGACCGCGTGGGAGGTACCTACGTCGTGAACGCCGACGCCGAGGTTCCCCCGTCGGCCCGCGAGGGCCTGCGGATCGACGACGCACCACGGGTCGGGACGGTCGAGGAACTCAACCGCCTCACCGCCGAGCGCTACCTCCCGCAACTCGAGGCACTCGCCGACGAGATCCGCGGCCGAGAGCGAGCCGTGATCGAGTCCTACGGCGACGTCGCACTCCCGCTCGGCGACGTCGAGATCGACGCCGTCGCGGTGGTCGAACCCGGACGGGCCCGGGTCTTCGACGGGGACCGATACCTGACGGCCTGCGAGGTCGTGGCCGGCAACGGCCGACGGACGGGCCGGGCGTTCGGTGGCCGGGTTGGCTCCCTGGAGGAACGGGTCGAGGACGTGACGGCCCATCTCGATCCGACGGCGACGGTTTCGCTGCCCGCGCTCGGGAGCGAGGAGCGGGCGGACCCGGGTGCCGTGGCCGACGCTTACGAGGTCGCCTACGACGCCCTCCTGGCCGAAGCCGTCGAGTAACTGGACGAGAACTACCGCCGGCGCGCCATGTCGGCCGCGAGTTCGACGTGACGGATCGGATCCTCGACGACGCTCGGACCGTGGCCCGCGTGGAGTTCCCTGAGATCGTCGCCCACGTGGGCTTTCACGCGATCGATGCTCCCGATCAGCGCGTCACGGTCGCCTTCGTCGAGATCCGTGCGGCCGAAACTGCCGTTCTGGAAGATCAAATCGCCGGCGAAGAGGACGCCGATCGACGACGAGAAAAAGCAGAGGTGGTCGTTTTTGTGGCCGGGCGTGTGCAAGGCGACGTACTCGTGGTCCCCGAGGGTGATCGTCTCCTCGTCGGCGATCCCGTGATCGACGCCGTCTTGCGAGGGGTCGAATCCCCACGCGTCGACGTCGAAGGCCGCTTTCACGCGGTCGAGGTTCCCCACGTGGTCGGGGTGGGTGTGCGTGAGGACGACCGCGTCGAGATCCTCGGTTTCGGCCCTGATCGCGGGAACCACGTCGAAGTTCGCGCCCGGGTCGACGATGGCTGTTCGTTCGCCCGTCACGAGGAAGGCGTTGCTCGTGAACGCGTTCGGCGGGGCCTCGGCGGCCAGGTTGACGATGTCGTTCCGACGGCTCATGGAGGGTCGGAAGGATGCGAGCCCGGAATCGGTTTCGGTCCGGATTCATCGACCGGGGGGTCCCGGTCGGTTCAGTCGGACCGTTCTGCAATGACCGGGACGCGAAAAACGGAGGAAGTGCGCAGTTCGATGTGGTGCCGTGGGCGGTTCGAGGTCGACCCTGCTCTCCGGTCCGGCCGATCAGTCCATGACGGACTGGACGATGACGATCTTCGCCCGCTCGTCGCCCGTGTTGTGGATCTGGCGCTGCTGGTCGGGCGTCATGTACATGGCCTCGTCGGGTTCCAGCGGGATGCGCTCGCCGTCTTCCACCTCGATCTCGATCTCGCCTTCCATCAGGAAGTAGACCTCCTCCTCGTTCTCCTCGGAGTGGTCGTGCTGTTTGCCGCGCCCGCCGGCCTCGAGTTCGAGGAGCAGGAGTTGGAACCCGTCAGCCCCCAGCGCCTCCTCGTAGAGCCACATGCCCCCGTAGTATTCTTCACTCTGCGATTCCACCTCGGATTTGCCAGCCTTGGTGTAGGCCATGTGTGAATAGTACACATCCCAAGACCTTAGCTGTCGGGGGCGATCGACGGAAGCGCCATCGGTGACCCGTCCCGACCACCGCGATCCGCATATTGTCCAGAATCGTATGTGTGGGC
>DATFIX010000163.1:0-5633 GCA_035269625.1 Natrialbaceae archaeon
GGTGGAACTCGCCCGGGCGCTGGACGGTGACGGCGACCTTTCGTCGATCCCGAACCTCACGTACCAGGACGGCGGCGAGACGGTGGTGAACCCCCTGACCTACCAGCCCGACGACCTCGATGACCTCTCCGTCCCGTCCTACACGTACGCGATCAAATCGGTGCTCAAGTACGGGAGTCTGCAGAAGGTGATGCCACACCAGGGCTGGCTCGACAAGCCGATCACCATGCTCCTCACCTCCCGGGGCTGTCGGCACAACTGCTCGTTTTGTGGCGGCGCCGATTCCTACGCGGACGTCCACGACCGCGACGGCCCGGCGTTCCGGTCCCCGGAGAAACTCATCGAGGACATCCGGACGATCACGGCGTTCTCGTCGGGACCGATCTTCATCGTCCACGACCTCCGCCAGGGTGGCTGGGACTACGCGACCGAGTTTTTCGATCGGCTGGCGTCCGTCGACGTCGCCAACGAGTTCGTCTTCGAGTTGTTCGGTCCCGCCCCGTCCGAATACTTCGAGATGATCGACGAGGCCGTGTCCCGGTACAGCCTCGAGTTGAGTCCGGAATCCCACAAGCCGGAGATCCGCCAGCGCATGGGCAAGTTCGCCGTGCCCAACGAGGCCATCGAGAATACGATGCGGGCGGCCCTCGACAACGGCTGTCGGAACGTCGACCTGTTCTTCATGATCGGTCTTCCCGGCCAGACCTACGAGGACGCCGTCGGAGTCGTGGACTACGCAGAAACCGTGCTCGAGGAGATCGACGACGACCGGATCGTGCCGTTCGTCGCCCCGCTTTCCCCCTTCCTCGACCCGGGGAGTCCCGCCTTCGAGAACCCCGACGAGTACGGTTACGACCTGCTGGCCGAAACCCTGGAGGAGCACCGACAGATGCTCCTCGAACCCAGCTGGAAGCGGATGTTGAGCTACGAGACCGAACACCTCTCGCGCGACGACCTCGTTTCGGCCACCTACGAGGCCGCCCGGCGGATGAACCGCCTGAAATACGAGCACGGTCTGCTGGACGAGGAGACGTATCACGACATCATCGACCGCATCGAGGACTCGCAACGGGTCGTCGATCGCGTGGACGAGATCCGTGAGACGGTCCCGGACGACGAACGCGACGAAGCCCTCCAGGAACTCGCCGCCGAAGTCCCCGACTACGGCGAGTGGAGCATCGCCGGCGAGGACGAACTCTGGTGGCAGAGCGACGGGCTTCGCAACGCGCTGGCCCTGGGTCGCCTCGGGACCAGGATCGTCTTCGAGGACCTCAAACGGCGGTTCCGTCGGCGACGCCCGCTTCGAGGCTGACCCGGGCCGTTCGGTCGGGAGTCACTTTCGGTCGAACGGGTCGTTCGGCTTCCGCCCAGGTTCAGCGCTGGCGGAATCCGGGCGTGCCGAGTTCGTGGAGGTCGCGAGAGACCTCGCCGACCTCCGCTTTCAGGTTCTCGTGGTACGTGACGAGTCGCTCGCGGAGGCCCGGGTGTTTCCGGGCGAGGATCTGGGCGGCCGACAGCGCGGCGTTGAACGACTTGCCCGCGTCCACGGCGACGATGGGCGCGCCGGTCGGCATGCCGATGACCGAGTCCACGGACTTCTCCTGGACTGGCACGCCGACCACCGGGACGGGATAGGCGATGGAGGCCGTCATGTTGGGCAGGTCGGCCGATTTGCCCCCTGCCCCGGCGATAATCACGTCCAGGCCCCGGTCCTCGGCGGTCTCGCCGTATACGTACATCAACTCCGGCGTCCGGTGGGCGGAAACGACGTACGTCTCGAAGGTGAACCGCGCCTCGGGCGGGTCGTCGTAATCCGTCTGCTCCTCGAAGCCGAGTTCCTCCACCAGCGCGTGATACGCACCGGAATCCTCTTCCGTCCCCATCATCACGTCGAGGTCCGAGTCGCTCCCCATGATGATGCCCACGTCCGGCGTGTCCTCCGGCGCGCGGTCCCGCTTTGCCTCGGACTCGAGCGATTCGATCAGCGAATCGAGTGCGTCGTCGGTCATGTTCTACGGGGTCCTTCTCAGGGGGTGAACGTAAGTTCGTCGCGGATCTTTCGTGCGCGGTCCAGCACCGTGTCAGGGGACGCGTCCGCCTCGACGGCCGTGACGTGCCCCATCTTCCGGAGGGGCCGAACCTCCTCCTTGCCGTACCAGTGCAGGGAGACGCCGTCGGCCGAGAGTGCCCGGTCGACGCCGTACAGCGTGGCTGGTTCGGGTCCGTCCACGTCGCCGAGAATGTTCGCCGTCACCGTCGTCGCCCGGCGGTCGGTCGCCCCGAGCGGCCACCCCAGCACGGCCCGGACGTGCTGTTCGAACTGCGAGGTGAGCGCGCCCTCGATGGTCCAGTGCCCGGAGTTGTGCGGGCGCGGCGCGATTTCGTTGAGCAGGACGTCGCCGTCTACCTCGAACAGTTCGATGCCGTAGACGCCACGGCCGTCCAGCAGTTCGAGGACCTCGCGGGCGACCTCCCGGGCCCGTTTCTCGACGCCGTCCGCCGAGCGCGAAGGGACGATCGTCTCGCGGAGGATCTCCTCCTCGTGGACGTTCTCGCCGATGGGGAACGTCGCGACCTCGTCGGCCCCCTTGACGCCGATGACCGAGATCTCACGGTCGAAATCGACGAACGTTTCGGCCATCGCCGCGCCACCGACCGCCTCGAACGCGTCGGTCGCCTCGTCGGCGTCGGTCACCGGCACGTTCCCGCGTCCGTCGTAGCCGCCGGTGCGGGCTTTCAGCATCACGGCATCGAACTCCTCGACGGCCTCGTGGACGTCGTCGGGTTCCTCGACCGGGTGGAACGGCGGGACGGGAATCCCGGCGTCCCGGAGTTCCCGCTTTTGTACCAGTTTGTCCTCGATCGTCCGGAGCGTATCGGGCGAGGGATGGACGGGAATGTCCGCCGCCTCGCCGACGCGCTCCAGCAGGTCGGGGTCCGCGAGTTCGATCTCGAAGGTCAGCGCGTCGCTCCGCTCGGCCAGTTCGCGCATGGCGTCCTCGTCGTCGAAGTCCGCGGTGATCGTGTCGCGACTCACGGGCGCTGCCGGCGGGTCGGGCGTCGGGTCCAGGACGATCAACTCGACGCCGAGCGGGGCGGCCGCCTCGGCCATCATCCGGCCGAGTTGCCCGCCGCCGACCACGCCGAGCGTCGGTCCGGGCATACCGATCGATTCGGGCATGGGCGGGGATTGCCCTGAGGGTGGCAAAAGGGTTCCCACATGGACCGACCGTTACGGGGCCGAGAGGGCGGTGGACCGTTACGGGGCCGAGCGGGCGGTGTTACGGAGGAGAGACGTCGTCGTCCGACGCGCGACCGCCTCGGGCGTCGAGGATCCTCTGTTTATCGGGTTTTCGCCACTATTTCCGCTATTCCCTAGATTTCCTATCGTGAACTGGTAACGAACCGTCACAAGGGTCGCCGAGCGGTGGGTGTCCCGAACGCGGACGTAGACGAACCGCTGGCCGATCCGGGCGGTCGGTGACCATTTTTATCACATCGTGCTGACAACCGGGCGGTGATGACGGCTGCGACCGACCTGGAGACAGCAGACGAATCGCTCACTGGTGGGGGACGGCGACGGGAGGTCGACGTCGACCGTGGTCGCTCCGTCTCGTACGTGGAGTACGGCGATCCTCGGGGCACGCCGCTCGTTTTTCTCCACGGAACGCCCGGTTCGGCGCTCCTGGGCGGCCTGTTTCGCGAGCGGGCCCGGCAGGCGGATACCCGGGTGCTCGCGGTCGACCGCCCGGGCTACGGACGATCCGCCTCGTGGCCGGACAGGACCCTGCGCGACACCGGCGATTTCGTCGTCCCGGTGCTGGACGACGCCGGTGTGGCGGCGGCCGACGTCGTCGGGTTTTCGGGCGGCGGGCCCCACGCGCTCGCTGTCGCCACGACGCATCCCGACTGCGTCCGGAACCTCCACGTCGTCGGTGGGGTTGCGCCCCCGTCGCTGCGAGAACGTACTCCAACGATGCAACGGACGCTGTCCGGACTGGCCGAGCGGGTGCCGACGCTCGTCAGGGGGCTGGTCCGCGCCCAGGCCTGGATCGCCGATCGGCGTCCCCCGTCGTTCGTCGTCGCCCAGTATACCGACGGGAACGGGGACACGATCCCGGACGACGTCGCCCAGGTGGTCAGCCGGGACTTCGTCGCTTCGGTGTCCACCCGTCGGTCCGGGGTCGTCCACGAACTCCGCATGCTCAATGGGTCCTGGGCCTCCTTTCTCGACGACGTGGATCGGCCGGTTCGACTGTGGCACGGCACCCGTGATACGAACGTCCCCATAGAAAACGCCCACAACGTGCGTGACCGCCTCCCCGACGCGCGGATCGAAGTGTTCGACGACGCCGACCATCTGGGATCCCTGCTTCGGAGCCGGTCACCGATCCTGGAAGGGGATCGATAGGCCGAATAGACCTCGGTTTCTGTGAGACGTATCCTCGAAATCCAGCGGGATTCGACGACAGACAGTAATCCCGAATGGTGCCAAAATCTACAATTAGTGGGTATCCTACCGGATGAGGCAACGACACGACACCGGGCCGGTTCGATGGCCGATCCGCGCCGTCGGCGACTTATTCGAGGGTCAGTTCCACCGGATAGTCGGTGAGGTTCTCGAACCCGTCCTCGGTGACGACGACCATGTCTTCGATGCGGACGCCGCCGATTTCGGGATCGTAGAGGCCGGGTTCGATCGTGATCACGTGGCCAGGCTCCAGTTCGCCACCGTTCGGACTAACGCTCGGGAGTTCGTGGACGTCGAGGCCGACCCCGTGACCGGTGCTGTGGATGAAGCCCGTCTCTGCCTGCTCGTCGCTCCGGAGGGTAGCGTATCCCTCCTCCTCGTAGACGTCACAGACCGCGTCGTGGACGTCGGCCCCGGTCGCGCCGAGTTCGATGGCGCCGAAGGCCGCCTCGACCGCGCGCTCGGTGATCTCGTACCGGCGACGCTGCTCCTCGGTCGGTTCGCCCTTGAGGAACGTCCGGGTCATGTCGCCGTGATAGCCCGTTTCCTTGTTCTTCGGGAAGATGTCGATCACGATCAGTTCGTCGGCTTCGAGGGGTCCACTCCCCCGGTCGTGGGGGTCGGCCCCGTGCTCGGCGCAGGCGACGATGGTCTCGTCGAGCGCACAGCCGTTGCGGAGCAGAGTGAGTTCGATCTGTTCCTTGACCTGCTCCGCGGTCAGAGGCTCGCCGGCGTGGTGGAGCACGCCGTCCTCGACGGTGGCGTCCTCGATGAGCGTCTCCGCCGCGGCCATCGCCTTTTCGTTGGCCTTCTGTGCCTCCCGGACGTGATCGATTTCCTCGTCGGTCTTGGTTGCGCGGATCTCGGTCACCACGCCGTCGGTCTCCGGGAACACCTCGACGTCGTTGTCGCGAAGGCCGTCGGCCGACGAGACCGGGAACCTGGCGGGAACGGCCACGGACTCGACGCCGTGAGCGGCACAGAACTCGGCGAGGACCAGCGCCTTGGCCGTCCCGGGGCCGTGTTCCTCGATCTTCTTCCGGTAGTCGTACTCGCCGTATCGATCCACCACGTCCGCCCGACTCTCCTTTTTTGCCCGTCCGTATTCGAGCCCCGAGACGAGGAGCGCAGTCTCCGTGGGGGTGTAGAGCGTGACGAACGG
>DATFIX010000164.1:0-3886 GCA_035269625.1 Natrialbaceae archaeon
GCCTCCGCAAGGGTTGGCTCCGGCGTCTCCGCGTTATCGAGCGGCGTGACGTCGGGATCCTCGGCCGGGTGGTGTTCGGGACAGAGGCTCTCCCAATGCGGGTTGACGTTGAGGCTCCCGCAGATCGGACACTGGCGCTCCGGCGGGATTTCGTCGGTCACGCCGACCACCGCCAGTCGTCGAGCGTCGTCTGTCCCGTTTCGTCCGGTTGTTCGACGCCGTCATCGGGGGACGGAACGTCTTCGACCGTTTCCTCGCCGGCAGGCGCGTCGTCGATGACCTCGACAGTCTCGCCCGTTCCCTGCCAGTGGGGAGCCTCCGACAGGTACTGAACTGAGCCGTCGAGGGCTGGGCCCTCGTAGGACCGCCCGCTCACGAGGGACACCCCCGGATAAGGGTCGATCTATCTATTGCGAAATATGATTCATCGGTCCACTGACCGCTCGAAGGAAGGAGCGTATCGCCAACGTTCCCGTTGGCTTGTAAGCAAAATGCGAAAAGCCGGTGGAGGGATTTGAACCCTCGACCTAATCCTTACGAAGGATTCGCTCTAGCCAGTCTGAGCTACACCGGCGCTCGGTATATCGTACACGCGATAGCCCCAATAAGGGTTGCGAATCGCCTCGCCTGCAACGAGAGATTCGCACGGAAATCACCGTGACAACCGGACGTCGAGACAGACGTTGTACTCGTGGGGCGCATACGACCGGACCGTGTGGCGCGTCTCCACCGTCACGTCGTAGCCAGCCGATTCCGCGGCGGCCCGGATCGCCCGCTCTCCGGGCCCGAACCGGTCGTCCTCGTGCTGGATGTCGTAGTAATGGAGGACGCACTCGTCGCCGGCGATAGTCACCGCCGAATCGAGGAACTCGTCGGCGTTGTGTGGCAGGTTCATCACGATCCGGTCCGCCCAGTCGGCGTACTCGGGCGCGACGTCCCGGACGTCACCGGCGATCGCCGTCACGCAGTCGGCCACGCCGTTTCGCTCGGCGTTCTCGCGAAGGTACTCGATCGCCCGGTCGTTGAGGTCGACGCCGACGACCGTCGCCCCGCGCTTCGCGAACGGGACGACGAACGGCCCGACGCCCGCGAACATGTCGAACGCTCGCTCGTCGGGGTCGACCTGTTCGGCCACCCGATGGCGTTCGGTCGAAAGGCGTGGCGAGAAGTACACGTCCGCGAGGTCGAGGGCGTACTCGCAGCCATATTCCCGGTGGACCGTCTCGGTGCCGTCCCCGGCCAGGACCTCCCAGTCACGGACCCGGAGTTCGCCCTTCACCTTCGAGGACCGGTTCAGCACCGTCTTCACGGGGAGATCCGAGTCCATGATCGCGTCGGCCAGCGCTCGCGCCCGATCGGGATCGTCCTCGTCGACGATGGCGATGTCGCCCAGGCGTTCGTAGCTCGGGGCCTCGCCCAGCAGGTCCGCCGGCATCGTTTGCGTGTCCCGCTCCGGAACGTCGTGGTTCACGACCTCGTACTCGTCGGCCACGGCGTCCGGCGTGGAAACGGGGATGTACAGCCACCCGTCCTCGACCGTCAGTTCCCACTCGTCGGCCAGGGCGTCCCGCTCCGCGAGTTCCCGTCGCGTCGCTTCCCCGTCCTCCAGCGGAACCCGGACGCACGGCACTTCCATACACCCCGATCCGTCCAGCCACCCTATACGGTTGACGCTTCTGCCGCAGTCGCGTCCTGGCTGACTTCCCGCCGTTTATCTTCCCGGAACGCGGACTCTCGGCCATGCTCACTTTCGTCGGTCTCGGCCTCTACGACGAACGATCGATCACGATCGAGGGCCGGGACGTCATCCGCGAGGCCGATCGAGTCTTTGCCGAACGCTACACCAGTCGCCTCGTGGGCGCGAGCATCGAGGACGTGGAGTCCTATCACGGGATCGACGTGGACGTTCGGGATCGGGCTGGCGTCGAGGGGGATCCGGAACCGATCCTCGACGCCGCCGAAAACCACGACGTGGCGTTCCTGACGGCTGGTGACACGATGATCTCGACGACTCACGTCGACCTCCGACTCCGGGCCCACGACCGGGGCATCGACACCCGGATCGTCCACGGGACGACCGCCCAGACCGCTGCCAGCAGTCTCACGGGACTGCAGAACTACCGGTTCGGGAAGGCCACGACCCTCCCCTTCGAGTACGCCCACGGCGGCGACGGCGTCCCCGAAAGCGTCCGGGAAACGATCGACGACAACGCCGACCGTGGCCTCCACACGCTCGTCTACCTCGACATCAAGGTCGACGGTCCGGAACGCCCAACCGACGCACCCGACGAAACCTACATGTCGGCCACGACCGCCGCCGACTCCCTCTCCGCTCACTATCCCGATCGCCTGGGCGTCGTCGTCGCCCGGGCCGGAAGTCCCGAACCCCTCGTCGAGGCAGACACGCTGTCCGCACTCGCGAACCGGACCTTTGGCGATCCACTCCACCTGCTCGTGATTCCCGGCGAGTTGCATCCGATCGAGGCCGAGGCCCTCGTCTCGCTGGCGGACGCCCCAGCGTCCATCCTCGACGGCTGAGTTCCTTCTAGTCGGCTTCCGATTTCGTCGGCTCGGGCCGAGAAACGCTCGCGTCCCCGCTCCGGTCGACCCCGAGCGCGTCGGCCAGGTCGTACTCGGTGCCCGTCAACACGAACAGCGCGTCCTCGAGTACCGTCAGGACCTCCGGCAACTCGTGGACGATCAGCCACGTGATCGCGAGCATCGCGACCACGGAGAGACTCTGGGCGATGATCCGGTCGGCGACGTAGTAGGAGACCATCACCTCGCTCTCGATCGCGAAGAGGGCCATTACGGCGTCCGGGAAGACGTGCAGGAGTTGCTCGCCGAATCCGACCGCGATGAACACGTTCCGGACGAGGTTCAGCCCGTAGATGATCGGAATCGACATCGCGAGGGCTTTCGCCTTGCGCCGGAGGGGTGCATCGACGGCGGCGATCAATCCACCCATGATCGACATGCTCCCGAGACCGGTACACGCGAGCACGATCGTGTAGGTGATCGGATCACCCTGGTGATAGAAGACGAACGTGCTCCAGTAGGGGCGCTGTTTGTCAGCGATGTCGAGCCCGTCGATCGTCATCCCGCCGACGACCATCGGGTCGACGCCGATCAGGTCGATGAGAAACGCGGTCTGTCCCGTCACCGTTTCGATCAGCGTGCGTCGCAGAACCGGAATCGACTCGACCGGGAGGAAGATCAACCCCATCACGCCGATCGCTCGCGAGGCGACGAACAGCGAATCGCGGCCCCGGACGAGCAGGACGGCGACGTAGATGCTGATCGGCACCGCGGCGACCGTCCCGATCCCCTCGACGATGCTCTTCTCGGCGAACGCGAAGTGATGGATCAGGGTGAACCAGAAGACGCCGAACAGGAGCCACGCTAGGGCGAACGTGTATCGAGCACGCCGGTGATCGAATCGCTCGACGATGATTCCGGCGAGAAACGTGGCGACCACCACCCACGCGAGCGTGGGCGTGATTGCCCCCGTTGCAGCGAGCGCTTCGACGACCATCTCGACGGGACCGGGCGACATTGATCGTCCGTTACGGCCCGGCGATTATATACCTTGTTTCACGGGCCTGAACGGCGCCGTCGCTGTGTGATTGGCGTCGAAGAAAAGGAACGAACCGGGAAATCCGGTGGTTGGTTAGCGATCGGAGTCGCTGGTTACCGCGTTAGTCCTGACGGCGGACCGCCAGGAGGGCGGCGGCGAGCAGCGCGACCAGCGCAACGGCGATGCCGAAGCCGGGACCGTCGCCACCGTCGGACTCCGTGGTGGTCTCGGGTTCCTCGGTCTCAGTCGGCGTGGCCGTCGCAGTGGCCGTCGGCTCCTCCGTCGGCGTGGCCGTCGGCTCTTCCGTCG
>DATFIX010000165.1:0-5666 GCA_035269625.1 Natrialbaceae archaeon
ATTTCGACGACAGATATTCTGGTATAATTCCTCTCGAACAGGCGGTTAAGATCTCTCAATTCGATCGACCATGTCCTCGGCTCCATTCACACCTGCCATCAAGAGACCAGCTACCTGGGTTTTTGTGTGACGATAGCCAAGAAGATCCTCAAGGTCATCGTGGAGTTCCCAAAACCGCTCTGCCTGCCCTCCATACAGGCTGATATATTCTTTGGGCTTAGTCATCGTCGAACGGATGTTTGATCCGAATTGCCCCACGTCTCGTCGCGATAGTCTGGGAGAGCGACGGCTGATCCTCGACGTGGTATCCGGGTACTCGCCTTCGAAAACGGTGTATGATGGGCCCGTTTCCCATTCCACCCCATCCCCCAAAGGCGGGTGTGGAATGATCGCAGGTGTGGAATGCGCAGACAGTAGCGTGCCTGCAACACCCTATTATCAGTCCTGATAATTGAATCTTTGGGTGGCGTTAGCGAATATCAAAGGCGAGAATTTCGTCGTCTCGAACAGGTCGAGAAAACGCGAGCGAGTTCCCGACGCCGCCCGCAGGTTTTTCTGCCGGCCCCGTCTCGGTGTCCCCTATGGGGCACGTGGGTCACCACGTCAAGGCAGCACTCGCCCTGGTGATCCTCCTGAGTTTCTACCTGGGACTCGTGCTGACGGCGTACACCCTCCTCGCGGCGGTCCAGGTCACGGCCGTCCTCGGCAACCTGGGTGCGCTGGGAATCGTCCTGGCAGTCTCGCTCGCCGTGATGTACGTCCACTACCGGTTCGGCGTCGCCCGGATCGTCGAGGAAATGGACGCCCGCGAACTCTCTCCGGAAACACACGCGGCCCTGGTCGCCCGTATCGACGGGTGTGCGAACGCAGTCGGGATCGACCGCCCCCGGGTGTATCTCGCCCCGCTTGCCGAACCCAACGCCATGGCGCTGGGCGGTCCCAGGCGGGGGCGACTGATCCTCACCACCGCGTTGCTCGAAACCCTCGACGGAGCCGAACTGGACGCCATTCTGGCACACGAGTGCGTCCACCTGAAACACCGGGACTCCGTCGTGCAGTCGCTCGGCCACACCGTCGTCAGGCTTGTCGGCGGGGCCGTGTGGCTCCTCTTTCTCGTCGTCGGATACCTGGCCGCACTCCTCGCGTTCCTGGTCGGCGAACGACCCCGAAAAGCGTACGGGGAGGACCTCCAGGAGGACGCGCTCCGTGACGGCGCGGCGATCGCCGCGATGTTGCTCATGGTGGGCCTGGTCGTCGTCATCCGGATGCTGTCGCGCCAGCGCGAGTTCGTCGCCGACGCCGGGGCCGTCGCCGTGACCGGGGACGCCGACGGCCTGGCACGTGCACTCCGGAAGATCGAGGTGGCCACCGGCACCGATTCGCCGCCGGACGCGGTGCCGTCGTCCCTGTTCGTGGTCGGCATGGCCGACGCGGTCCTCGGGCAGTACTTCGATTCGCACCCGTCCGTCGACCGGCGGATCGAACGCCTGCGCGAACGGTTCGGCGACCGGGAGGAGCCGACCGGATCGCCCGGTGATCCGGCCGGGTCGACCGACGGAGAACCCGGGTAGGCCAACGACCGGTCGTCCGTCAACCGTATTGGCGGCAACGACGTATCTTCCACCGATGGATTCCCGCGGTGCAGGCCCGCTGTTCCTGGCCGTCCTCGCGGCGCTGGTCGTCGTCTATCTCGGGATCGCCGCGCTCCTCGTGTTCGGCGTCCTGATCGCGTTCGGACTCCGGCCCGATCCCGTGGCGACGGCAGGGGCCGTCCTCGCGAGCACGGCGGTCGTCGGCTACCTGAGCTACCGGATCGGGTCCAGCCGGATCCTCCACGCGCTCGACGCGGCCGAACTGCCCCGGGAGCACGCACCGAACCTCCATCGCCGGGTCGATCGCCTCTGCGAGGCGATGGACGTGAATCGGCCGCCGATCTACGTCACCGACCTTGGCACCCCGAACGCCCTCTCTATCGGCGGTCGACGCCCCGCGGTCGTGGTCGACCGAGAACTGCTCCGCCTGCTCGCCCCCGACGAAATCGACGGCATCGTCACCCACGAACTCGCCCACCTCGAGGGTCGGGACGGCCTGATCAAGACGCTCGGCGCGACCCTGCTCCAGATGGTGAGTAGCCTCCTGTTTCTCGCGTTGCTCCCCCTGGGACTGCTGGCACTCGCGTCGGTCAGGCTCCTCGACTGGCTGCTCGGCCGGCGGTCGCGACCGCTCGTCCAGCAGGTGGCAGCCGTCCAGACCGGAACCGCGACGACGGTGATCCTCCTGCTGTTCGCCCTGACCGCAGCGTTGCGGGCCTACTCGCGCCGTCGCGAACTCGCGGCCGACGAACGGGCCGCGTCGGTGACCGGCCAGCCGCTCGCGCTCGCCGAGGCACTGGCGAAGATTCAACGGGCCGCCGACCGACAGCGGGGACCCCTCTCGTCGCTGTTCGTCCAGGGCGACGAGGAGGGCCTGCTCACGCGCCTGCTGGCGACCCATCCGCCGATGGACGAACGAATCGCGCGGCTGGAGGCGCTCGAAGCGGATCGATGGCACGAAATCGAAATCGAGTAGCGTCGGAATCCGGGCGTTACGCTTGCTCCCAGGGCGGGGAACTGAGCTCCCGGAGCGACTCGATCCGGTAGTCCGGCGTCGGGGACGGCGACTCGACGCCGTTGCCCAGCCAGACGCTCCGGACGCCCGCCGCGGCCGCCCCGGCCACGTCGGACTCGAGGGAGTTGCCGACGTGAACCGCCCGTTCGGGCGTCGCGTCCAGCGCGTCGAGGCTCCGGTGGAACGGTGCCGGGTCGGGCTTGGACGGGGCGTCGTAGCCCGCGTAGACGACCGTCTCGAAGGCGTCGCTGAACGACAGCGCCTCGAGTTTCTGTACCTGCATCTCCGGGGCCCCGTTGGTCACGATCCCGAGACGATACTCCCCGGCGAGTCGCTCGACGGCGGCTTCCGCACCCGGCAACGGGCGAACGTCGCCGTGGTCGCGTTCGTCGGAGAAGACGTCGGCGACCCGTTCGCCGACCGCGGGATCCGCACCGGCCTCCTCGGCGAGCGCGGCGAAACACTGGCGGCGGAGGTCGCGCATATTCTCGCTCGTGTCCACGAAATCGCCGTAGCTGGCGGTGTAGTCGTCGACGTCGAACAGCGGGTCGACGCCCGCGTGCTCGAAGGACCACTCGAGCATTTCCTCGGTCGTCCGGCGGTACTCACAGAGCGTGTCGTCGAGATCGAACAACACGGCGTCCACGTCGGTCATCGACGAGTGGTACGGCGTCACCGTGGAAAAATCAGTCGGAGAGCGTCACCGTTCGCCGGGTGCGCGATAGCCCCCGTCCGAGCGCTCGGCGAGGTCGAGGAGGACGGCCCACTCCAGCAGGTCGGCGACCCGGTTTCGCCAGACGTCGCGCCAGTCGGGATGGCGGTCACGTTCCCACCGCGGGACGACGTCCTCGATCCGGTCGAAGACGGCGTCGACCGACAGCGGTTCGTCGCTCGCCCGGAGCGCGTCGAGGACGACGTCGGCGGCGAACACGCGCTCCTCGAAGGCCCCGGCGATCGCGTCGCGGTCGAACTCGGTTCGCGTGCGGGCGTAGCCACGCTCGTATTCGTCGACGAGTTCGAGGGCGCGAAGGAACGTCAGCCAGGTTTCGGCGTCGCCCCGGAGGTCGACGCTCGTCCGCTCCATCAGGCGCCCACAGCAGTCGTGCTCGGATTTGGGCACGAGCGGGACCGTGGCCCGGGCTTCCTCGACGAACTCGAGCGAGTCCGGCGGCGAGGGAACCGGTTTGAACTGCATCGGTCCTCCCTCAGAGGTCGAACGAGTCGAGGAGCACCGATTCGTCCCGCTCGCCCAGCGCGTACGTCGGGCCGCCGAGCACGTCGATCGTGACCTGGGCCGGGGCGAACACCGACTCGGGGATCTCGTAGAAGTCCCAGTCGGCCTCGGCGAAGATCTCCTCGAACGGGCGGCCGTACTCGTCGGTGGCGCTCGAAGGGACCTCGTCGAAGCGGTCGAAGTCCTCGCGGACGGTCAGCGAGACCTGCGACCCGTAGGCCAGCGCGTCGTTCGTCCGCCCCATGGCCGTGGACTCGTCGCCCGCGACGGGCGCGACGGGCGCTGCTCCGCTCGCGTTCACGACGGCGTTGGGATCGTACCCGAGTTCGGCGAGGCGGAAGACGGCCAGTTCGGCCGCGCGTGCGGCCGTCGTCACGCTCCCGACGAGGCTCGCCGTCCGGAAGGCGGGGAGGAAGACGCCGCTGGTCTCGACCTCCGCCACGTCGGCGACGTGCTCGGCGACGGCCTCGTCGGGCAGTTCGTCGGTCTCGAGCGCGAGAACCGTGAGGTCGAACGCGTCGTGATAGCCCACGCGCTCGAAGGCGGTCTCCTCGCCGACGAGGGCGCGGGCCGGGCCGCTCCCGAGACCCTCGAACCCGTCGACGCTGACCTCCCACCCGGCCTTCTGGGCGCAGAGCAGGGCCAGTCCCGGCTGGTCGGTCGTCAGATCGACGTGGAGCAGCGGAACGTCCCCCACGGTGTCCATTCGCGTGCCGAGCGTCGCGAGGCCGGCGGTCTGGATTTCGGTCAACAGCAGACCGGCCTCGACGCCGCCGTCGACGCCGACGCCGAAGTCCAGCACGGTCGCGTCGTTCTCGAGTTCGACGGCCGCGATCGCGAGTTCGTCGACGAACTCCAGGGCCTCGTCGACGAGTTCGATGGCCATCCGGTTCAGGCTCTCCATGTGCCCGTTCTCGGCCGCCCCCGGCTAAAAGGACACGTTCCGCGGAACCGTTCGCCGGACGAACGAAGCGCGTACCGAGCGTCGTCACTCCGGAAAATCGGAAAACCCAGAAACAGGGTGCCTCTCGCAAACGAGTTCGGTGCGGTCGTCGGATCGGTTCTATGGGGATAATCGCGGTCTTACGCCAGCGCGACGAGCAGCGCGAAGGAGACGACGACGAGACTCGTGCTGTAGACGGCGGCAGTGAGACGACCGGCGTTGGAGGTCTTCTTCCGGACGACGATCGGGCGGCCCGCCCGCGCCAGGGGACCGTTCGTGGCCGAAGCGACGTCACCGGACGTCAGCGCGGCCGAAAGCACGATGACGCCGAAGGTGGCCGTCCCGATCAGGAGAAGGCCGAACGAAACGGTGGCGATCAGGCTGACGATGTAGGCGAGCGCGACCGTTGCCGCCACGGCGCCGACGCCGTATCCGACGAGGGTGTTCCCCATGGCTGTCCAGTCTACTCCGTGCGACGAGTTGCGAAGCGTTCGGGTTGACATCTCATTCTGACGTTGTAACTGTAGATACTTAAACCTCACTTTTTCAGAACGAGGTATGTCACTGTTTGTAATGGCGTATTGATGGTGTAAAACCGTGAAATTCCCCGTTTGAGGATTGTGTTACCACACCCCATATATCAGATTAGATTGAATCACATGTGGTAACCGATGTCACGGGAAGAGTGACATGTTTTTCACTGTGCGTTTTCGGAGATCGGGCCACGGGTCGTCGACGTCGATCGCGACCGCGAAAAGCGGAGGATTTCCACAGGCGTTCGTACCCATTACGAGAGATTCGGAAGTCTCCCGTGGACTATTGGGGTAGCGTTCGTGCGGAACGGGTGGGCACGGTCGGGGCCACGGCGGTGCGGTTTCGTGG
>DATFIX010000166.1:0-7719 GCA_035269625.1 Natrialbaceae archaeon
GACGTCCACCTGGTCCTGGCAGTCGACGCTGGCGACGTCGAACGAGCTCGCGAGGTGGCCGACGTGGTCGACGCCGTACTGGTCGACTCCCTCGAGGACGGCGCCGGCGGAACCGGCCGCACTCACGACTGGGGCCGGACCCGCGCCGCCGTTCGGGATCTGGCGGTCCCCGTCGTGCTCGCCGGTGGCCTGACCCCCCGGAACGTCGGCGAGGCGGTTGCGACCGTCGACCCGTTCGCCGTCGACGTGGCCAGCGGGATCGAGCGCGAGGACGGCCGCAAGGATCACGACGCGCTTCGGGCCTTCGTCGAGCGAGCCACCCGGCACCGGGAGGCCACGGCGTGACGTCCCGTTCAGACGGGGGAGGGTCGATCCATCCCGACCGCGAATCCTTCGAGGCGTTGGCCGACGGCGATCGGCCGTTTGTCGTTCGGGCGGAAGCCCCGCTCGACGTCGCCGTCGAACCTCTCGAAGCGTACGCCGCGCTGACCGGCCGGACGACCGACGGCGAGGTCGCCTGCGAGTCCGGCGAGTACGCCTTCCTGCTCGAAAGCGCCGAGAAGGTCCCGTCGAGCGATCCAGACGGGGCCTTCTCACCCGGCACGGGCGAACGCCACGCCCGGTACTCGTTCGTCGGATACGATCCCGTCGCCGTCGTGACGGTCCAGGACGGGACGGCCACGGTCGATATCGAGGACGACCGCTACGAGGGGGTCGTCGATCCGACGCCCGACGGCGAGGAGACATCCGACGCCGAAGAAGCGGCCGACGAGGGTCACCTCGACGTCCTCGACCGACTCCGTGCTGCAATGCCGGACGCCGACCGCCGGGGGTTCCCGGAGCGCGATCGGCAACTCCTCGATGGCGGTCTCGTCGGGTTTCTCGCCTACGACGCGGTCTACGACCTCGATCTCGCCGAGGTCGGCGTCGATCGCCCCGAATCGCGGTTCCCGGACGCCCAGTTCGTCCTGAACACGAAAACGCTCGTTTTCGATCACGCCCAGGACGAGGTGTCGCTCGTGTTCACGCCTGTCCTTCGGCCGGGCGAAAACGCCGGGGAACGCTACGACGAACTCACCGCGGTCGCCGACCGGGTACGCGACTGCCTGAATCGCGCGGCCGACCTCGCGCTGGGCGGGTTCGAGCGCGCGTCCGAGACTGCAGGGTCGAAGGCAACCTACGAGGACGCGGTCCGGCGGGCGAACGAACACGTCCTCGACGGCGACGTCTACCAGGCCGTCGTCTCCCGCGAGCGCGAACTCCGGGGGTCGGTCGATCCCCTGGGATTCTACGCGTCCCTGCGGGAGACGAACCCGTCGCCGTACATGTACCTGCTCGCCCACGACGACCTGGCCCTCGTCGGGGCCAGCCCCGAGACGCTGGTGTCGGTTCGGGGCGACGAGGTCGTCGCCAACCCGATCGCCGGCACGTGTCCCCGTGGAAGCGGCCCGGTCGAGGACCGTCGCCTCGCGGGCGAGATGCTCGCCGACGAGAAGGAACGCGCCGAGCACACGATGCTCGTCGACCTGGCGCGCAACGACGTCCGACGGGTCGCCGACCCCGGAAGCGTCCAGGTCGACGAGTTCATGAACGTCCTGAAGTACAGCCACGTCCAGCACGTCGAATCCACGGTCACCGGCACCCTCGCCGACGACCGGGACGCCTTCGACGCCATCCGGGCGACCTTCCCGGCGGGCACGCTCTCTGGCGCGCCGAAGATCCGGGCCATGGAGATCGTGGATGCCCTCGAACCGACGCCACGAGGCGTCTACGGTGGGGGCGTGGGCTACGTCACCTGGAACGGCGACGCCGACCTCGCGATCGTCATCCGGTCGGCAACGATCGAATCCGGGGAGAACGACGAGGCGGCCCGGAACCGCGACCGGATCACTGTCCGGGCGGGAGCGGGGATCGTCGCCGACTCGGTCCCCGAACGGGAATACGAGGAAACCGAGCACAAGATGGCCGGCGTTCTCGACGCGCTGGAACGGATCGAGAAAGAACCGACGATATCCGACCCCGTCACCGGGGAGGGTCGTCAATGACGACAGACGGCTATCGGTCGGAAGCCCTGCGCGTGCTGTTCGTGGACAACTTCGACTCGTTCACCTACAACCTGGTCGAGTACGTCAGCGAACACGCCGAAACGGTCGTCGTTCGGAACACTGCCTCGATCGAGGAGATCCGGGCGGCCGATCCCGATGCGATCGTGATCAGCCCCGGGCCCGGTCACCCGGCGAACGAGCGCGACGTCGGGGTGTCCGTGGACGTACTTCGGGAGGTTAGCCCCCACGTCCCGACCCTCGGCGTCTGCCTCGGTCTGGAGGCCGCCGTCTACGCCTATGGCGGGACGGTCGGTCGGGCGCCGAAGCCGGTCCACGGGAAAACGTCGCCCATCGACCACGACGGGAAGGCCGTGTATCGCGGTCTCGATCAGGGTTTTCGTGCGGGGCGGTACCACTCGCTGATCGCGACCGACGTGCCGGATCCCTTCGAGGTGACTGCGACGACGAACGGGAACGAGGAGGAAGACGGCGAACCGCTCGTCATGGGGATCCGACACCGCGAGTATCCCATCGAGGCCGTCCAGTTCCATCCCGAATCCGTCCTGACCGCGGACGGCCACGCGGTGATCCGGAACTTCCTACGCGAGTATGCCGAAGATCGGGACCGGAACGCCGAACTGGCCCAGTAGCCACAGCACCGCCACGATGGCGGCGACCACGATCAACACGCGGATGGCGAGCTTGACCGCGATCCGGAGGAGGACCACGAAGACGACGGCCGCGACGAGGAGCAATGCCAGGAAGGCGGGATCGCCGAACGCTATCAGGGGTACCATAGTCCGGGTACCGTTTCCCGACGCAAAACCCTAGGGGAGGATTCGGTCCTCGGTGACCGGGTCGTGAGTCGCCGGCAGTCAGCCGATCGAAAGTGAAAATCGCGGCCGTCCAACGTGGTGTCATTTCGATCGAGACACTTTCACCTCGCTTTGACAGGGATTAATACGTCCCCTCCCGATACGAGGTGGTGGGAACATCGTCGCGACGGGCATGGAGCGACCAGCCAGGTAGCGACAGCTGAGACAAGCACAGTTTCACTAAAACAAACGGAGCGGAACAATTTAGGGGGTGGCTCCAGTTAGGCCACTTCACCTTCAGATGACCGATTCAGGACCGGAACCATGGACGAAAATCGCACGCGGACGTTCGGACCGTCGATCGACGAGGGCGTCGCCCGGAGCGCACACCCTGGCCGGAGGGGTCGACCGTGAGTAACGCCGATCTCACGGCCGAGGAGTTGACGCTCCCGATCAAACGTACCGAGGGGGACACGCTCGAGGAGCGCCTGACGGGCAACGCCTACCACAACATTCTGCCGGCCCGGTACCTCCGCAAGGACGCCGACGGCGAACTGATCGAGACCCAGGAGGACCTCTTCGAGCGCGTCGCGAAGAACGTCGCGCTGGCCGAGGCGGTCTACGAGGCCGAACGACGCGACCTCGAGATCGCCGTCACGCCCGACCAACTCAAGCCCGACCATCCCCGGCGGGACGAACTCGCCGAGGAGGTCTTCGGCGCGGGCGTGAGCGCGGACGACGACGCCGAGACGTCTCTCTCGCAGTACAACGTCAACAAGTTCGCCTTCGACACCGTCGTCCCCGAATTGCCCGACGAGGTCCGCGACCACGTCGAGGCGAAAGCCGAGGCGTTCCAGGACCAGATGGAGTCGCTTGCGTTCATGCCCAACTCGCCGACGCTGATGAACGCGGGCGACGAACTCCAGCAACTCTCGGCGTGCTTCGTGGACTCGCCCGAAGACGACATGGAGGACATCCACGAAACAGTTAAGGAATCTGCCAAGGTCTTCCAGTCGGGCGGCGGAATGGGGTATGCTTTCTGGCGATTGCGGCCGTATGGCGATTCTGTCGGATCGACTGGAGGAATCGCCTCCGGGCCGATCACCTTCATGCGGACGTTCGATCAGGCCTGCGAGACCATCGCCCAGGGTGGCGCGCGGCGCGGCGCACAGATGGCCGTCATGCGTGTCACGCACCCGGACGTCATCCAGTTCATTCACGCCAAAAACAAGGACGTCTCGCTCGCCCGCACCCTCCGGCTCAACGACCCCGACGACTACACGCACAACTCCTTCGCGGACGCGCTGGAGGAAGCCCGCGAACTCATCGACGACGAGGGGCGCGTCCCGGAACACCTCCGCAACGCCGTCGAGGGCCACCTCTCGAACTTCAACATCTCGGTGGGCATCACCGACGACTTCATGGACGCCGTGAAGAACGGCGAGGAGTTCACCTTCACGAACCCCCGCACCGGCGAGGCGCACGTCGCCACCGAACAGACGAAGGAACTCTACGAGATGCACGGCCTCGGGGAGTACGTCGATGTCGGAGAAGAACTGTCGGTCCCGGCGGACCTGATCTGGGACCACATCGTCGAGGGCGCCCACGAGAACGGCGAACCCGGCGTGATCTACCTCGAACGAGTCAACAAGCAGCACTCGTTCGACGTGGAGGAGTACCCCGAACATAAGATATTGGCAACAAATCCATGTGGTGAGCAACCTTTAGAAGAATATGAGGCCTGTAATTTAGGACATATTAACCTGAGCACCGTCGCAGCTTTGGATGCTCCAGATTGGCGTGTCTGGCGCGACCGCCACGCCGACGAGTACGAATCCCTCGACGATGCCGTGGAGGCGTACCTCGACGAGGCCATCGACTGGGATGAACTATCCGAGCGTATCGACCTGGGGACGCGGTTCCTCGAGGACGTCGTGACGATGAGCGACTTCCCGGTCCCCGAGATCGAGGAGACGGTCCGGCGGATGCGCAAGATCGGGATGGGCGTCATGGGCCTCGCCCAGCTGTACGTCCAGCTTGGCGTGCGGTACGGCAGCGACGAGGCCAACGAGATCGCCCGGCAGGTCATGCGCCACATCAACCACCGGTCGAAGTGGGCCTCCCACGAACTCGCCGAGGAACGTGGGAGCTTCGCGGACTGGGACGAGTCCAAGTTCGCGAACCCGGCCGAGTACCGCGAGTGGTTCGAGCACCACACCGGCCTCGACGCCGACGAGTGGGCCAACGGGTTCCCCATCCGCAACCACAACACGACGACCGTGGCCCCGACCGGGACGACGTCGATGGTCGGGAACACGACCGGCGGGATCGAACCCATCTACAACGTCGCCTACTACAAGAACGTCTCCGACGACGTCCAGGGCGACGAGATGCTCGTCGAGTTCGACGACTACTTCCTGCGGACCCTGGAGGCCAACGACATCGACGTGGAGACGGTGAAACGCGAGGCCCAGGAGCAGATGGCGGAAAACGAGTTCGAGGGCGTCGAGTCGCTCTCGACCGTCCCGGACGCCATCTCGGAACTGTTCGTGACGACGGGCGACCTCCCGGCCAAGGCCCACGCCGCGGTCCAGTGTGCGACCCAGGAGGGCGTCGACTCCTCGATCAGCAAGACCGTCAACGCGCCCAACGAGGCGACCACGGACGACGCCCGCGAGGTCTTCGAGTGGGTCTACGATCACGGGGGCAAGGGCGTCACCTACTACCGCGACGGCACCCGCAGCAAGCAGGTGCTCACCACGCGCGCCCAGAACGCCGAGTTCGCCGACGAGGACGAGGCGGCCGAAGTCATCGTCGAGCAGATCGATGAGGTCTTCGGCGGCATGGAGGCGTTCGTCGAAAACGACGACGTCAGGGCGGCACTGGACGGACAGGTCGAGGAAATCCTCGGCGCCGTGGAGGACGAGAGCGAGACCTACGCCCGGAAACGACCGCGTCCCGACGTCCTCCACGGGGTCACCCAGCGCATCGACACCGGCTACGGCAAACTCTACGTCAACATCAACGAGGACGAGGACGGCCGGCCGTTCGAACTGTTCGCCAACATCGGCAACTCCGGCGGCTTCACCGCCTCGTTCACCGAGGCGCTCGCGAAGACCATCTCGACGGCCCTCCGGTCGGGCGTCGATCCCGAGGAGATCGCTTCCGAACTCGAGGGGATCCGGTCGCCGAAGGTCGCCTGGGACAAGGGCGAACAGATCCAGTCCATCCCGGACGCCATCGGCACCGCGCTGCGCCGCTACCTGAAGGGTGAAGTCGAGAAGGCCTATCCCCAGCAGCAAACGCTCGAAGAGACCGCCGAGGAGGACCCCGGCCACGAAACCGACGGCGGGGATCGCGCGTCGACTGACAGCACCGAAACCGACCAGCAGGCGCTGATCGACGCCGGCGAAAGTCCGGAGTGTCCCGAGTGCGGGTCGATGGCGCTGTATTACTCCGAGGGGTGCAAGACCTGCGAGGCCTGCGGCTGGTCCGAATGCTGATACCGACCGTTGTACCGACTTTCCGGCGATCACCGATCCGGTCCGGGTGATCGGCGGGACGTCCCGAACGACTATCTTCTTCCGGTCCGCATCGGACAGCCGTGACTGACGCCGGGACTGGTCGTCCGTGCCCGCTGTGCGAGGAGCCGATGGTCAGTCGCCACTGCAAGTACGTCTGCCCGCGACACGGAGTCGTGTACGACTGTAGCGACACGTTTTATTATTAACCGCTGTCGGGTGGACGATTGAGGCTGGCCACAAGGTATAGTAACCGAGCGATGGACGTTTCAATGACGACTGACACCAACCGGGGCACACTATGGGAACAGCGACAATCCTCGTCGTCGACGACGAACAGGACCTCGCGGATCTGTACTCGATGTGGATCGACGATCAGTACGACGTACGCACGGCGTACGGAGGTGAGGCGGCAATCGAGAAGATGGACGACTCGGTCCACGTCGTGTTGCTCGATCGTCGGATGCCGGATCTGACGGGTGACGAGGTGCTCGAACGGATCCGGGAGCAGGGATTCGAGGCGCGGGTCGTCATGGTGACGGCGGTGGATCCGGGCCTGGACGTCATCGAACTCGACTTCGACGAGTACCTCACCAAGCCGGTGTCGCGACCGGAACTCAACCGCGTCATCGAGAACATGCGCGTCCAGCTTCGTCGGGCCGGAGCACTCAAGGAACACGCGAGCGTCTCGAACAAGATGGCAGCACTTGAGGGGGAACTCGACCCGGAGACCCTAGAGTCGAGTGAGGAGTATCGGAACCTGCAGGCTCGGCTCCAGCACCTCGGCGATTCGCTCACCGAAAACCTCGAAGCCGAGGCGGCTTCCGGAGGCCCTACCCCCGACGATGCTGGCCAGGAACCGGCGGAATCCTCGGCCAAAGCCGAGCGACTCGAGGAGTTGAGCGAGGGGCTCGACGACCTCTAGTCGGTGATCAGTTCTTTCCTGACGATGGTTCTCCTCGGTCCTGCAGTAGCCGTCGGGCCGGCCCGGCCAGGAGAATCACCGCGAGCGCGAGCATCGCCAGCGTCACCGGGAGTCCGATCGTCGTCATTCGCCCGGCGGCCAATCGGTCGGCCGAGGTGCCCACGGCGATGGCCACGACGGTCCACGGGATCTCGCCGACGACCGTCCCGGCGATCACGGTGCGGAGACGGACGTCGCCGAGGCCGGCCGCACAGGTGACGACGTCGGCCGGAACCGGCGCGATTCGGGCCGCCATCACGCCCCGGAAGTCGCCGGTCGTCGCGAAGAACTGCTCGCTCGCTTCGCCGACTCGACCGACGTCCACGCCGCGGTCGAACCAGCGAACGGCGAGAAACGGCGGTACCGTGGTCAGG
>DATFIX010000167.1:0-8053 GCA_035269625.1 Natrialbaceae archaeon
GGCCCAGGACGCGGGCGAGGTGATGGACATGGATCCCGCGTCGCTCCGCGTGGCCCACCTCTCGCCGAATGCCCCGAACGTGGACGTCTACGTGGACGAAACGGCCGTTCTCGAAGACGTCCCGTTCGGTGCAGTCAGCAACTACCTGACGGTCCCCGCTGGCGCCCACCAGGTCGCGATCACGGCCGCCGGTGACGCCGACACCGTCGTCTTCGACGAGGAACTGACGGTCGCGGCGGGTACCCACTACACGGCCGCCGCGGTCGGCGAACTCGGCGACGATGACGACGATCGACCGTTCGAAGTGCTCGTGCTGGAAGACGACGTGATCCTCCCCGAGGACGGGATGGCGAAACTCCGCCTCGTCCACACCTCGCCGGACGCCCCGGCCGTCGACGTCACCGTCGAATCCAGCGGCGACGTGCTGTACGACGGCGTCGCCTTCGGCGAGTCCGGGTACGTCACGGTCCCGGAGGGCGCGTACACGGTCCAGGTCCGCGGTGATACGATGGCCAACGACGGTGACGTGGTGGCCTCGTTCGACGTCGACCTCATGGGCGGGACCGTCTACACCGCCTTCGCGGGCGGGTACCTCGACCCCGACGACGATGACGAACCAGCGGAGAACGCCTTCGACCTGTTCGTCGCCGTGGACGCCTAGGGTCGCTCTCCGTCGCCGGCACGGAACCGCTCCAGAATCGGAATCGCCTCGATTTTCTCTTGGGGAAGCACGTCCCAGTCGATCCCCGCTGGCCGTTCGAACGGCGAGTCACACCGGACGACCCGTTCCGGCGTGACGAGCAGGTCCATCGGCACGTCGTGGGCGTCCGGCCGAATCTCGTCCTCGACGACCTGGCGCTCGTGGACCGTCGTGACGACGGCCGTTTCGTCGTCCACGAGGTCGAGTTCCCGGAGGATGGCGAACTCCAGGTCGCTGTAGCCCTCGCCCTTCCCGATGCGAGCGCCGTCCTCGGTGACGGCGACGCTCCCGGAGACGATCAGGTCGACGTGTTCCATCGCGTCCGGGTCGACCTGCTCGCCCAGTTCCGGCGCGCCCTTGATCGTCGTCGCCCGGTCGTAATCGTCGATTTCGGCCGGGTCGAGTCGAACGAAACACTCCTCGTGGCGGAGTCGGGGGACGGCCACGTAGACGGTCTTGCCGTCCGCCAGCGCTCGGCGTCGAACGGGTCGCTGTGGCGAGTCGGGATTGGCCTTGATCGCGCTGGCCGGTCCCCATTCGTCGGTCTCCGCGAGTCGGTCCGCGGCGCGGTCGGCACCCTCGAAGTTCGGGATTCGGCCGTGGGGTGGAAACGGGAACCGGGCAACCCCGGATTCCTCCAGGTCGTCCCACACCCGTTCCCGGATCGATTGCTTGTCCATGTGCACGTCCGTGGTGGCGTGGAACGCAAAAGCGTCCCGCAACCCGTTCCTCGCGTCGAGCGGGGTTCCACACCGTTCGATACGACCGACGGACACCGGCGGGCCACGAACCAAACCTTAAGGCGGATGGGTCCCGGACCCTCCCGTATGGCCGAACTCGAAGTCACGCTGTCCGACCGTCTCGACAGCGAGATCGACCGCCTCGTCGAGCAGGGCGACTTCCTCAACCGCGAACAGGCGATCGAAGAACTGCTCTCGATGGGCGTCTCCGCCTACGACACCGACGAGGAAGACGACCCCCTCGAACCCGACGAGGAGATGTTCACCCAGGCCGTCAACGAGCGCAAGGATCCCGCGATGGACGACGACCCGGGCGACGACTACTCGTTCTGATCCCCCGACTGCGAACCGTCACTGTTCCGTTCGTTCGTCGGCCGCCAGGTAGTCCTCCAGCAGCGACGGGAACTCCCGCCCGCGCAGGTACCGCAGGCCGAAGTCGTCGGCCCAGTTGATGATGCCCCGATCCTCGGTCACGACGCCCGCATCGAGTTCCCGGGCGAGGATCAGGAGGTCGAAGTCCTCGCGCGAGTCGAGCACCCCCTGTCGGAGCGTCCCGCGGTACTCCTCGCGCAGGTCCGAGATGACCTTGTCCACCTCGGTCATGTGGTCGTGTTCGTCGAGCGTCTCGTGGTTGGACTCCTCGGCCTTCCGGACGGCCTTCTCGGAGACGCGCAGGCCGCGGTTGACGCGGTCGGACATCTCGTCGATGAAGTGATACACGATCACCGCCGGGATGCGCACCTCGAACCGGTCGGGGTTCTTCCGGATGACCCAGGTGTTGAGCTTCGAGTACACCTCCTCCGGGACGTGCCGGTCGTCGAGCATCGTCGTCAACTCGTCGTGGATCGAGGGCGGCATGTAACAGGAGATGTTGAGCCGAAGCTTCGCCTCGGCGACGAGGTCGAGCAGCCGATCGGCCGCCTCCCCGACGTCCTCGTCGTCCCGACGGATCTCCTCGGTGAGAAAGACCGACGTGTCGAGCACGAACCGCTGCTTGAGGGGATACTCGGGCATTACCGGAGTTTGGAGCCCGGGCGTCAAATAGCCACCAGTCCGTCGGGGTGCAGTCGGCTCCCGAGTGGAAGCGTCGGCGAGGCGCTTTTGCGACCGGTCCGCGTACCACTGTCACATGGACACCAGGCACGAGTACCATCGTGCGCTCGGCCTCTCGAAGGCGACGTTCGAGCGGATCGAGGACGAGTTCGTGACGCGGTACTACGAGGGCGTCGAGTACCGGTCCCTCCCGGACTACCAGAAGCGCCTGGAGAAGGGGACCGTGCTCCTGGCCGGCACGGTCGTTCGCGGGTTCCCGAAGATCCCGCGGACGCTCGTCCTCGAGGAGGGCATCCCGCGGTACTTCGCCGGCGAGTTCGCCGTCGAGGAGAAGATGAACGGGTACAACGTTCGGGTCACGCGGATCGACGGCGATCTCTACGCCTTCACGCGTGGCGGGATCGTCTGCCCGTACACGACCTGGAAGGTCGACGCCGACCTCGATCTGGATCCCTTCTTCGACGAGTATCCCGGGACGACCCTTTGCGGGGAGATGGTCGGCCCGGAGAACCCATACACGCCCCACGAGTACGAGGAAATCGAGTCGCTCGCGTTCCGGGCCTTCGACGTTCGGGATCGGGAATCGGGCGAATCCCTCCCGGTGACGGACCGTCGGGCCATTCTCGACGAGTTCGACGTTCCACAGGTGCCGTTTTTCGGCATGCTGACCCCGAGCGAGGCTGCCGAGGCACTCCCGCGGATCGTCGACGAACTCGACGACGCAGGCCGCGAGGGAATCGTCATGAAGACGCCCCACGTCACCCAGCAACTGAAGTACACCACATCGAGTGCGAACCGGGGCAACCTCGAGTTCGCGTTCTCGCTCCCGTTCGACTACGGCCAGGACTTCATGTTCCGGCGAATCATCCGGGAGGCGTTCCAGTCGGTCGAGTGGAACGAGTCGCCCGAGCAAGCCCGCGAGCGCGCTCGCGACCTCGGCGAGGCCATTCTCCTCTCGATGACCGACACCATCGAGGACGTGCAGGCGGGGAAGACCATCGGCGAACGCCACGCCGTCCGGGGCGACGGGGAGGCGATCGCGGCGCTGCTGGAGCACTTCCGCGACCAGGGGCTCCAGCTGGAGATCGAGGCCGACGAGTCGGTCGAGGAAGGGCGGCTGGTCAGGTTCGTGAAGCGGACCCAGGCGACGAAGGACAAGACGGATGCCTATCTGGACGGGATGATCGTCCAGGAGTAATCATGCCCTACGAACTCCGCGAACACACGGCCGACGTGGGAATCGAGGCGACGGGGGCGACCCTGAGCGAGACGTTCGCCGCCCTCGCCGACGGGATGGCGGCCGCGATGTGCGACGACGTTCCCCCGATCGGCGATCGGTTCGACGTGCAGGTGGTCGCCGAAAGTCGAGAAGCGCTCCTGTTCGATTATCTCGACGAACTCATCTACGAGCGTGACGTACGTAACGTGCTCCCCGTCGAGAACGACGCGACCGTCAATCGTCGTGACGACGACTGGCGTCTCGACGGGAGCGCCCGGGGCGTTCCGCTGGGGGAGATCGACGCGCGCGAAGTAAAAGCCGTCACCTACTCGGAGATGCAGATCGAGGAGACGAGCGACGGCTGGCGCGCGTACGTCGTGGTGGACGTTTAGATCGGATACTACCGTCTCGGTGATACTCCACCTCCGTCGCAATCCCCGAGAGACGCTACTCGACGGAGTAACCCTGATCGCGGAGGTAGTCCTCGAGTCGGTCGGCGTGATCCCCCTGGAGTTCGATCGACCCGTCTTCGACGGTGCCACCGCAGGCGAACTGCGATTTCAGTTCGGACGACAGGTCGTCGAGATCGACGTCGCCCGGGTCGAACCCCTCGACGATCGTGACTTGTTTGCCGTACCGGCGTTCGTCCAGGTGGATGCTGATCTCCTGTTCCTCCTTCGCGACTTCCTCGCACACGCAGAGTTCTTCCGGAAGCCCGCACGTGGGGCAGACGTCCGCCATTACACTGGTACTACGGGGATGGGACACAAAATATTGATGCACTCGGCAGTCGCCATCGGTTTTCGTACCGACTGAACCCTCCTTTCGGATCGGGCCCAAGAACGGATCGATGACGGGGGCCACTCTCGTGGCAAGGTACCGTTCGATTCGCGCGAACAGTCCGGGCGGTCGCCACGCCTCGGCAAAATGCCACAACTGATATGTGGGCCCGGGGTATATCATCCGGTACCGACACGATCAACCGTGGTCCGAAACCGATCCCGGGATACAGGAGGTTGTCATGTCCGATTCCGATAGCGATGGTCCCGAAGTGCTGGTGGTAGACGACGAAGCTCGCCTGGCGGATCTCTTTGCGGCCTGGATCGAGGGCGAGTATTCGGTCGAAACCGCCTACGACGGGGAGACGGCGCTCGAGACGATGAACGACACCGTCGAGGTCGTCCTTCTGGACCGGCGGATGCCGGGGCTGTCGGGTGACGAGGTCCTCGAACGCATCCGCGACCGGGGATTCGACTGCCGGGTGGTGATGGTCACGGCCGTCGATCCGGACTTCGACATCATCGAGATGGGCTTCGACGACTACCTGGTCAAACCGGTATCGAAGGACGATCTCCTTGCGATCATCGAGAAGGTCCGGACGCGGTCGGAGTACGCGGCCGACGTCCAGGAATACTACTCGCTGGCGTCCAAGAAAGCCCTGCTCGAGGCCGAGAAACCCGAACAGGAACTCGAGGACAACGAGGAGTACCTCGAACTTCGCGACCGCGTCGACGAACTCCGGGATCGCGTCGACGAGACCATGTCCGGCATGTCAACCCACGACGACTTCGTCGGGGCGTTTCAGGACCTGCCCGGTGGCGACAGTTAAGCACGCTCGACGTTCTCGAACTCGAATCGCGCGCCACCGCTCTCGCTCTTCGTCGCATTTGTCGTCCAGTCGTGCGCGCTCGCCACTTCCCTGACGACCCAGAGCCCGATCCCGAGCCCCGTCTCCGAGGTCGAGAATTCCGACTCGAAGAGCCGGTCCCGGATCGAAGGCGGGATGCCCTCGCCGTCGTCGGCCACGTAGAACCCGAGGGCGTCGTCGCCGGCGCCGTTGGCCGTCGGATCGTCGATGAGACCGACCCGGACGTGGACCTCCTCGCCGCCGTGTTCGATCGCATTGCGGAAGAGGTTCTCGAGGAACCGGAGGAACCGCGAGCGGTCGGCCGCGATGGTGGCCGATTCCTCGACGACGAGCGTCGCCGCTTTCGTCTCGACGTTCGCCCACGCGTCTTCGACGACGTCCCCGAGCGAAACGGGGTCTGTCTCGGCCGCGGTCTCCCCGCGCCTGGCGAGTTCGAGGACGTCCTGGATGATGGCCGCCATCCGATCGAGCGACGCGTCGACGTGGTCGAGCCGTTCCAGGTCTTCCGTCTCGGCGAGCACGTCGACGTAGCCCCGGGCGACGCCGAGCGGGTTGCGCAGGTCGTGGCTGACGATACTGGCGAACCCGTCGAGGCGTTCGTTCTGGCGTCGCAGTTCGCGTTCCCGCCGTTTTCGCTCGGTGATGTCCCGGAGGACGCCGACCGATCCGCGGTACTGGTCGCTCTCCCAGAGTCCGCCGACCTTCGCCTCGCAGGGAATCCGCTCGCCGTCCTTGCACTGGAGGCGGACCTCCATGGTTTCGGGTTCGATCGGGCGGTCCGAGACGAGGTGCTCGATCGGGTCTTCCCCGGGTGCGACGCCGCTTCTATCGCCCGATTCGTCGTCGACCCGGCCGTCGATGACCAGCGAGACGTGTTCGCCCAAGAGTCCTTCCCGGGAGTACCCGGTCATCTCGACGAGGCCGTTATTGACCGTCATGAAGTGGCCGTCGGCGTCCAGGGCGTACATGCCGTCGCCGACGGTTTCGACCAGTCGTTCGTATCGGCGGAGGACGCGTTCCTGCTGTTTCGCTTCGCCCCGCAGCGCCATCGTCCCCAGGGCGTGGGCGGCCGCGTCGGCGACGTCCCGGATCGCCCGTCGTTCGAGGTCGTCGAATCCTGTCGGGGCGTCGGTGTAGACGCCCATCACGCCGAGCAACTCGTCGTCGTCCGCGTCGATCAGCGGGGCGACTGCCGTCGCCGTCGCGCCGTTATCGACGGCCGCCTCCGCCCAGGGTACCGACGGGTCGTCCGGACCGAACCCGTCGGCCACTTGCAGTTCGTGCGATCGGAGTGCACGTTCGACGATCGTCTCGTGGCCCGTTCCGACCGCGAACGTCGTGCTCGTCGGCCAGTCGTCGACCGCCGCGCCGGTGACCCACGGGACGACCTGCTGTTCGCCGCGGTCGTACTCGCCGATCCAGGCGAAGCGGTAGCGGTCGCCGACGGTGAGAACGTTACAGACGGCCTCCTCGAAATCCCGCGGCGAGGTGGCGTCGACCAGTCGGTGACGGACCTCGCGAACGATCTCTTCGTGGTGCCCCGCGTTCGCGTGGTCGATGCGGTCGACGGGGCCACTCGTGCCGCCCGAAACGACGGCGTTGGCGACCCACCCGGCAAACGTTTCCTCGGCACCGTCGACGGTGTCGACGAACTCGACGACGTCGCTGATCGCGACCCCCGCGTCGTCGCCGGTCTCGTAATCCGCCAGCAGGAGGATCGAGAGATCCGG
Organism: Natrialbaceae archaeon; assembly: GCA_035269625.1. Classification (GTDB taxonomy): domain Archaea; phylum Halobacteriota; class Halobacteria; order Halobacteriales; family Natrialbaceae; genus DATFIX01. The sequence continues at coordinate 7,091 of DATFIX010000167.1, forward strand.
ATACTGCTCGCGTGCGGCCCGGACGATCGGCGGTGTCGCGGCCGCCGTCCGGGCATCGAGGACGAGCGTGTCGACGTCGCCACCGTCGAGGTGTTCGATCGCGGCCGCCGACGAGTCGGTGTGCATGACGGTCACGTCCGGATAGGACCATTCCAGGGGAGCGACGAGGCGGTCGAGCTGGTCGGGATCCTGGCTGAAGCAAAGAACGGTGCTCGAATCGCTCATCGAGTGCCTCCCGGCCGATGGATCGCAGTTGACGGTCGGTTCGGCCCCGTCGAAGCGGTTCCTGGCGACATAGGGCGGTCCTTGTGACTCCGTTCTGCGGCGACCGTTAAGGAACCGACGGCCGATCGATCCGACCCGGTCCCGTCCTGCGATGGGGGCTTCCAGGCAGGCGACGCCGAAACCGCGCGAATTACGGGGATCGACCGGGAAACCGGGGACGATGTCGGCGATCCGCCGGAGTTTCGAGGACGTGCGCCGGTTCGATCAATCGGTCTACGTGGTGGCCGCCGGGCAGTTGATCAACGTGTTCGGGACCGGCGTGGTCTACCCCTTCGCGACGCTGTACTTCTATCGGCAGGTGGGGATCGCCTTCTCGCTCGTCGGTCTCGGTCTGCTCGCGAACAACCTGGCCACCGCGGGCGGGACGATTCTCGGCGGGACGCTCGCTGACCGGTACGGGCGGAAACCGGTCATGGTGGGGAGCATGGCGACCTCGGCGTTCACGCTGGCGGCGTACGCGGGAGTGCAAACCGCGCCGGGATTCATCGCCGTCGCCACGGCGGCGGGCGCGACCATGGGGCTGTATACGCCGGCCAGCCACGCGATGGTCGCCGACCTGACCAGCGGCGAGGAGCGCGACCGGGCCTACGGCTTGCTGAAGGTCGCGAACAACGTCGGATTCGGGAGCGGGTTCGTGGCCGGGGGCCTGCTGTTCGGCCTGCTGGCACAGTCGGTGTT
>DATFIX010000168.1:0-6619 GCA_035269625.1 Natrialbaceae archaeon
ATCGAGATGCACTACCACCGCGTGGACCGGGCCAAGGCCGGCCGGATCGTCGGCATCGCGCTCAAGGGCATCGAGGAGCGCGAGATCGACCGCGGGATGGTCCTCCTGCCCCGCGACGCCGACCCCACGCCCGTCCGCGAGTTCGAGGCCGAGGTGATGGTCCTGAACCACCCGACCCGGATCGGCGACGGCTACGAACCGGTCGTCCACCTGGAGACGATCAGCGAGGCGGCGGCCTTCTATCCGGACGAGGGGCAACTCCTTCCCGGCGACACGGGCACGACTCGGGTCCGGTTCAAGTTCCGGTCGTACCTCGTCGAGGCGGGCCAGCGGTTCGTCTTCCGCGAGGGTCGATCGAAGGGCGTCGGGACCGTCACGGCCGTCCACACGGAGTGATCGCGAGCGATGGACGACGACGCGCGACCGGTGGCCGACGACCCGCGATCGGCGGGCGATGTCCCGGAACAGCGGGACGACGACGCCTACGGCGGCCTCTTCGGGGCGTTCCCCTACGCGATCAAATCGAGTGACTCGTGGCTCTTTCGCTCCTACGCGGTCGTCGGCGGACTGGCGGCGCTGCTCGCCGGCCTGGTGTTCGTCTTCGGCGTGATCGACCTGCTCGGCGACACGAGTGTCCCCACCAGCGGGACCGTGTCGCTCACGCAAGCGTTTTTCATCGTCATCGCGCTCGCCGTCGTGGTGCCGATCCTCGCCCCGGTCCTGGCCGTCGCCCGCTGGCACCGCTTCGGGATCGCCACGCGGGACTACGACGGGGCGATGGGCGTCGCCGGCTACGCCTTTCTCGCGTCGCTGTATGCCGCGCTCGTCATCAGCGTCCCGCCCAGCGCGCAGGAACCGACGGGTGGCGTCGTGGGGCCGGTCGTGGAGTTCCTGTATGCCCTGCCACAGTGGGCGGGGCTGATCCCGGTGGGGGTCGCAGCGGCGACCATCCTGTTGCTCCATCGATTCGCGAAGCGTCGTACGGGTCCGGGTGAGGCGGACGCGGACGGCGGGACGGGCTGAGGTGCCCCAGAACCGTTCATTCGCTGTGCGGAATGACGACGTGAGACGGTCGCCAAAGGTGAAAGGCTATGGTGACGGCAACCGTTTGTGAGCCATTGTCATGACTCGGGGGGTCACACGAGCGGTCCAGTCCGTCGAGAGCGGTGGTAGTCGCTGTGAAGCCGACTTCTACGCGCCGGACGACGTGGATCCACCGTGGCCGACGGTCGTGCTGGCAAACGTCTTCGGAGCGCCCCGGGCCTGGGGGCTCGCCCGGTTCGCGGAACGATTCGCGGCCGAGGGGTTCGCTGCCCTCGTCTTCGACTATCGGCACTTCGGGCCCAGCGAGGGCACCCCGCGGCGACTCGTCGATCCCACGCGCCAGCTCGAGGACTGGCGAGCCATACTGGCGCACGTTCGCGCGATGGGCAGGGTGGATTCCGACCGGGTGGCGCTCTGGGGGACGTCGTTCAGCGGCGGCCACGTGATCGCCGTCGCTCACGAGACGCCCGACGTTCGGGCCGTCGTCTCGATGGTGCCGTTCGTCGATGGACGCGCCGTCATGGCCCACCAGACGGCCCACCTTTCCTCGGTCGAACGGCTTCGCACGCTCGGGACCGCTCTCGCGGACCGTGTCGCAGGGGTCGTCGGGATGGGGCCCGTCGAACTCCCGATCGTCTCGGAACCTCACGGCGGTGGCCTCGTCGATACACCGGGTGCAAAGGAGGGGTTCCGCTCGCTCGTCCCCGAGGGCGCCACGGTCATCAATCGGACGCCGGCCCGGATCGTCCTCGACCTCCCGCGCTACCGCCCGGGCCGCCACGCGAACGACCTCGAGGCCCCGGTCCACGTGGTCATCGCCAGAGACGATCGACTCCTCCCGACCGAACCCATGGAAACGCTGGTCGAGGACCTCCCGGATTCCTCAGTACACCGCGTCGAGACGGACCACTTCGGCGTTCACACGCCGCCGTGGTTCGAACCCGTCGTCGCGCGACAGGTGACGTTCCTGACCGACGCGCTCGGGAGCGAGCGTTGATCGTGGAGTCCCCCATCGAATCCGCAGCCGAACCCGCCCCCGTGCTCGCCGACCCGACGCGAAGTCCTGAAACCCCGGCGGTTCGTACGCCCGGCCATGAGCGAGACGACGGGCACCTTCCTCGTCATCGAGACGGACCCGGAGTCGGCCGTCCTCCGGGACGTCGAGACCGGGCAGATTCACGCGCTGGACGAACAGGCCGACCCCGCCCTCGAATCGGGCGAGGTCCTGACGGGGACGATCAGGCCGGTGCCCCCCATGGAGGTGACGTGGGAGCTCGTCGAGGTCGAGGACCGCCGGACGATCGAGGTGATCGACAGCGACCTCTCGCCGACCCGCCAGGCCGAGCAACTGGCCGACGGCGAACCGCCGGGCGAGGTCATCCGCGAGGAGCGCGAGGGTACCGGCGAGATTCACGTCGTGACCGTCCCCGAGAGCGAGGCCGCCCAGGCGGCCCGGGACGTCCTCGAAGACGAGGAAACCGTTGCGCGTGCGGCGCGTCTCGGCGCGGTCAGGGTCGAGGTCCGGACCGGCGAGGGGTTCGTGAACGTGCGGTACCTGCCGGAGTGACGGCGACCGAGGGCGGTCGCACCGCGGCCGTCACCGTTCCGCGACGAGCGTCGATACCCGAGCGTTCTCCTTGATCTTGATGCCGGCGTCGGGAACTGTCAGGGGTACCCGGCCGAGGTCGGTGACGTAAAGCGTCGGATGCGTGGCACCGCGCTCCAGGATCGCGTCTCGCGGTTGCACAAGGAGAGGATCGTCGGTCGTCAGCGACTCGTTGTACTCGAGCAGGTACGTGCCGCCCTCCAGGTGCCACCACCCGTAGTCGTCGTCCTCGTTTCGCCAGACGCGATCGTGCGGGGTGAGGTCGGCCGGTTCGAGTTCGCCGCCGCCGAAGTCCACGCGTCCGGGGCCGGTCACCGCGTAGATTTCGGTGACCGACAGGTCGATCCCGGCGTCGTGGACCTGCGTGTCCTCGTGGAGCAGTCCGTCGACGCGATCGAGGAGGTCGTGTCCGGTCGGCATACCGGACGGTTACGGACGAGCGTCGGATATATTTTGGATTTATTGCGGCTAATGGAAATATCGGCCGGAAATAATATGTGGTCTGGGACGTTCTAGTCGACCGATGCCCTTCGTCACCGAATCGAACCTGGTGGGATACGACGCCGAGGCAGCGGTGGGGGCCGCGCGCGACGCGACGGACGCGGAACTCCTGGCCGCGGCATCGTATACGGCCGACGGTCACCAGTTGCTGTACGTCTCGGACGCGTTCGTCGACCGCTACGGATCGCGGGAGGCGGCCGACGAGGTGACCGAACGCGTGCACTCCTACATCCGTCTGGACCTGATCGAGCGCGACCTCTTCGACGACCTGGTTCCCGCCGTCGGGGAAACCCGCGCGTTCACCACCCACACCGACACGACCGTCATCGTTCGCGTTCTCGCGGGGGACGAGGGATTCTACTGTTCGTTCATGCCCGGCGCGGAGGTGACGGCCGTGGTCGAGGCGGTCGAGGCCGTCATCGACGGCGGTCGCGACGACCACCGCACCTAGACGCCGAACAGTCCCCAGATCCCGACCGTCGTCACGATGGCGACGAGCAACTGGAGCGGCGCGCCGACCCTGACGTAGTCCATGAACGTGTAGCCGCCGGGACCGTACACGAAGAGGTTCGTCTGGTAGCCCACCGGCGTCATAAACGCGGTCGAGGCGGCGAAGGTCACCGCCAGGACGAACGAGAAGACGTTCGCGTCCAGCGTCGCGGCGGCCTGGAAGGCGACCGGGACCATGAGCACGACGCTGGCGTTGTTGCTGACGACGTTCGTCAGCAGGGCGGTGACCACGTACAGGAGCCCGAGAACGGCGATCGGTGGAAGCATCCCCGAACTCGCCACGAGGCCGTCGGCGACGAGTTCTGCCGCGCCGGTATGTTGTAAGGCCGTCCCGAGGGGGATGACGCCCGCCAGCAGGAAGATCACGTCCCACTGGACGGACTCGTATACCTCGGTCGGGCGCAGGCACCCGGTGAGGATCATCGCCAGCGCGCCCGCCAGCGCCGAGGCGACGATCGGCACGCTCGTGAACGCCGCGACCCCGACCACGGCGGCGACGATACCGACCGCGATCCACACCTTCGATTCGCGGTAGTCCGTGCGTTCGATCTCCTGGGCGACGATGAAGTCGGGATTGGCGTCTAGGCGCTCGACGCTCTCGGCGGTAGCCTGGATCAAGAGCGTGTCGCCGACCCGGAGGCCGACGTCGTCGAGGCGCTTGCGGACGAGTTCCGGCCCCCGCCGGATGGCGAGGACGGTCGCGTCGTAGCGCTGGCGGAAGGCGACCGATCGCAACGACTGCCCGACGAGCGACGCGCCCGGACCGACGACGACCTCGACCAGGTTCTGTTGCTCGCTCGCCGTCTCGAGTTCCGCCTCGTCCACCTGGACGTCGGGCACGAGGTCCAGCCCCTCCACGTCCAGCAGCTCGACCAGCGTGTCCCGATCGGTCCGGACGACGAACACGTCGCCCGCCCGGATCGACTTCGGCCCGAGGGGTTCGAGGAACACCTCGCCGTTGCGGACGAGCTGGAGGAGGTCCACGTCGAAGTCGGTTTCGCTGAGACCGGCCTCGACGGTCCGGTCCACGAGCGGCGAGTCCTCGCGGACGACCACCTCGGTGAGGTAATCGGCCATCTGGAACTCCGCGGTCAGGTCCTCCTCGGCCTTGATGCGTTCGGGCAGCAGTCGCCGGCCGATCGTCATGAAGTAGGCGACCCCGATGACGCTGATCAGGATCCCGACGGGCGCGAACACGAACATCGTGAATCGGGCACCGACCGCCGGGTCGAGGTCGGTCGCCACGGCCGCGGCCAGGATGTTCGTCGAGGTGCCGATCAGCGTCAGGGTCCCGCCGAACATCGAGGCGAAGGAGAGGGGCATGAGGAGTTTCGACGGCGAGGTCCGGCCCCGGTGGGCCAGGTCGGTCACCATCGGGAGCAGGATGGCGACCGCGGCGGTGTTGTTGATGAACCCCGAGATGGGAGCGACGAGACCGATCGTCGCGCCGAGTTGTCGCGTCTCGTCGTCGCCGGTCAGCGCGGCGATCCGGTGGCCCAGACGCTGGATGATGCCCGTCTCCCTGACTCCCCGACTCAAGATGAACATCGCCAGGACGGTCAGCGTCGCGGTGCTGGCAAAGCCCGCCAGCCCGTCGGCCGTCGGGTCGGCGAGGACGTCCAGGCCGCTCGCGAGGAGGCCAGCCTCGGCCAGTTCGGCCGTGACGGGATCGACCAGTAGCAGCGTCACCAGCAGGCCGATCGCCGTGACGTCGACCGGCACCGGCTCCGTCGCGAAGAGTACCAGCGCCAGGGCGACCAGGGCGAAGACGAACAGGATTTCGGGCGTGACCGGCGGCACACCGTCTACGTCGGCGGGGACGGGAGAAAAGGTTAGTGGAGCGGGCAGTTCGGGGACGGGATACATTTCCGATCAGACGTCGTGGCGCTGGAACCACGCCCGGGCGATCCCGAGCAGCACGACTGCGGCCGCGAGGAGGACCACGGCCCCGACGACGTCGTAGGTCCCGTTGACGAAGACGTCCGGGGGGTCGAAGTACCGGGTCGGGGAGACGCCCCCGAGCCAGCTGTAGTCCGTCGTGGTGAGAAACGACTCGAGGATCCACGCCGCGAAGACCAGCCCCATGGCGATCCGGCCGGCGGTCCGCCCGCGGTGGACGACCGCCCCGATCAGGAGGCCGACCGCGCTCCAGCAGAGCAGGTACGGGATCGCGAGGACGTGAACGACGGCGAGTGGCTCGGCGGCGATCGGATCGCCGACGAGGACGGACGCGACGTACAGCGCGACCGGGACGACGACGTTCGCCGCGAGGATGGGGACGAGCAGTGCGAGGTACTTCCCGAGCAGGACGCTCGTCCGGGAGATGGGGGCCGAGAGCACCGTGTCCATCCGGTCGTGCTGGACGTCGCCCGCGACGCTGCCCGCCGCGCTGTAGGCGACGTAGGCCCCCAGCCCGACGATGTAGCCGAAGGTGTAGTACTCGCTCGCGAGCAGCCCCTCGAGGGTGGTCAGGCTCTCGAACCCGAACAGCACGTTCATCGCCGGCGGGAGCGAGTCCAGTATCTCCTCCATTCCCGTTCCCGTGACGATCTGTGGGCCGAGCCAGACGTAGAACGCGCCCAGCACCGACAGGAGGACGGCGATGACGACCGTCACTCGAACGCGTCGTTCGGCCTCGAAACGAAGGACGTCCTGGAGGGTCCCGGTGTCGCGCTGTCGGCGATCGGCCGCCCCGTGGGTTTCGGTACTCACCGGACGTCCACCTCCCGGAACCAGGCGATGCTGGCGAGCAGCAGGACGACCGTGGCGGCGAGCAGGATGCCCGCGCCGGCGAGGTCGTAGTCGCCGGCCGTGAGGATCTCCAGGGGGCTGTAATACTGCGACGGGGAGATCGTCCCGAGCCAGTCCACGTCGGTCCCCTTCGTCACGACCTGGACGAGGAACGCCGCGACGATGACGCCGGCCGCCACGCCCTCGGCGACGAGTCGGCGTCGCGCG
>DATFIX010000169.1:0-15921 GCA_035269625.1 Natrialbaceae archaeon
CCGGTCGCCTGCAAGAAGGAGGTCGAGGTGGACGTCACCCACAAGGGTGAGGAGATGAACGTCCGGATGGAGTCCTACGAGTACGAATCGGCGTGGGCGCTCGGCCCGCACGCGATGAACGACGACCGCGACAAGATCGCCGTGATGATCGACCGATGTAACGACGTCGGGGTCGACACGATCGAGGCCGGCAACGCGCTCTCGACGGCCATGGAGGCCAGCGAGAAGGGCCTCATCGACGAGGGCATCGATTGGGGCGACGCCGACGAGATGATCGACATGATCGACAGGATCGGTCAGCGGGACGGCGACCTCGCCGACACGCTCGCCGAGGGCCCGGCCCGCGCCGCCGAGCAGTGGGGCGACCCCGACATGTCCATGACCGTCAAGAAGCAGGCGATCGCCGCCTACGACCCGCGCGGCATGAAGGGCATGGGCATCGGCTACGCCACCAGCAACCGCGGCGGCTGCCACCTCCGCGGCTACACGCCGTCGGCCGAGGTGCTGGGCCTCCCCGAGAAGGTCGACCCGACCGAGTGGAAGGGCAAGGGCGAACTCCTGATCGCCTTCCAGGACGCCCATTCGATCTCGGACTCGTTCGACATCTGCAAGTTCAACGCCTTCGCCGAGGGCATCGAGGAGTACGTCCTCCAGTACAACGGCATCACCGGCCTCGACGTGAGCGAGGACGACCTCCTGAAGGCGGGCGAACGGATCTACAACCTCGAACGGTACTACAACAACCTCGCCGGCTTCGACGGCGAGGACGACACCCTCCCGCCGCGGTTCGTCAAGGGCCACGAGGACGCCGTCCCAGGCAAGGGTGCCGCCGAGGGCGAACTGGTCGAACTCGACGAACTGAAAGACGAGTACTACACGGCCCGCGGGTGGGTCGACGGCGTCGTGCCCGACGAGAAACTCGACGAACTCGACATCGACGTCGGTCCCGGGACCGGCGTGAGTGCGAGCGAGGGCGGCGCGACGGCCGACGACTGATCGAGTCGGGCAGTTCGACGCCCTTCGGCACAGGAACGGTTGACAACCTTTTTACAGGCGGTCACCGACTCGACGGACATGTCCGATAGCCGTTCGGCCCTCCAGGGCATCGACCCCGAAGCACTCGCCAGCCTGCCCGAGTTCTACCACCTGGCCGTCTCGCCGGGTGGGGACGAGGTCGCGCTCTACTACGACGAGACCGGTCGCAACGAACTGTACACCCTCGACGCCGAAAGCGGGGACTACGAACGATGGAGCGACGGCGAAGTGCCCCGATCCGCCCGCTGGCCGCACGTCTGGGCTGGGAGCGACGACCGGATCTACTTCCACGCCGACGAGGGCGGCAACGAGCAGAACGACCTCCACGCGCTCACCCGCGAGGGCGACCACGAGGTCGTCGTCGAGGTCGACGGCCAGGCGGTCCTCTACGACGTGAGCGAGGACGGCCGCTGGCTGTTGTACGGGAGCGACGAGGGCGAGCAGATGAACTGCTACCGGTACGACCGCGAGAACGGGGCGACGGAGCAGTTGACCGAGTACGAACAGCCCTTCCACGGCGGGGTGTTCGGCCCCGAGGACGGTCGAGTCGCCTACGTCGCCAACGAGTCGGCAAAACTGCACAACCGCGACGTGTACGTGATGAACGCCGACGGGAGCGACAAGCGCCGCCTGGACGTCGGCGAGGACGGCTCGGAAGCCGGCGTCCACGCGTGGTTCCCGGACGGCGAGCGCCTGCTGGTCGACGACAACGCTGAGGACCTCTCGCGGGTCGGGATCTACGACCTCGCTGCCGACGAGATCGAGTGGCTGAGCGACGGCGAAAGCGAGGAGACGGCCGAAACCGTCTCGCCGGACGGTCGCCGCGTCATCGCGACCCGACAGCGCGAGGGGGCGACGATGCCCGTCGTCTACGACGTCGAAAGCGGCGACTCCCGAGAACTCGACGTGGACGAGGGCGTCGCCGCGCTTCCACACACTCCCGACGCGACCTTCCTGGACGAGACGACGATCGTCTTCGGGCACACCACCAGCGACCGGCGGAAGGAACTCTACCGGTACGACCTCGAATCGGACGACTACGCGGTCCTGCTTGAAGCCGAGTACGGCGACGTCGATCCCGACGCGTTCGCGTCGGCCGAGTACGTCACCTACGAGTCGATCGACGGCCGCGATATCGGGGCCCTGCTGTACGACTCGGGCGAGCGCCCGTCGGCGGCGGTCGTGATGGTCCACGGCGGCCCGCACGGGCGCTCCTCCAAGGCGTTCGACCTCTACGCGCAGTTCCTCGTGAGCAGGGGGTACTCCGTCCTCCAGCCCAATTACCGCGGTTCGACGGGCCGCGGTCGCGAGTTCAAGCAGGCCATCCTGGGCGACTGGGGCGGTGGCGAGCAGGCCGACATCGCCCGTGGCGCGACGTGGCTCCGCGAGCGTGACTGGATCGACGAGGACCGGATCGCCGTCTTCGGCGGGTCTTATGGGGGGTACTCGGCGTACATGCAACTGGTCACCTACCCGTCACTGTGGACGACGGGGGTCGCCTGGATCGGCATGACCGACCTGCCGGCCCTCTACGAGGAGTCGATGCCGCACTTCCAGGCGATGCTCGAACAGCAACTGGGCGACCCCGAGGCGAACGGTGACCTGTGGGCGAACCGGAGCGCGATCACGCACGTCGAGAACATCGAGGCGCCCGTGTTCGTCATCCACGGCGTGAACGACCCGCGGGTTCCCATCTCGCAGGCCCGGGAGTTCAGGGACGCCCTCGAGGAGCGGCGTGGCTGGACCGAAGGCGAGGACTTCGAGTACGAGGAACTCACCGAGGAAGGGCACGGTTCGACCGACGTTTCCCAGAAGATCCGGGCGTTCGAGTTGCTCGGGGACTTCCTGGATCGGCGGCTGTGAGGGGGACCGCCAGGTGAGAAACCAGTCAGTTACTCCAAGGCGAAGCCTGCGTGATCTCGAGCCGGCGGACGTACTTCGACCATCGGTTGCAAGCCGGCGGTCCCTGTCGTAGTTCTGCCTCCGGGATATCGTCGGTGGGGCCCGCCTTTTTGAACCTTTCAGCCGTGCTCACTTTTGGGGTTTTTCTACGGAGCAGTCGAGGAAGCGAGTAGCGTTCACGATTACTCTTCGAAATATTATTCAACTCTTCATACTATTGTTCTATATGGATAATATAACCCGCCGGAGCGTGCTTGCGTCGCTCGGAATTACCGGGACGATCGGTCTCGCGGGCTGTGGCGGTTCGAATCGATCGACGGGGACTGCGACGTCCGCCGAGACGCCGACGATCGAACCGACCACGACCCTGGCGCCGGCGTCGCAGTCGAGAACGGACGGTCCGAAAACGCTCACCGAAACCTCGTCTCCGGTGACGCGGACCGAACCGTCGGACGGGACCCCGACGAATACGGCGCCGAAATCGACCGCCAGCATGCCTGCCGGAGTCTCGAAAGTCCTGGCCGAGGACGGGAGGCGATGGGATGGCTTGGGATCGTCTGTCGCAGCCTGCGGGGATACCATTCTGGTGCTCGCTCCGGGCGTCGACATCGATGGTGGACCGAGTCGCGGTGGTGCCGGTGCGGTTTACGTCTTCGAGCGGGAGGCGGGTGGATGGCACCAGCGAACGAAACTCGATCCGTCGGTGACGCCTTACGAAGGGGACTATTTCGGAAGCGATGTGGCCTTGGACGATGGGACGGCAGTGATCGGAGGGATGACCAATGATCCGTCCCACGATTCGCGGGCGTCGGTCTTCGAACGACAGGGGGAGAACTGGGACCGGCAAACCACCTTTCCGTTGGAAGGCGAGAGTACGCCGGTGTTCGGTGAAGCCCTCGAACTCGACGGCGACACGGCCCTCGTTTCTGGTCGATGGGTTCATAGGACACAGAAACTCGACGACGAAGACGGCGGCGCCTACGTTTTCGAGCGGGAAGACGGGGAGTGGCGACGACAGTCCATCCTATCGCCGGAGGACGACGTATTTGCAGCGGTCGGGAGAGAAATCGCAGTGGACGACGACATGGCGTTCGTCTCAAATGTCCAAGGGAATCGGCATTCGGTGGCTGTGTTCGAGCGGACGGGTTCGGATTGGCACCAGACCGTCACGCTCACGAAGAGTGACGACGAGAGCGGGACAGCTGACGATTCGTCGACGTTCGCCGCGTCGATCACCGTTCAGGAGGGCACCGCTCTCGTGGGGGACTCCTGGTACGACGACCAGGGAGCGGTGTACGCGTTCGAGCGGTCGAACGGCGACTGGGAGCGCACCCAACGACTGATGGCATCCGACGGTGACTCGGAGGACGTCTTCGGGCTCGAAACTGCTCTGGAGGACGATCTGGCCCTGGTCGCGGCTCCATATGACGACGATCCATATGGCCGATCCGGTGGGTCGGCGTATCTGTTCGAACGGAGTGACGGGCAATGGCAGGAGCAGGCGAAGTTGGTTGCGCCTGATGGGGACGCGGTAGACCTGTTCGCCTCCTCGGTCGAACTGACGAACCGGCGGGCAGTAATCGGGGCAAAGAGCGACGGTAACGTCCGCGGCCTCGTCGCCGGAGCGGTGTACGTGTTCGATCTCTCGACAATTCTGGGGGACTGAGGGGCGATGGTGACGAACTGACGATCAAAAGCGAGAGGAGTGTCCGAAGGCCGTTACACGATTATTGATCGTAGCCGTCGTCGATACAGGGGTTGTCGGAGTTTTCTGCCACGGATCTATATTTGGCTTCGTTAGAAACCACTATTTTTACTGGTCTTGCGAAGGTTACAATCTCGCTGTTTCCACACTCCTTGTCACAACTCGGTGGCTCATCCTTGCTATGTTGCTCCCAATCATATACCCCGACTGTATAATTGAACGCCGACTTCGTCCGAATCGTCCCCGTTTCCCTGGCGCTTTCCTTGTTCTTGACTTTGAACGACACGCTCACTTCGTCTCCCTCGTCACTCCCCTCGCCACCAGTGCGGTTTGGGAAGTGGATCGAACCCGTCCGCTCGTCTTTGGTTTTCGGGAGAGGGAGTTCCCAGGAGACCTCTTTTAGGTCTCCGTCGTCTGTTTTATCTTCCTCGGTGACTTCGTAACCGGGATCCTCCGTCTGGATCCCATATCCGATCGCTTTCAGGCCGGCGTCTGCCAGTGGATGCTTGACGAATGAACGGACAATATCCAGCCCATCGCTCAAATACTCGCGCCAGGTTTTCCCTTCGTCGGCGTTCTGGGTACCGTCTGGCCAATAGTGCGTGATATGCGCGTTTGTGTCAACTACTTTCGCGGAAAATTCGACCGACGTTTGGTAGGCGGTTGCGTCTTTCGGGTCCCAGCAACCACCGTGTTCTTGACCGCTGGGAACCATGTGGCAGTCCCTGATCGGTGATTTCGGAACGGTCTCGAACGCACCCTCCAGGTAGAATCGCTTTTCGGCGTCCTTGGCGATCTCGTTGCCTGCTTCCGTCGAGACCCTCGGTCCGGGGCTGGTCGAACTGGCGTAGTCGATTTTCGCGGCTGTGCCGAGGAAATACTTGCACTGCTCCGTGTAGTCTACTTCCGGAAAGGACGCCTGTGGCTGGGATCCGACAGCGAGGTATGCTGCCTCGTTATCACAATCCCCGTCGTCGCAAACGTCGGCGGGCAGTTGCGGATAGATCGTCGTGGCTGCGCTGGACGGGTCCCGAGCGACTGACACGACGATCTCGTGCGGGTTTCGATTGCCATCCGGTGATCGATACGGCGCCTTGATCTCACGGCTATGTTCTTCCGTGTCACCGGGGGCCAATCCTCCCTCGGCCACCGACACGAACTCGTCGCTTTTCAGCCAGTCCGCCTTGATCTTGCAGGTTTCGTCGTGTGCCGTCCCCGCGCCTTCGTTCTTCACCGTGAACACCACTTCGAGCGTACCACACACGTCGGGACTAGTCGGGTTCCTTCCCGCGTAGGTGACGTTCAGATCCGGTTCGGGATTATAGTCCGGCGGATCTTCGGGTGGATCCTCAGGAGGGTCGTTGGGTGGATCCTCAGGAGGATCCCCACCGCCACCACCGCCTCCCCCACCTGCACCTCCTCCACCACCCGGTGGAGCCGGTATCCACATACTTGCTTCTATGTCGTCCGTGACCGGGGCGTTGGCGATACTGTTGCAGGTCGGAATCCCACGGTCGGGAATCCCTCCGGGATCGTCGTAGAGGCTGACTTCCGGCGGTTTTTTTAGACCGAGTGCCGTACTGAGTTCCTCGCCGCTGATACCATGGTCCTCGGGAACCAGCGTGAAACTGATTTCGCCCCACTCGGCCGTCGGTCGTCGTAGGGATCCCACGATCTGTCCGTTCACCACGTCGAAACGTCCTATCAGGGGAAGTTCGCGAACTCTCCCGCCGACTCGGTCACGAACGGTGAATTCGGCCCCGTCCTTCACGAACGCATAGGTGTCGATGCCTCCCTTGGAACCGATCGGAGTGAGGGGGTTTTCCTTGCCGATCGGGATTGTAAACCCCGCCACGGATAGTTCCCCAATCGCCCCAAATGGGGTAAAGAGGAGTTCGGCCGATGCATCTGCCTGTTCTTGATCGGAGAGTGGATCGTATGACTTCCCGACGAATTCGGTCAAGCGCGTGGGATGGGCGCTTCCGAGCTGCGTCATCAGTGCTGAACCGCCCATTGCGGCGCCGACGCCGCTCAGAAGGGTCCGCCTTTTGATTTTCAGCTGGTTCTTGTTGAACGCCATTACCGGGAGAACTTCTGCGCCCCTTTAATAGTTTTATAAATAATTAGTATAAAATAAATTTTAAAACTATACTGTGTATCCCCGGGCCCAAATATCCTCTAAAATTTAATTAAATGTTGGTGCCAATCTCTCCCTCGGAGGGGGCTATTCTTTCCCATTATTGTTATAAATATGATTGTTTTTGGGGACGATGTAGAATGGAATCAATTGAGGGAAAAGACCAAGACTATATGGGGTAACTGGATTCTTGACATCCGATGGTCCGAAATGACAGTCATGTTCGTTTTTGATTCTATATCTCGTGTAAATTCACAGAATAGTCTCTGACATCTTACCTAGATGGCAAATAATCTCGTCCAATCCCGGCCTTTCAGTTTACCCCGTCTCCGAGACAGTGTCTGTCCGGGACCGGATGTACGGTTTCCCGATCACCCCGTCGCGACCACGACCGGGTCCCGGATCTCCAGCGCGGCCTCGAACTCGGATTCGCGCCCCTCGCGTCGCCCGATAACCTCGAGCTGTTCGGTGTGCGCCCGCCTGACGGCGTCGACCTCCCGTTCATGGAGGCCGAGCCGGTCCCCCACCCGTTCCCAGTGGCCGGTTTCGGCGAGGAAGACGACGCGCTCCGCTGTCTCGTGAACGGCCTCGTACTGGCGGCGATAGTCGTCGATATTCGACCCCAGATGAGCCTGCACTCGGTCGACGAGGACGTCGACTCGCGGGCCGACGCTCCCCTTCACGGTCGCGATCATCAGGACCTCGCCCTCGATCGGGGTCGCGCCGGCCATCTCATCCACCGGCGCGAAGGGCCTTCTGCGCGAAGCGGTCGATGAGACCGTCGAGCCCTCCGCCATTTCCGGTGGCTTCGAAAACGATCGACACCTCCGTCAGCGTCAGCGACGGGCCGATCTCGATCCGTTCGGTCGTGAGGCGGGCCTGCCAGCCGTCGCCGGCCACGACGACCGGTTCCGAGAGGGCGTCGGGGTCGATCGGTTGGTCGGGGTCGATCCCTGCCGGTTCGGCCACTCGGCCACCGAGGCCCCGGAGGTACTCGACCGCTAGGCGGAGCGAGATGCCCCGGAAGGCGCGCTCGACGGTCGTCATCCACCGGCCACCGGCGGGAAGATGCTCACCGTGTCGCCGTCCTCGAGGACCGTGTCGGTCCCGTCGATGTGGGCCACGTCCCGGCCGTTGACCAGCACGTTGACCGCCGTCCGCACGTCGCCGTTGTCCAGGAGCGACCCGGAGAGGCCCTCGTACTCCGTTTCGAGGTCCGTCAGCATTTCGCCGGCGGTCATCGAGTCCCTCTCGTAGGTGCGGTCGAGCAGTTTCTGGCCGACCGCGTCCCGGTAGTTCGCGAAGAACTTGAAGTGGAGTTGCATGTCGCACCGGTAGGATTGGAACGGTATAAACCCACGGCCGTGGGGCGATCGCAACGTCAGCGACCGGGGCCGGGATCAGGACCGTGCCAGGAGCGATCCCCACCACGAGGTCCGTTCCCCGACGATCTCGTTGACGAGGCGTACCGCCTCGTCGGCCTCGTCCTCCGAGACGCCGTCGCCGTAGTGGGCCCGTTCGTAGAGCCTCGCGACGCGGTTGCCGCGTTCGCCGACGTTGGCCAGCAAGCCCATCGTCTTGAGGTACTCGCGTGGCGTTTCGCCGTCGTTTCTGGGTCGAACCGCGAGACCCAACAGCAACTCGAGTCGGCCGAACGCGCGTTCCACGTCGCTGTCGGGGTCGCGACGGGGTTGCCAGTGCAATCGAACGACCCGCATGGCACGCCCCGTGAGGCCGTAGCGATGGGCCGCCGCTGCCAGGCCGGCCATGAGCGCGAACCCGAAGGCGGTGTCCTCTGGCGAGGGGAGGGAGGGCATCCCGCCGCTCTCGCTCGCGCCGCCGACGTCGGTGAAGGTACCGTTCACCGTCCCCTGGGTCCGGAGTCTGGCGA
The DNA here is from genome assembly GCA_035269625.1 of Natrialbaceae archaeon. GTDB lineage: Archaea > Halobacteriota > Halobacteria > Halobacteriales > Natrialbaceae > DATFIX01. Next base: position 8,671 of record DATFIX010000169.1, read on the forward strand.
AGGGATCCAGGCGTGGATCGGGTGCGCCCGGATCGGGGAGGGTGCCGTTCACCGGGTCCTCGGGCGTCGCGGTGGGCGTCGGCGTGAGCGGGGCGTTCGCACTGTCGTCGGTGTCGACGTTTTCCTCGCCCGAGTCACGTGCCGACTGGATGCGCTCGTATTCCGCGGACTCGCGGGGGCCGCCAGGCGTGGGGTCGAACTTGATCCAGCCGACCTCCGGGAAGTAGACCTCGACCCAGGCGTGGGAGTTGAGACCCCGAACCACCCACTCGTTGTCGCCGACCTGCTGGCCGGGCGTGTAGCCGACGACGTACCGGGCCGGGATGTCCTGGGTCCGGAGCATCATCGTCATCGTCGTCGCGTAGTAGACGCAGTATCCCTCGTCCATCCGGAGCAGGAAGGCGTCTGCCACGTTCCCGCTGGGGCGGGTGACGTTCAGCGAGTAGTCCTTCCGGTTTTCCAGGTAGCGCTCGATCATGATCGCCGCCTCGAGTCGGTTGTCGGCGTTTTGCACGATCCGTTCGGTGCGATCGCGGAACGCGTCGGAGACGCCCTTGGGCACCTGCGTGTAGGTGTCGCGGATCGACGGCGGGTCGTCGCCGCTGGTGTTCGCGAGTTTGGCGGGGGAGCCGTCGTACACCGCACTCTTGATCGAGTAGGTCGTCCCCCGCTCCAGGCGCTTGCTGGGGCGGAAGACGCCGTGATCGTCGACCAGTGCCGCGTCGGCGGCCTCGCCGTTGATCTCGATCGGAGTCGCGGCTGCCGGAATGACCGACATCCTGTTCTCCATCGTGAACTGCTGGGAGACGAGGTTCCCCTTGCCGGGTGGGAGCCGTAACCGACCCTGATACGGCGTCGAATCGCCGGTCCGGATCCAGGTCTTGCCAGTAAACCGGTCGTACGCGCCCACGCGCCAGTACGCCGGTTCCTCGGCGAAGACGGAGAACCGGACCTCCGGCGAGAGTCGGATGGGACCACGAATGGTCATTTCGGCGGGTGCGTTCGTGAGGCTCGCCTCGAGCGTGGGCGAGGGGCCGCCGGGACCGCCACCGCCGCCTGGCGACAGGAACAGCGGGTTCGAACTGCCACCCGGCACGAGGGGCACCGACGAGGTCACGATGATGATGACGGCCAGGGTCACCGCCAGCGCGTCGGCCTGGTCGAGGGCTCCGCCACGGCGTTCGAGTTCGCCGAAGCCGACCGCCGCCAGTCCACCGAGCATGCCCACCAGGGTCGTCTTGAGGGCGGCGTCGCCGGTCAGGGCGAATATCCCCAGGGCTGCCCCGCCGACGGCGACGCTCGGGGCGTACCGTCGCCGGAGTGCCAGGTACCACGCGAGAAACAGCGGTGCCGGCGTGTAGCCGGTGATCCAGATGTCGACGTTCTGGATTCGCCTGATCGGGAACCCGGTCAGGAGCGCGATCGAGTCGGCCACGAGTTTGTCGGTCGCGCTGGTCAGCAGCCCCAGGCCGCCCGGGATCGAGGAGAGGTAGAACACGGCGCCGACGGCCCCGAGGACGACAGCGATCCAGAAGGCGACCCGCTCCCGGACGTATCGCGAGAGGACGGTTGCGGCGACGAGCGTTGCCGCAACCGTGAGGAGCAATTGGTTCCGGCCGGCGCCGATGATCGTCGAGACGTCGTAGAGGACCTGCACGTGGGACACCGCCAGCACGAGCGCGCCAGCCAGGGCGAGGACCCGGAACGTCGTCGTCGATTCCGTTTCGGTTTCGGTTCGCTCGACCGATTCGGTCACGGTGCTCATGCGTTCACCTCCAGTCCGTCGTCACCGCTCACGACCGAGGAGACGATGGTCGGCCGACGTTCGCCCCCGAATTCGGTCGTCACCAGGTCGGTGAAGGGGAGTTCACGGCCGTCGCGGCTGATCGTGGCACCGTTCTCGTGGCCGTACACGCGGAGGTCGCCCCGGGCACCGCCGTTTGCCCCGCCCGCGTCGGTCAGGGCCAGAAGCGAGAGGATCGAGAGGCGGTGGGAGCCGCCGGATCCCTGCGGGAGGTGGCCGTCGGGTGCTACCAGGCCGACGTCGATCCCGCGGTCGAGGAAGTACAGTGCGAGGCTCGCGGCGGCCGAGGCCATCGCTTCGCCGCCGTCCGCGTTCGACTCGGCGACGATGGTGACGGCCCCGATATTCTCCTCGGCGACGAACTCCTTGACGATCAGGTCCTCGTCCGGGCGTTTCGCGCTGGATTTCCAGTGGACGTCGCGCAGGGAATCGCCGCGATCGTACTCGCGGAGTCGATCGAATTCCTCGCGGCGGTGCTGGAGGGCGTCGTCGGCCAGCAGGTCGAGTTCGTACCGCGTCGCGCCCGCGAGGTCGTACACCCGGGGGTAGGCCAGGAACTGCTCGGTCCCGGTTCGCTGGAACGTCTCGCCCATGAGGCCGAGGACGTCGGTGACCTCGATCGTCGCCGGGCCGACGACTCGTCGGCCGCGGCGCTCGATCTCCACTTCGTATGAAATCTCGGTCGAGGCGTCGATCGTCGTTTCGACGTCGTTGCCCCGGCCCTCGAGCCCGGAATCGACGCGATCGATCACCCGGGCCATCGTCGATCGCTCGCTTTCGAGATGGAGGTGAACGGGGATCGAGTCACCGACGAACCCGTCGTCGGGGACGGTTCGCTCGACCTGTGGCGGTTCGGCCCGTCGCAACTGGACGTAGGCAGCGCCGAGGGCGACGACCAGCGGGGCGACGATCGCGTTCAGCGACCGCGGCCCGTACTGGAAACTCATGAAGATCCCCACGGCCACGATACCCACGACCGCGTAACCGCGTCGGGTTAGATGCATGGCTCACTCGACGCGGATGCGTTCGAGCGCCTCCTCGACGATCTCCGTGCCGGCCGACGTCTGGCTTCCCTCGGCGACGCGGATCCGGTGGCTCAACACGGCGACGGCCTCCTCCTTGACGTCGTCGGGGATCACGTAGCCGCGGCCGTTGAGGAGGGCCCGGCCCTGGGATGCCCGCAGGAGCGCGATCGTGCCCCGGGGACTGACGCCGAGTTTGGCGTGATTGCGGGTGTACCCGGTCAACTGGGCGGCGTAATCGCGAACCGGCTCCTTGATCGTGACTTCGGCGGCCGTCTCCCGGGCCCGCTGGAGGGTCTCGACGTCGGCAACCGGTTCGAGGGACTCGATCGGGTGGCGGCCGACCGTCCGGTCGAGGATGTCGACCTCCTCGGTCGCACTCGGGTAGCCGAGGTGGAGTTTCTTCATGAAGCGGTCGACCTCGGCGAGCGGGAGTTCGTAGGTCCGGTTCGGTTCGACCGTGTTCTGGGTCGCGATGACCGAGAACGGCTTGGGGAGCTTCCGGGTCTCGCCGTCGACGGTGACTTGCTCTTCCTCCATCGCCTCGAGGAGGGCGCTCTGGGTCTTCGGCGGGGCACGATTGATCTCGTCGCCGAGGACGATGTTGGCGAAGACCGGGCCGGGCTGGAACTCGAACTCGCGAGTCTTCTGGTTGAACACGTTGACGCCCGTGATGTCCGAGGGGAGGAGGTCGGGCGTGAACTGGACACGTTTGAAGGTGCAGTCGAAGGAGGCCGCGACGGCCCGGGCGAGCATGGTTTTGCCGACCCCGGGAACGTCTTCGAGGAGGACGTGGCCACGCCCGAGCAACGCGGTGACGACGTGTTCGATCACCGGATAGTTGCCGACGATGACCGTCTCGACGTTGTCGATGACCTCGCGGGCGACCGTCCCGACCTCCTCGGTCGAGAGGGTCTCACCCGTCGTCTGTTCTGTCGGGCTGCTACGTTGACCTGCCGCGTCGGAGGTGTTAGCGTCTGTCATGGTATCGGGGGCGTGAATCCGTGGTGAATGACAGTGCAAACGGGGAGTTCCGTTGCGTGTCGGGGGTGCCGAGGGGCCTGTTAACGGGCGACAGACACCGTGACAACTCCCGATCCGAATTCATCACCGGCCTCTAACGGCCCGAGGTTTGTAACGTTGCTGCTTGTCATCTATTCCCGTGCACGACCGCGATTACCACTGCTTGCAATCCCGGCAGACGAACGCTCTCTCGTCGCTTTCACTATCGTCGCCCACTTCCTGGGCCCAGCGACGTTCGACCGGTTTCCCGCAGTCCTCGCACGGTTCGCCGCCCGGCGTCCATCGGACGATGGGAGCGAACAGCACAACCGACGCGTCGCCGGATCGATCGCCTTCCAGTTCGTCCCCGGGCCGTGCCTCCCCGGATCGGTCCTCGTCTTTTTCGCTCTCGCCACTCGACGCCTCGCTCTCCTCGGTGGCCTCGTCGGCGTTCTCGAAGAAATCATCGAGCGTTGCGTCCTCGGACACGGCCCTGCGTTGGTCCGCCAGCGGCTTAGACGTGCCGGCGGCGTGGAGACTCGTCCGTCGGTGGTGGAACTTTTCCCCCCGCCCGTCGTTTCCCATTCCATGACCGACTGGGACGAACGCTACAGCGAGGGTGACTATCCCGCGGCCCCCGACCCGTCGCCCGTCCTTCGCGACCACGTTCACGCATTTCCCGACGGGCGGGCGCTCGACGTCGCGGCCGGGACCGGGCGCAACGCGCTCTTCCTCGCCGAACACGGCTACGCGGTCGACGCGCTCGATCGATCCAGGGTGGGCCTCGAGATCGCCCACGAGACGGCCGTCGAGCGCGGGATCGAGGACCGTCTCGAGTGCATCCAGGCCGACGCGGAGGAGTACGCCTTTCCCCGCGAGACCTACGACGTGATCGCGATCAGTTTCCACCGGTTCGTCGACCGACTCCCGGACATCCACGCCGCCCTGGCTCCCGGTGGCGTCTTCTTCTACGAGATCCACCTCCGGACGACCGACGACGCGCCGTCCGGGCCGAGCACCGATCGCTACCGGTTCGCCGCGAACGAACTCCTGCGGGCGTGTCTCGGCCTGACCGTCATCCACTACGAGGAGAAGGTCTACGAACGCGACGAGGATCGGGATTCCGCCCTCGCGACGATCCTGGCCCGGAAGTCGACGGGGGATGCCCAGTCCTATCCCCACGTGGAAGACCGCCGGTAGCCCGATTCGAGTGGGCGAGAGGCCGCCCACTGATCGATTGTCGGTCGGTCCTCGAATCGACAGGGAACGGGAGTACCAGCCGCTCAGGGCCAGGCGCCGGCCTGTTCGAACGCGTGCAGGACGCGTTCGATCGCGATGATGTAGGCCGCGGTCCGCATGTTCGGCGGTTCGTACTCCTCGTAGGTGTCGACGACGGCGTCGAACGAATCGACGATGATCTCCTCTAAGCGCTCGTTGACCGTCTCCTCGTCCCAGTAGAAGCGGTCGCGGTTCTGGACCCACTCGAAGTACGAGACGGTCACGCCGCCCGCGTTCGCGAGGATGTCCGGGACGACCATGACGTTCCGTTCCGCAAGCACGTCGTCGGCACCGGGCGTCAGCGGCCCGTTGGCCCCCTCGGAGATGATGTCGGCTTTCACGTCCTTCGCGATCCGCTCGTCGATGGCGTTTTCGAGTGCCGCCGGGATGAGGAGGTCGACGTCGAGTTTCAGGAGTTCCTCGTTGGTCACCTCGTCGGTGTCGGGATAGTCGACGACCGACCCCGTCTCGCGCTTGTGGTCTTTCACCGCGACGGGATCGAACCCGTCGGGATCGTAAACGCCGCCGGAGGAGTCACTCGCCGCGACGATGGTCGCTCCCATCTGCTCGATGAGATCCGCGGCGATCCACCCGACGTTCCCGTAGCCCTGGACGGCGACGGTTGCTCCTTCGAGATCCTTGTCGAGGTAATCGAAGGCCTCGCGGGCCGCGAGGATCGTCGAGCGGCCGGTTGCCTCGACGCGTCCCTCGCTCCCGCCGCTGGCGAGGCTCTTCCCCGTCACGACGCCCGGTGCCGTGGTCCCCTCGAGTTTCTCGTAGGTGTCCTTGATCCAGTTCATCTCCTGCTGACCGGTGTTCACGTCCGGCGCCGGGATGTCCTGGTCCTCGCCGATGTAGCCCCTGATCTCCTTGGCGAACGCCCGGGTGACCCGTTCGCATTCCTCCCTGCTGTACTCCCTGGGATCGAAGGCGATCCCACCCTTGCCACCGCCGAACGGGATGTCGACGGTGGCCGTCTTGAACGTCATCCACCCCGCCAGCGCTCGCACCTCGTCGTGGTTGACGTTCGGGTGGTACCGGATGCCACCCTTGTACGGTCCGCGGTCGCCGTTGAACTGGACGCGGTACGCCTCGAACCGCTCGACGTGGCCGTCGTCCATGTCGACCAGCAGGTTGAATTTTTGGCTCCGCTCGGGCCACAGGAGTCGCTCCTTGACGTCGTCCGGGACGTCCAGGTACGCCGCGGCGTCTCGGACCTGTTCCTGCATGCTCTCGAATGGGTTAGCTTGTGCCATGGCTACAATCGTCATACACAGACCAACGATACAATAATTTCGGTGAATTCACGAATTTTGCGTGCTGAAACAGGCATTACCGTTTCGGTTCAAAAGGTCAGGCCGTCGCGTGCTTCGTCCTCGCCGCTTTTTCGGCCACGATCGGTCCGTCAGCTATCGATTCCACTCGATCAAACGTACCGGTCTGCGATCTCCGCCGCCACCGGAATCCGGGGGTTTCGCTCCTGGTATGTCCGGACGATCAGGTAGACCCAGACCCCGAGCGACGCGAGCCACACCAGCAGGCTTACGAGGCCGAAGAAACCGCCGACCAGCCCGAAAGCGATGGCACTCCCGGTCCCACCCACGGATCCCGCCGCAGCGATGACGGATCCGATGACGTTCAGGACCACAAGCAGGACGAAGATGGCCCCCGAGACGACGATGCTCTGGACGGCGTGGAACCTGACGGTCCGATTGTCGGGTTCGAGGAGGTACATCACTAGTCCTGAAACGAAGCCCAGGACGTACGCCAGCGCGGCCGCGACGTTCTCCTCGAGTCCGGTCCCCGATTCCCTGGCTACCGGTGCTTCCCGTCCCCCCTCGTCGATAGGTTCGGCTCCCATGTGTTATCCTCGCATACTATCAGGCGTCGCAGGGTATTAAGCAGTGACCGCCTGTTCGTGCCGTCGTCGCGTGGACTGGATGGTTCGATCACGGTCGGCCGGACGATGGTTCGGCGTCGCCCCCGTCAATCGTACGTGCGGTGACTCGCGGACCCGACGTCGATCCGGACCAGCGTGTTGTCGGCCCAGGCGTCCTCGTCGGCACCGTACTTGCGATTGATCCGGCGGTTCGCGGACCGAAACGCGTCCTCGTCCTCGATCACCGTCGCAGTCCCGCGTACTGA
>DATFIX010000170.1:0-3619 GCA_035269625.1 Natrialbaceae archaeon
TCGAGCGCGATCCCTCCGAGTTGCCAGCGCCCTCGACTGTGTTGGGCTGAATCACTCCAGGTACCGTTCGACGAACTCGCGGTGTTCGGCTTCCCGCCGGTCCTTCTCCTCGGGCGTGGCGTCCTCGTACCAGAGCGGGAGGCAGGACATCGCGTCCACCTGGCAGGTCAGGCGATATTCTCGAATCCGCTCGCGGATGGCGTCGTCGAACGACCAGTCCTCGCGAGTCTCGGCGTAAGCCGTCCGGAATATCTGGCGCAACCTCTCCGTGCGCTCCTCGCCGTCCGCCGCCGGGGTCAGGAGGTGGGCCTCGGCCTTGGCGAGGTTGTACGCCGGGTCGGCCGCGGTGAGGTTGGCCCAGTCGAGGACGGCCCGGATGTCGCCAGTCTCGGGTTCGACGAGCAGGTTCCCGTACCGGTAGTCCCAGTGGCAGTAGGTCGGCGGATCCGGATCGGGGAGGTCCGGAATCGTCTCCCGGAGGTACTCGCGCAGGTCGGGGACGAGGTCGGCGAAGCGCTCCGGATCGTCGGCGTACTCGGGGAAGTGGCCGCCGCTGGTGAGGGTCTCGACTGTCTCCAGTTGGTTCGTCAGCACTCGGTCGCGGAAGTCGTCGTACTGGGGGAACTCGTCCGTGTCCAGCACCGCGAGGTCGCCGTCATCGACGCCGACGCGACCGACGGCGGCGCGCGGGCCGAGTTCGTGGAGTTCGGCGAGGTGGTGCCCTGCTTGCCGGAGGATCGCCTCCCGGGCAGACGGCGACAGTTCGTCCGGGCGCCCCTCGAAGTTCTCGCCCTCGACGTGCTCCATCAGGTAGAACGGGGCGGGATACTCGTCGTGATCGTCCCGGTAGCCGAAAACTGTGGGAACCGGGATGGACGTCTGCTCGCCGACGAGTCGAAGAAGTCGGGGCTCGGATCTGGCGATCTGAGGATCGACGAGGTCGGCCGTCGTCGCCTTCAGGACGACCGTCCGGGAACCGTCGGGCGCGTGGACCTCCACTGTGGCGACGAAATCGGTGCCGTAGGGGCTGCGTTCGATGGATTCGACGGTCCATTCCGGTTCGATCGCGTGCACCATCCCGCGAACCGCCGAATCGGGGACCTCGGCGTCGAGCGACGAGGACGACTCGCCCGTCATGACGGGACGATTGAGCGAACGCACGGAAATAGCCTCGGAAGGGTTGGGACCACGTCACACGCCGGTCCCCGCTTTTCACTTTCACCCTGCTTGCGACACTTTAAATATCGGGCGGCGCGAATAGTGGTACGTCTCCCATCGAAAACCAAGCGGAGGCACGTGAGACCATGACTGAGACTGATTTGCGTACCCACGCCGAAGACATACACGACCAGTTCTCGGACCACCTCGACGTCACCGTCGACGAGGTCGAGGAGCGCCTGCACACCCTCGTCGAGGAGTACAAGGTGCCCCTCGACGAAGCCCGCCGGAGCGTCACCAGCCACTACCTCGACGAGGCCGACATGGAGCGGGAGGACCTCGGTGGCGGCGGCACCACCGAGCGCGTCGACGTGGCCGACGTGGACGAACCCGAACAGTGGGTGGACGTCACCGCCAAAGTGGTCGAACTCTGGGACCCCCGCAGCGACGCGGTCGCCCAGGTCGGCCTGCTGGGCGACGAGTCGGGCACGATCAAGTTCACCAAGTGGGCGAAGTCGGACCTCCCTGAACTGGAGGAGGGAGCCGTCTACGACCTGCGAAACGTCGTCACCGACGAGTACCAGGGACGCTACTCGGTGAAACTCAACCGGACGACCGTCATCGAGCGCCTGGAGGAGGACCTCGAGGTCGGCCAGGACACGAAGACGGTCGAGGGCGCGCTGGTGGACATCCAGAGCGGGTCCGGCCTGATCAAGCGCTGTCCCGAGGAGGGCTGCACCCGCGTCCTCCAGAACGGCCGCTGTTCCGAGCACGGCGACGTCGAGGGCGAGTTCGACCTCCGCATCAAGGCCGTCATCGACGACGGGGACGAGGCCCACGACGTGCTGTTCAACCGCGAGGCGACCGAGGAACTGACCGGCATGACCCTGGAGGAGGCCAAGGACATGGCGATGGACGCCCTGGACACCACGGTCGTCGCCGACGAGATGGCGACGGACATCCTGGGCCGGTACTACCGGGTCACCGGCCCGACGTTCCGCCGGTACGTCCTGGCCGACGAGGTCGAGCGTCTCGACGAGGCGGCCGATCCTGAAGCCGTCCTCATCAAAGCGAGGTCGATGTGACATGAGCGCCAGCCCATCCCGCGAGGTCGCCCGCCGCGTCTTCGCGAGCGAGTTCAACGACGCCACCTACACGTTCAAGGAATCGGACGACGAGCGCGCGCCGCTGTACGCCCTGCTCCCGACCGGCGAGCGGGTCAACCGCGTGTTCTTCGTCGGGACGCTCACCGAGAAGGAGGACGTGGGCGAGGAGTCCGAATACTGGCGCGGCCGCGTCGTCGACCCGACGGGGACGTTCTTCGTCTACGCCGGCCAGTACCAGCCCGGTCCCGCCAGCACCCTGCGCTCGCTCGAACCGCCGGCCTACGTCGCCGTCGCTGGCAAGCCCCGCACCTTCGAAACCGACGACGGCACCGTCAACGTCTCCGTGCGCCCCGAATCGATCACCGAGGTCGACGCGGCGACGCGCGACCGCTGGGTGGTCGAGACCGCCGAGCAGACGCTGGACCGGATCGAGGCCGTCGATTCCGACACCAACGAGTACGGCGTCATGGCTCGCGAGCAGTACGACCTCCCGGTCGAGAACTACCGCCGCGACGTGATCGAGGCGCTGGAGAGCCTCGAGGACGAGACGGCCGACACCGAGGCCGAAGTCACGGACTGAGCCGCTTCCAGTCACTCGATTGCTGGAACGGGAAGCGGATCGCGCGTCGTTCTCGGTTTCGCACGCGAGCGGTGGAAACGACAGCGGGCGTCCGTTTCACGGCTCGGGTCCCCAGTTCCAGCGTCTGACGAATCATTAAGTGGCCACGGCAGCCATAGTCACGATAGTATGGGCAACAAGAACAAGACCATCTCTTTCCGGGTGAGCGAGGAGGCCTTCGAGGCGCTCCGGGACATCGCCGAGGAGCGCGACCTCTCGCTCTCCGCGCTGTTTCGCAACTACGTCGACATGCTCGTTGCCCACGACGGCCAGGTCGAGGTCGTCCCCGAACACGAGGTCGAAGGGGGCGAGGACTCCGGGGCCGAGGAGTTCCCGCCGAAGGTGAAGGTGCCCAAGAGCTTCGTGCGCGAGCACGAGCGCCTCGAACTGGAGGCCGACCACCTCCGCGAGCAACTCGACGAGTACAAGCGCTACGTGACGAAACTCCGCGAGGAACTCGACGAGCACGACGGCGACGACGTCATCCAGCTGGAGGAACTCGACGGGGAGGGCGAAGAGGAGGAGGAAGAGCGGTCGTCCTACCGCCTCGGTTGACCGGAGACCGGGGCCGTCGACGAATCCGCGGTCTCGTTACCGGCCTGCGAGTGCCGACTTGAGTTCTCGCGCTTCGTCGGCCGTCTCGTCTTGGCCGTCAACTCTGGCCAGTTCTTCGACCGCCTCGAGGGTGCGAACGCCGTCGTCGAGGAAGGAGAGGACGTCGCCCTCGTAGGCGTAG
>DATFIX010000171.1:0-14830 GCA_035269625.1 Natrialbaceae archaeon
ATCGAGATCACCGTCCCGAGACTCGAGGTCGAGCGCGTCGAACCCAACCCGCGGATCGACGCGGTGCACTCGTACTTCGACTATCCGGGGAGCGACCCGATCGGGACCGCGGCCGAGATGCTCGAGGGCATGGGCGTCGAGTCGGTGCTGGCCGACGCCGAGGGTGCCCCGGGCGTGATGGGCTACGAGGGGCCATCGCTCTCGGAGTACGTCGAGGTCGAGATCCAGTCGTGAGTCGACCGGATGCGCTGGGCGAAATCCGAGGCCGAGGTCGACCTCATCCGCGAGTCCGCGCGCTGGGCGAACCTCGCCCATCGATACCTCGCGGACCACACCGAGGTCGGGGCCCATCCCGCCACCGTGAGCCAGCGGGCGTCGATGGAGGGTTCGCGAGCGATGCTGGACACGCTCGGCCAGGAGTACGCCGTCCGGACCCGCGGCGACGGCCCGGTCCACGCCGGGTACATCAGCGCCGAGGAGACGGCGCTGCCCCACGGCCACACGCCCAACGAGCAACTGAAGGAGGGCGACGTCCTCATTACCGGTGCGTCGGCCAACGTGGACGGCTACTTCTCGGAACTCGAACGCACCATGTTCGTCGGCGAACCGAGCGAGGAGGACGAGCACTACTTCGAGATCATGCTGGAAGCTCAGACCATCGCCATCGACGCGCTCGGGCCGGGCGTCGAGATCGCGTACGTCGACGAGGTCGTCTGGGACTACTTCGAGGAGCAGGGCGTCACCGATCTCGCGCGCCACCACGTCGGGCACAACATCGGGCTCGGCGGCCACGAACCGCCGTACCTCGACCGCGGGTGGGCCGAGCACTGCGAGTCGGACGCGACCGACATCGAGGCCGAGGACGCCACGATGGAGGTCGGCCACGTCTACACGATCGAACCCGGGATCTATACCGACCGGGCGGGCTACCGCCACTCGGACACGGTGGCGGTCACCGAGGACGGCATCGACCAGTTGACGTTCTTCCCGCGAGACCTCGACGGCAACGTCATTCGCTCTTGAAGCATCTGTAACGGCCCGTTTCGCGAGTTTCGCTCTTCGTTTTCACTGTTGCCGTCGAGAGGACCGACCGGCAACCGCCAAGTTCAAGTAAACTTTACCTAATCACAATATAGTGGCAGTATCGTTCGACCTGTTCGGCACGCTCGTGGTCGTCGATCGGCCCGAGGACCCCGCGAGCGCGGTCGCCGCGGCGCTTCGCGAGCGCGACGTCCCGGTCCCGGACGACTGGGCGGACGCCTACCGCGAACCCCACGTGGACGCGCGCGATGGGGCCGAGGTCCCGCTTCCCGCCCACGTCGCCGCGGCGTTGCAGAGTCGCGGGATCAAGTTTTCCGACAACGCCGCGCGGCGACCGGTCATCGCTGCGTTCGATCCCGACGATTCCGATGTGGCCCTCCGGGACGGCGCGCGGGAGGCCGTCGAGCGGGCCGGCGAACGCGGGCCGGTCGGCCTCTGCTCGAACTGTGCGGTCCCGGAACTCGTTCCCCGCACGCTCGTCCGCGCGGGCCTGCGGGACTCGTTCGACGCGGTCGTCACGAGCGTCGCCTGCGGGTGGCGCAAGCCGGACCCCCGGATCTTCGAAACGCTCGCCGACCGGCTGGACGTCGATCCCGCGTCGCTCGTCCACGTGGGCGACGACCCGCGGACCGACGGCGGCGTGGAAGACGTTGGCGGCCGATTTCGTGACGTGACCGAGACGCCGCTATCAGCGATCGCGGTCGACATCGGGACCGACCCCGCAAGCAGGGGGGACGACCCGTGCCCCTGACCGCTGCCGCCGCGGTCGTGCTGGCCCTGGCGCTCGACCTCGCGGTCGGCGAACCCCGAAACGCGTTCCATCCGGTCGCATGGTTCGGCCGCCTCGTCGCGCGCGTCGATCGCGAGTGGGATCATCCACGAATCGCGGGCGCGGTCGCGGCCCTGGTCCTGCCCCTCGCGGCTGCAGTCGTCGGCGGCGTCGTGGTCGGTGCCGGCGTAGCGGTCCACCCGATCGCGGGCGTCATCCTCGCAGGCCTCGCGCTTTTCGTGACGACCAGCCTCCGGTCACTGCTCGGGACGGCCGATCGGGTGATCGGGCTGACCGAGGACGACCTCCCGGCCGCTCAGGAGGCACTGCTGGCGCTGGCGGGCCGGGACGCGGGCAACCTCTCGGCCGGACAGGTCCGGAGCGCTGCCACGGAGAGCGCCGCCGAGAACCTGGCGGACGGCCTCGTGGCCCCACTCGGAGCCTTCGCCGTCCTCGTGGTGGGGGCCTCGCTCGCCAGTCGGCCCGCACTCGCGCTCCCCCTCGCGGCCGCCGGTGCGGCGTGGGTCAAGGGCGTCAACACGCTCGACTCGATGCTCGGCTACCAGCACAAGGCCGTCGGCGGCCCGAGCGCGCGCCTGGACGACCTCGTGATGTGGCTGCCGGCCCGCGCGAGCGCGGTGTTGATCGCCGTCGCCGCCCTGGCGCCGGGATCGCTCGTCCGGGCCCGCCAGTGGGCACGCGCTCCGCCCTCGCCGAACTCGGGGTGGCCGATGGCGACCCTCGCGGTCGCGGTCGACGCCCGCCTCCAGAAGCCGGGCGTCTACGACCTCGATCCCGACGCCGCGCTCCCGTCAGTCGCCGACGCGCGGCGGGGCGTCCGGATCGTCGGCGTGGCTGGACTCCTAGCCTACGTCCTCGCGGGGGTGATCGCGTGGTTCTGAACGCGGTCCGGGGCGCGCTGGGCTTCCTGACGCGCCTTCCCGTCGGGGCCGACGAGGACGGCTGGGAGGCGTTCCGCCGGACGCCGGCCGCGATCCCGGTCGTGGGCTACGTCGTCGGCCTCCTCGCCGCGATTCCGTTCGCGGCGGGAGCCATCGCACCCCTCACATCCCTTCCAGGTCCGTCGATCGCCCTGGCCTACCTGGCCGTCCTGTACGGTCTGACGGGCATCACCCACCTCGACGGGCTGGCCGATTGCGCCGACGCAGCCATCGTCCACGGCGACGTGGCCCGCCGGCGCGAGGTCGCGAAGGACGAGACGGTCGGCGTCGGTGCCGCGGTCGCGCTCGGGTTCGCGCTCGTGGGGCTGGTGCTCGCCGCACTCGCACTGACCGACCGGCCGCCAGTCGTCGCGGTCGTCCTCGTCCTCGTCGCCGAGGTCGGCGCGAGGACCGGGATGGCCGCCCTGATCTGTCTCGGCGACGCGGCCTACGACGGCATGGGTGCCAGCCTGACGGGGGTCAATGGAGGCCGGGATCTGATCGCCGTCGGCGTGGTTGCCGCGCCAGTTGCGGTCGTCCTCCCCGGACTGATCGCCGGCGCACCGGACGCACTTTCCGCTTCACTCGGGGCACATGCCTCCCTCGCCCCGGCGGTCGTCGCCACGTTCCTCGGCGCTCTTGCGGGGGCGACCCTCGTTTACGCGTGGGCGCGCTCGCGTCTCGGCGGGGTCTCGGGCGACGTCCTCGGTGCCGCCAACGAAGTGGGTCGCCTCGTCGCGCTACACCTGGGGGTGATCGCGTGGACGCTCTCCTGATGTGCGGCGGGCAGGGCACCCGTCTGGACACCGACGTCGAGAAGCCGCTGTTCGAGGTCGGGGGCGAACCGATGGTCGATCGCGTTCGCCGGGCGCTCGCCGGAAGCCGGATCGAGGAGACCTACGCCGTCGTCTCGCCGCACGCGCCCGCGACACGGGATCATCTCGACGGCACCATCCCAACGATCGAGACGCCCGGCGAGGGCTACGTCGCGGACCTCGGCGTCGCCCTCGACGAGGTCGAACCGCCGGTTCTGACCGTGGCGGCCGACCTGCCGCTGCTGGATCCGGCCGTCGTGGATCGCGTTCTCGACGCGTCCGATCGGGCGGGCGGGACCGGGTCGATGACGGTCGTCGTCCCGGCCGCGCTGAAAGAGCGCCTGGGGGTGAGCGCCGATTCGGTAATTCCGGCGGCGGACGTTTCCGAGGCGTTCGACGACCGTCTGCAGGACGGCGTGGACGGGGAAGGCGAACATGCGGACGAAATCGAGTGCGACGTGACTCCGTCCGGGGTCAACGTCGTCGCCGACGCGCAGGAGGACACCATGTACCTGAGTTACGAGACACGACTCGCCGTGAACGTGAATCGCCTGTCAGACGCCGCGGTCGCGGAGGACCTGCGATGCGAGTGATCCTCGTCGCGGGAACGACCCGCACGGCCGCGATCGAGGGGATTAGTGCTGCCGGGGCCGACCCGGAGGCCATGCCCCACACGCCGAGTGCCGATGCCGAAATCGTCACCTACGGTGACGTGGTTCGCGCGCCGGCGGTCCCCGTCAGCCCGACGGGCTGTCCGACCCCGGCGCTCGTGACGCGGGCCGCCCGTGACGTCCTCGGGTTCGACCTGACGGTCGTCGACGGCGGCCTCGCGAAGCCGACCGCCGCACCCACCGTCGACCTCGGTGCCGAACCGGGCGGGGACGTCCGAGAGGACGAACCGGTCCCGAAGGCGGGCGAAATATACGAGTCGGCCCGCGAGTTCGGCCGGTCGCTGCCCGACGACGAACTCGTGATCGGGGAGACGATCCCCGGCGGGACGACCACCGCGATGGGCGTCCTCCGGGCGCTGGGCGAGGCGTTCCCGGTCTCGTCCTCCCTCCCGGACAACCCGATCGAGCGAAAGCGCGAGGTGGTGGACGAAGCCCTGGCGGCCGCGGACGCCGACCCTGGCGACTTCGCTGACGACCCGATCGGCGCGGCACGCCACGCTGGCGACCCCGTGCTGCCGGCCGTGGCGGGCATCGCCGCCGGCGCGCTCGACCGGGGTGCCGAGGTGACCCTGGGCGGTGGCACCCAGTTGCTCGCCGCGGCGGCCATGCTCCGGCACGACTGGGTCGACGCGCCGCTTCGGCTCGCCACCACCTCGTTCCTCGCCGAGGACGTGGACCTCGAACCGGCGGTCGATCGCCTCGACCTGGAATTCGCGGTCACCGATCCCGGCTTCGACGAACTGGAGCACGTCGCCGCCCGGCGCTATCTCGCTGGCGAGGCCAAGGAGGGCGTCGGCATGGGCGGCGCGCTCTGGCTGACCGCGGACAGCGACATCTACCTGACCGCGCTCCGCCAGCAGTACGTCTCCCGAGCCGACCCGATCGTGGCCGAGGTCGCGAACGTCGCCGCCGACGGAGGATAAGGATCGATGGACCCCGAGGCCGTCGCCGAAGCCGAGCGCGTGCCCCACGGCGGCGCGACCGACCCGGACGTCCTGGATTTCAGCGCCAACCTCAACCCCCGGACTCCCGAAAGGTCTCGCGACGTCTATCGCGAGGCGTTCGCCGATGCTGGGCGCTACCCCGACGACACCTCCGCCGACTTCCGGGACGCGGCGGGCGAGTACGTCGAGTGCGATCCCGAGCACGTGGTCCCGACGCCCGGCGGGCTGGCCGCGATTCGCCTGGCGATCGAGGTGACCGTCGATGCCGACGATTCGGTGCTCGTTCCGACCCCGAGTTTCGGCGAGTTCGCCCGCGAGGTGCGCCTCCAGGGTGCCGAGCCCACCTTCGTCGCCCACGACCGACTGCTGGAGCGCGACCCGGCCGACCACGCGCTCGCGGTCGCCTGCACGCCGAACAACCCGACCGGCGACGCGTACGACCCGGACGCACTCCGCGACTTCGCCCGGCGCTGTCGCGAGGCCGGGATACCCCTGCTCGTCGACGAGGCGTTCCTCGGGTTCACCGACCTGCCCAGCCTCGCTGGCGAACCCGGGGTGATCGTCGCCCGGTCGCTCACGAAACTGTTCGGCCTGCCGGGGTTGCGGATGGGCTTCGCCGTCGCGACGGGCGATCTCTACGATCGACTGGCGACGGCCCGCCGGACCTGGAACCTCTCGGTGCCGGCCGCCGCGGTCGGTGCGGGCTGCATGCGCGACGAGGCGTTCATTGCCGAGACCCGGGAGCGAGTCCGCGAGGAACGGGCGCGACTCCGCGACGGACTCGCCGACCGCTTCGGCGTCCACGACTCGGACGCGCCGTTCCTCCTGCTCGACGTGACCGGCGGAACGGACCCGAATGCCGACGGTGTGGCCGACGTGGACGCCCTCCTCGATGCTGTCCGCGAGAACGGAATCGTCCTCCGGGACGCCCGGACGTTCCGCGGCCTCGACTCGCACGTCCGCGTGGCCGTCCTGGATCGCGAATCGAACGACCGACTGCTGGAAGTGCTGACCCATGTCTGAATCACCACACTCCCACCCCACGACCGAGGCACAGCCCACCGAACCGACGCTGTTCGAATCGACCGTCGAGGACGGCGTTCTGCGTTTGCGGCGTCCGGAAACTCGCTGGCTCTCTGGCGGCTGGAACGGCGGCGAGTCCGAGGGACCGGCGGCCTACAGCGTCTCCGTCCCGAAGGGCTGGTCCTGTGACGACGTCGAGGGATACGTCGACGACCGGCTGGCGAGCGCCGGCTTCGACGAACCGGGACCGGCCCTGATCACCGGTGTCGATCACGACCACGTTCGCGGTGCGCGCTGTGGACCGGTCGAGGCCTACGCGACTGCCGGAATCAACAACCCGGCGGCGCTCCCCATGGACCCCGAGGGCGAACCGGATCCCACGGGCGAGGGCCTGCCGGACGGCGAACTCGTCGCCGGGACGGTCAACGTGATCGTCGGGACCTCGCGGTCGCTCGCACCCGGTGCCCTCGCGAACCTGCTCTCGGTCGCTGCCGAGGCCAAGGCCGCCACGCTGCTCGCCCGGACCGGATTCCCGGGGACGACCTCCGACGCCGTGATCGCCGCCAGCGACCCCGAGGGCGAACCGGCGGAGTACACCGGCAGTTCGACCAGGGTCGGAGCGGCCGCCCGCGCCGCGGTCCGCGACGCCGTCTACGCCGCTCTGCAGTCTCGCTACGAGAACGACGACGAAGCCGCCGTCCCGGTCTCGGTCGAGGACGCGGCCTACGGCGTCTCGACGGACGTCCGGGCCGAGGTCTTCGAACCCTGAATCGCCGATCCTCCTCCGCCGCGATTCGCCGCCACTCTTGGTGAAAACGAACTTTGAGCTTGGACAGGGGATTTATCCGTCCCGCTCGTTGTCGCAAGCATGACGAACCGATCGCGCAGACAGGTACTTAGACTCGGCGCGCTCGTGGCGGCGGGCGGTCTCGCCGGGTGTGCCTCGCTCTCCGGCGACGGGGGCGCCGGGACGACTGGTCGCCCGACCGACGCTCCAACCGACGTGCCGCCCACGGACGGTACGCCGACCCCCACCCAGACGAAGGCCCCGCCGGGCCAGCGGATCGACGACTGGCAGTACGATCCAAAAGATCTCGGGCAAGGCGGTGGCAAGGGCGGCAGTGGTGGGAGCAAGAACGCCAGTGCCACGTACACGGCGATGGCGACCAACGCCCCGTCGAGCGGAAACGTCGGCCTCGCGGCGGGCGGCGCGAAGGACGTCGTCACCTTCCGCCGGAACGTCGAGGAGGGGTTCCTCCCGATTCCGTCTTCGATTCCCTACGAGGGGTTGTTCTACGACTACTACTTCGACACCGGCGGGAGCGGGAACTGCAATGCGACGTTCTGCCCGGCCTACTCGCCGGCGGTGAGCGAGGACCCCCTGGCCGACGAGACGGAACGGTACTTCACCGTCGGGCTGGACTCGGGGCTCTCACAGTCCGAGTTCTCGCGCAAGAAGCTCAATCTCGTCGTCGTGCTCGACGTTTCGGGATCGATGTCGTCGTCCTTCGACGAGTACTACTACGACCGGTTCGGGAACAAGAAGGAGGTCGAAAACCACACCGACGATCCGAAGATCGAGGTCGCGAAGGAGGCCCTCGCCTCGCTGACCGAACAGCTCCGGCCGGGCGACCGGTTCGGCGTCGTGCTCTACAACAACGAGTCCACGGTCGCGAAGCCGCTGAACCCCGTTGCCGAGACGGACATGGACGCGATTCGCGGGCACATCGAGGAGGACATCGAGGCCGGGGGCGGGACCCGACTCTCGGGCGGCCTGACCGACGCCGAGGAACTCCTCGCCGAGTACGCCGACGCCGACCAGCGCGAGTGGGAAAACCGGATGATCGTCCTGACCGACGCGATGCCGAACCTCGGCGACACCGACGAGGGGAGCCTCGAAGAAACCCTCGAAGGCTACGCCGAGGACTCGATCCACACCACCTTCGTCGGCGTCGGCGTGGACTTCAACACCGAAATCGTGGACGGCATCACGTCGGTCCGGGGCGCGAACTACTACAGCGTCCACTCGGCCGACGAGTTCGAACAGCGCGTCGCCGACGAGTTCGAGTACATGGTGACGCCGCTGGTGTACGACCTGCAACTCGAACTCGACGCCCCCGAAGCCAGCGTCGCCAAAGTCTACGGCTCTACGGCGGCCGAGGACGCTACCGAGGACCTCGTGAAGGTGAACACGCTGTTCCCCTCGCCCAAGCGCGAGGGGAAGGCCAAGGGCGGCGTCGTCCTGGTCAAACTGGCCGACGCGGCCGGCTCCGAACTCGACCTGACGGCGTCGTGGGTGACCCGCGACGGGAAGACCCACGAGACCACGGAAACCGTCGCCATCCCCGACCGCGACCCCGACTACTACGCGAACAGCGGGATCCACAAGGCCGTGTTGCTCACCCGCTACGCCGACCTCATGAAATCCTGGATGATCGCCGAACGCGAAGGTGACGACGAGGCCCCCGTCTCGAAATCGGAGGGCATCGAACCGCCCGAGGACGACTACGACGACCGGTGGGAACAGCAGTCCGAACCCCTCACCGTCTCCGAGACCTACCGGGAGCGGTTCGACCGGTTTGCAGGCTACTTCCGGGACGAGATGAACGCGCTCGGGGACGAGTCCCTGGAGCAGGAACTGGAACTCCTGCGGAAACTGGCCGACTACGACGGCTAAATCGCTGCTCGATCCTGCTCGGAACGCGCCATCCGCGCCCGCCTCGTTTTCCGAATCCGAACCGGCTTTTGTCGACCTCCCCAACCGGCCAGCATGACCGACGCCGACGAGGACGTCGAGGCGGCAGGCGACGCTGCCATCGAGGAACCGCCCGAACCCCGCCCGATCGAACCGACCGTGCCCGACGAGCTCGGCCTGGTGCAGGTCTGGTGGGGCGACGGCAAGGGCAAGACGACCGCGGCGCTGGGGATGGGCTTCCGGGCCGCCGGCCACGGGTACCGGGTCCACCTGCTCCAGTTCATGAAGGGCGGCACCCCGAGCGTCGAGGACGTCCGCGGCGAGTACAACGCCATCGCCGCCATGCCGGGGTTCTCCTACGAGACGACCGGCCACTACGGCTGGCACCGACGCCTCGATGACGTCGAGGACGAGCACGCCGCCCGTGCCGAGAGCGCCCTGGAGCGCGCCCGGGAACTGGTCGACGCGACCCGCGACGCGGATCGCGATTCGCCCATCCCTTCGGACGCCGATCCCGAGATGGGGGTGGACATGCTGCTCCTCGACGAGGTGCTGTACGCGACCAACCGCGGGCTGATCGACCCCGACGACCTGCTTGCGTTGATCGACGCGAAACCGGGCGACCTCGAACTCGTCCTGACCGGCGGCCACGAGCGCCCCGAGTACGTCACCGACCGCGCCGACCTCGTGAGCGAAGTCCGGAAGGAAGTCCACCCGATCGACGCCGGGCAGGCCGCGCGAAAAGGAACGGAGTACTGACGCGGTCGCTCCCGCGAGGACCGGACGATGCTCGTCGCGACTATCGAGACCCGAAAGCAGACTGCCCTCGAAGGCTGGGCGTCACTGGAGCGCGATGTAGGTCCTCGTCGATCCGACCCCCTCGATGCTCTGTAACTCGGTCGAGACGGTGTGCAGGAGGTCGTAGACCTCGTCGCTCTCCATCTCGATCATGATGTCGTAATCCCCCGCGATCACGTGCGCCTCGCGAACGTATTCGAAGTCGTTGATCGCTGCACAGGCGTCTTCGGACGTCCCCGATGCGGTGATCGCCATGACGAACGCTCGAACCATGGTATTCGTTACGGTTTCCCGATTGATAGCTTTTTGCGCGCCCGGCGACCGACGCGAACCCGGTGGATTATTGCCCGTCAGGCGGCCACGTTCGCCCAATGCTCGTTGCTGTCGGAGCCCGTCTGTCGGTCGCCGTCCTCCGCCGCGTCGCGCGGTCGTGGCGGGAGGGTCGACGATGACCGATACCCTCCTGGTCGCCGGGACCGCCTCTCACGTCGGCAAGTCCACCGTCGCCGCCGGCCTGTGCCGATCCTTCGACGACCGAGGGGTGGACGTCGCCCCCTACAAAGCACAGAACATGTCGAACAACGCGCGGGTCGTCCCCCGAACGACCGGCGACGGGTTCGGCGAGATCGGCGTCTCCCAGTACGTCCAGGCGCGGGCCGCCCGCGTCAGGCCGACGACGGATCACAACCCGGTGTTGCTCAAGCCACGCGGCGACGGGGAATCCCAACTGGTGATCGACGGCGAAGCACTCGGCCACTACCCTGCCGGCGAGTACTTCGACGGCGCCTGGGACCGTGCACTCGACGCTGCCCGCGACGCCCACGCCCGACTGGCCGACGACCACGAGGTGATCGTCGCCGAGGGTGCCGGATCGATCGCCGAGATCAACCTGCACGACCGGGACCTCGCGAACGTCGAGACTGCCCGCTTTGCCGACGCGTCGATCCTCCTCGTCGCGGACATCGAGCGCGGCGGCGTCTTCGCCTCGCTCGTCGGGACGCTCGAACTGCTTCCCGAGGACCTCCGCGAGCGCGTCGTCGGCGCGGCGATCACGAAGTTCCGGGGCGATCGGTCGGTGCTCGAACCCGGCCTCGACGCCTTCGAGGAGCGCACCGGCGTCCCGGTCCTCGGCGTGCTTCCCTACAACGACCCCGGCCTCCCGGCCGAGGACAGCGTGGACCTGCCGACCGAGGGCGAACGGTCGGTCGAGGGCGACGACGACGGCGTGTCGAACGAGCACGCGGTGACGATCGCCGTCCCCCGACTCCCCAGAATCTCGAACTTCACGGACCTCGAGCCACTCGCTCGCGAACCGGGCGTCCGCGTGGAATACCGACCGCTCGACGCCGGCTACGACGACGCGGACGCGGTCGTGGTCCCGGGGACGAAAAACAGCGTCGACGACCTGCTCGCCTGCCGGGACGCCGGCCTCGACGACGCCCTCCGACGGTTCGAGGGCCCGGTCGTCGGGCTCTGTGGCGGCTACCAGCTGCTCGGCGAGCGGATCACGAACGCGGCCGTGGAGGGAACCGGCGAACAGGACGTCGTTCCCGGGTTCGGGTTGCTCCCCGTCGAAACGGACTTCTCGCCCGAGAAGCGCGTGGAACGGACCACGCTCGAACTCGACGGCGTCGGACCACTCGCCGGCGCGACCGGGACGGTGACCGGATACGAGATCCACATGGGCGAAACCCGGGCGACTGGTCAGGTCGAGCGTCCGTTCGACGGTCCCGGGGCCGACCGGACCCCGGTCTCGCTGGGTGCCGCTCGCGACGAGGTTCTCGGAACGTACCTTCACGGCCTGTTCGAGAACGCGGCGGCTCGCGATGCCCTCATCGACGTCGCGTTCGGGGCCGGTTCCGCAGACAGGCCCGCAACGCGACCGGCGCCGGAACCCGCGGATCGGGCAGCCGACCTCGTCGAAACGGGTCTTGATCTCGGTCTGCTCCCCTCGGGAGTCGACCACGACGCCGAGTGATTTCCCGACATAACCGGGGTTGTTCCTTTTCCGAACCGAATTGATTTCTACAGAAATTTGCCAACTTTAATGTGCGGCCTCGCGGGATGTCAGGTATGGACAGGGATGCCCTCCGCACGATAGCGCTTGCCCTCCTCGTCCTCGCGGTCATCGCCGTTGCTGCGTCGACGCTCGACTCGAACGAGTCGGTGGATTCCGGCGGGTTCGGTATCGGGGCCGGACCGCCGGCCACCGGGGGACAGGACGGTGGGTCCTTCGGAATGGATGGCGAAGGCGGGAGCGGATTGCCGTTGGCGGAATCCTTCTCAGAGGGGTCGCTATCGATCGACGGCGTCTGCATTCCGTTCTTCCTCCGGGCGGAGGGGCAACTGACGCTGTTGCTGGCGCTGGTCGGCCTGTGGGTGGTCCTGGCGAAACGTAAGGATCGGTTTCTCGCGACGTCGGGGACGTTTCTCACCGCCGTGTTCGGCGGGTTTATGCTTCTCTTCGTGACGGACTGTGGCCCCTCGAACCCGTTCGACCTGGCAGTGCCGACGTCGGCCGGTCAAAAAGGAGGGGGCGGTGGGAGTGGCGGCGGTCTGTCCGGGGCGGTCAGCGCGGTGAGCGAACCGCAGGTTTCGCCCGTCCTCCTGGTGTTCGGGGGGATTTTCGTCGCCATCCTCGTGGCCGCGCTGGTGATGAGCGCCGATCAGTCCTCGGAGGACCTCGAGGAGCAACTGATCGAGGAGGACAGCGACGAATCGGACGACAGGCCGGACCTGGGAGCGATCGGCCGGGTCGCGGGCCGCGCGGCCGACCGCATCGATCAGGCCGGGTCCTTCGAGAACGAGGTCTACCGGGCCTGGGCGGAGATGACGACCGAACTCGAGGTCGATCGGCCCCGGTCGAGCACGCCGGGGGAGTTCGCCAGCGTGGCCGTCGAGGCCGGCATGACGCCCGACGACGTGGATCGGTTGACGGAACTGTTCGAGGAAGTTCGCTATGGCGGTCGCGCACCCACGGCGGACCGCGAGCAGACGGCAGTCGAAACCCTCAGGCGTATCGAAGCCCAGTACAGCGACGAAGGAGGTGAGGAGTCGTGAATTTCAAGGACACGATCGTCGGTGTCGGGATAGCCGTCGCCGTCGCCGGCATCGCGATGGTCGTCGATCCGGCGCTGGCCGCCTACGTCCCCACGACCCAGGTGTTCGTGCTCGTGGCCGGAGTCCTCATCCTGTTCCAGGGGGTTCGGATCGTACGCGGGCGACGGCACACGGAGTTCTCGGAGGCCGAGACGCCGGACCTGGAGGCGTCCCTGCGGGTCCCGACGCCCGGTGACGATATCGACGAGACGCTCGAGTCCGTCAAGGTCGTCTCGTTCAAGGATACCATGGGCCGATCCATGTCGCAAAACGAGGTGTATCGCGATCTCCGGTCGGTCGCGATCGAAACGATCAGCCAGCGCATGAACTGCTCCGAGGACGAGGCGGTCGAGATGCTCCACGAAGGGGACTGGACCGACGATCCGAACGCGGCCGCCTTCTTCGGTGCCGACAAGAACCCCGAGCAGGTTTCGCTCCTGGATACGCTCCGTAGCATCGGCAAAGTGGAGACGAGTTTCCAGCGCGACTATCGTCACGCCGCCTACGCCCTGTGCCGACTCGCCGAAGGGGAGGACGATCGACGATGAGTGCGGAGGCGACGCAGACGGAACCGGACTCGGGGGCGGAATCGTCGAGCACGTCGTCACCCTCGACCGATCGAGAGGGACAAGGATCGACCGACGGGTCGGCCTCCGACGACGTCGAGGAGTCCAGTACCGGGAGCGGCGGGAACGCGATCATCTCCCGGACCGACCGGGTCACGAATCACTGGCGGGGCATCTCAGCGATCGTCTTCCTGGCGGGCGGGCTTGGCGTCCTCACCACGACGCCGTCCCTGCTGCTCGCCTCGCTGGTGGGCGTCGCGTACCTCGCCTACGCCCGGATCGGATCGAGTCCCACGGTCGCCCTGTCGATCCATCGTTCGCTGAGCGAGACGACCCCCTCGACTGGCGACGAGGTGGAAGTGACCGTCACCGTCCGGAACGAGGGCGACAGCATCCTCACCGATCTGCGCCTGATCGACGGGGTGCCGCCCGCACTGTCCGTTTCCAAGGGGGTTCCCAGGCTGGCGACGTCGTTGCGGCCCGGCGCGGCGGCGACGTTCAAGTACACCGTGCTCGCCCGCCGGGGCCGACACGACTTCGATCACCTCCTCGCGATCGCTCGCGATCCCGCCGGGAGCATCGAGAGCGAGGTAACCCTCGAGACGGACACGACGCTCACGTGTACGCCCTCCCTGGACACGACGGCGATGGTCCCGTTGCGAGGGCTGACCTCCCAGTACACCGGTCGCGTCGAGACGAATACGGGCGGTGACGGCGTCGAGTTCTTCTCGACCCGCGAGTACCAGCCCGGCGACAACCTCTCGCGGATCGACTGGAACCGGTACGCCCGCGAGCGGGAACTCACGACGCTGGAGTTCCGCGAGGAGCGGATGGCGACGGTCGTCCTGTTGCTCGACCTCCGCAAGGAGGCGTACCTGCAGGCCGAGGAGAACAGTCTCCACGCGGTCGATCGCTCCGTCGACGCGGCCGGACGGCTCTTCACGGCGCTACTCGAAACGGGCGACCGGGTCGGGATCGCAGCGTTGAGCCCCAAGGACGTCTGGCTGGCCCCCGGAACGGGCAACGAACACCGGGCGAGAGCGCGCGAGTTGCTCGCCACGCACCCGTCGTTCTCGCCGACGCCGGACGAGGAGTACTTCTCGATCTACCTCCGTCGGCGAAAACTCAGGGAACGCTTCCCGGCCGACGCACAGGTGATCCTCCTCTCGCCGCTGACCGACGACGCGATCGTGCGGACGGCCCGGTTGTTCGACGCCCACGGCCACCTGGTAACGGTCATCTCGCCGGACGTCACGAACGACGACACGGTGGGGCATACGGTCGAACGGGTTCGACGGCGCAACCGGATCTCGGACCTCAGGAAACACCAGATCCGCGTCGTCGACTGGCAGCGCGACGAATCGCTCGCGATGGCGCTGGAGCGAACTCGCAAACGGTGGTCGGCATGAGTTCGAACGATCACGTCGACGACCGGGTCGGCGGGTCGCCGCGCGCTTCCGGGGCGGAC
>DATFIX010000172.1:0-8304 GCA_035269625.1 Natrialbaceae archaeon
GGTGTTCGAGACGGCCGGCGAGAGCGAGGAGGGTGCCGACGCGGACGATACTGACGAGGCGGACGAATCCCCAGCGAGAATCGGTTTCCTCTCGGACTCGGGCTACTGGGAGTCGGTGTTGCCCGTCTGTACGTTCGAGGACGGCGACCTCGCGCGGATCGAACTCCACCCGCTCGATCTGGGCTTCGAGAACGGTCGGCCTCGCCGCGGACGTCCGTTCCTCGCCGAAGGAGAAACCGCGAACCGGATCCTGGAAGGCCTCGCCGAGCTGTCCGCGCCGTACGATACGGAAATCGCGATCGAGGACGGGCGCGGCGTCGTGACGCCGTAGGGCGTAACCGAAGGCGGCCGTCCCGGAGCCCTCTCACTCCCCCGGTTCGATCCCCAGATCCTCGCCGACCCGGGTCAGGTACTCCAGTTCGTACCCGGCCTCCGCGACCCGTTCGGCAGCGCCCTCGTCGCGGTCCACGACCACGATCAGCGCCTCGACCACCCCGCCCGCGTCCTCGACCAGGGCGGCAGTCTCCGTGATCGTCGCGCCGGTCATGGTCACGTCCTCGAGGATCGCGACGCGCTGGCCCTTCTCGATCGTCCCCTCGATCCGTGCCTGCGTCCCCGCCCGCTTCTCGCCGAGGCGAACGAACGCCGAGGGGAGGCCGAGACGGAGCGACGCCGCGGTGACGAGCGGGACGGCACCCAGTGCCGGCCCGGCGAGCACGTCGATTTCCCGTCCGTCGAGGCGCTCGACGATGGCGTCCGTGACCCGCCCGAGCGTCTCGGGGTCGGTCTCGAAGGCGTACTTGTCCACGTAGTAGTCGATCAGCGACCCGTCCGAGAGTTCGAACCGGCCGCGCCGGATGGCCCCGCAGTCCTCGATCGTGCTGGCGATGTCCGTCATCGGTTCACACGTCTCGTGCGCCGGGCTTAACGCTTCTCACGAGGGGGCGGGTGTCTCCGCCGCGGCCGACCGTTCCGACCGGGGACGGGCCCCACCGACGGTCACTCTTAATACCGCGGGCATCGTCTGTTCAGCCTTCCACGATGTCCCTCTCGGCGATCGATCCCGACCGAATCCGGCGGCGACTCGACGACCTCTGGGCGATCGGTCACACCGACGGCGGCGGCGTGACCCGGCTGGCCTACTCGCACGAGGAGAACGCGGCGTTCGACTACCTCCGGTCGGAACTTCCCGACGCCTACGACGTGCGCACGGACTCGTTGGGCAACCTCTTCGCGACGCGCGACCCGGACGCCCCGGAATCGCTCTACCTGGGCAGTCACCTCGATTCGGTGTACAACGGCGGCCGCCTCGACGGGCCGCTCGGGGTCGTCACCGCACTCGAAGCGATGGAGGCCGTCCACGCGAGCGACGAGACGCCGCCACGCCCCCCGACGCTCGCGGTCTTCCGGGCCGAGGAGTCGGCCAGGTTCGGCCATCACACGATCGGGAGTCGCGGTGCCCTCGGCCGCCTCACCGTGGACGAGTTCTCGGCGACCGACGAGGAGGGCGTCCCGCTCTGGCTGGCCATGCAGCAGGCCGGGATCCACCCCGAGAACCTGGCAGCGCCGACGATCGACCTCGACGCCGTCGCGGGGTTCCTGGAGTTGCACATCGAACAGGGTCGCGTGCTCGACGAGGCCGACGAGTCCATCGGCGTCGTCACCGGCATCCGCGCGCCGGTGCGCTACCGCGTGACGGTCACGGGCGAGGACGACCACTCCGGGGCGACGCCCATGGGCCTCCGCCACGACGCGCTCGCCGCGGCCGCCGAGGCGATCCTCGCCGTCGAGCGGATCGGCACCGACGCCGCAGAATCGGGCGACGTCGTGGCGACCGTCGGGGACGTCATGGCCGTCGAGGGCGCGATCAACAAGGTGTGCGGCGAGGTGACCTTCCCGATCGACCTCCGGAGCAACGACGAAGCGTATCGCGACGAGGTCGAATCGCGGTTGCTTGAGGCGCTGGCCGATATCGCTGACCGTCGCGAGGTCGAAATCGATCCCGAGCCGATCGACCGGTCGGAGCCCGTCGACCTCGACGAGCGTGTCGTCGACGCGCTCGCCGACGCCGCGGCCGCGACCGGCGTCGCGTATCGACGCCTCCCCAGCGGCGGGGGCCACGACGCCATGAACTTCCAGCTTTCGGGCGTCCCCACCGGGATGGTCTTCGTCCCGAGCGTCGACGGGATCAGCCACAGCCCCGCCGAGGAGACCGATCCGGCGGCCATCGAGACCGGCACGGAAGTGCTCGCCAGGGCGATCCTGGGAGACGAGTTCTGAAAGACGGCAGCCGCATCGTCGGCTATATATCCGTGGCAGGTGTTGGCTCACGCACTGTGACGGGTCCGAACGCAACGCGGACACTGGCGTGTACGGAGGCGGCGGAATGAGTTCCTGGCACTACGACTTCGGGCGTCAGCGCGCGCATCGCGAGCGCGTGCCGGCGCTGGAAGCGATCGAGACGCTGGACGAGATCGCAAAACGCGACGGCGTCGATCGGGAGGCCCACGCCGAGACGGCCGAGGCCGTTTACCGGAGTTACCCGGCGCGGTTTCAGGACGAAATCGAGGGCATGGTCGACGCACTGCCGGCCCCTCGGTCGTCGATCCTGCGCTACATGTTCCGGGCTTCGGACGTCGTCGAGGAGGCGATCGACGACGGCGACGATGACGAAGGGTCCGCCGACGATGGCGGGGCCGGCGAAGGATGTACGACGGCCATTGTCGCCCCCGAGGCGAGCGCCACGGGTGCGCCGATGCTCCTGAAAGTCCGGGACGTCAAGGCGAAGGGTCTCCAGCCACAGGCGATCGTCGAACGACCGGCGACCGGGGATCACCACGGCTTCGTCTCGCTGTCCACGTCGATGACCCCGGCCGTGTTCCAAGGCGTCAACGACCGGGGGCTCGCCGCGGCGAACTCGTTCGTCGACCTCGCGGACGAGGACCTCGACGAGAGCGAGTACGTCCGGAACGGCGTCCTGATCCGGCGCATCCTCGAGGAGTGCGATTCGGTCGCGGAGGCCGAGGATCTGGCCGAGTCCGTACCGGTCGAGCGATCCAAGGGCCTCAACCTGTTCGTCGTCGACGGCGAGAAAGCGGCCACGATCGAACTCGATCCCGACGCGGCAAAAGCGCGGCCGATCGCCGGGGACGTCGTGGTCCGCAGCAATCACTTCCCCGCACGGGAAGCGGCCATCTACCCGAGTTCCCGGAAGCGGTTCGATCGAGCTCTCGAAATCGTCGAGGAACTCGACGGCGAAATCGCGGCCGCTGACCTGCTGGCCTTCGCGACGGATCACCGGAACGGACCGGGGCCGGACTCGATCTGTCGCCACCCCTCGGCGGCCGCCGACTCCATCGCGGCGCAGGCCGAATCGACGACCGTCAGCACGTGCCTGTTCGCCGGCGGCGAGACGTTTTTCCGGGGGACGTTCGGCAACGCGTGCGAGCACCCGTTTCTCGAGATCTCACTGGGAGCGGATCGTCCGGAAGCACTCGCGAGCGGTGCCCGGTGGCGGGCGACCGTCGGCAACGACTGCGTGCCCACGCCGACCGAGCGCTAATCGGATCGTCCGATCGCGACACCGGGACGCTGCCCGGTGTGCTCGCCGTCCCGGATCACGAACTGGCCGTTCACCAGCACGTGCTCGATCCCCTCCGGGTAGACGTCGGGCGCGAGGAAATCGCCCCCTTGCGCCACGCGGCCGGGGTCGAACACGGTCACGTCGGCCTGCATGCCCGGCCGCAGGAGGCCGCAGTCGTCGAGTCCGATCCGGGACGCCGGCATCCCGGTCATCTTGTGGACTGCCGCTTCGAGGTCCAGGACGCCACGGTCGCGGACGAACGTCCCCAGGACGCGGGGGAAGGTCCCGTAGCTTCGCGGATGTGGGACGCCCTCGCCCAGCGGTCCCTCGGGTGCGAGCGAGTTCCCGTCGCTCCCGATCGCGGTGAGTCGGTGGCGCATGACCGTCTCGACGTCGGTCTCGTCCATCGAGAAGTGGACGTGGCGAACCCGGTCCCGATCCGTCAGCACCAGGTCCATCACCACCGTTTCGGGTGCCGGATCGTCGTCGCGTTCGGCGGTGATCTCCGCGATCGTTCGCCCCTGAACGTCCTGGAGGCGTTCGGCCTGGACGTTCGTGACGAGGACGTCGTCCCACGAGTCGACCCGATCGGCGAGTTCGTCGGCGATCCGGGCCCTCGTCGCCTCGTCGTCCAGTCTGGCGAGCAGTTCCTCGGTCCCGCCGTCGTGCGCCCACTCCGGCAGCAGGGCACCGAGACTCGTCGACGACGCCGTGTAGGGGTACTGGTCGACCTGCACCTCGACGCCCTCGCGTTTGCGAACCAGTTCGAGTTTCCGGAGCGTGTACCGGATCGCCCCCCAGTTGTCCGCGCCCATCGCCTTGTGGTGGGACACCTGGACGGGGACGTTCGCCCGTCGCCCGACCGCGATGCCCTCCTCGAC
This sequence comes from Natrialbaceae archaeon, assembly GCA_035269625.1. Lineage (GTDB taxonomy): Archaea > Halobacteriota > Halobacteria > Halobacteriales > Natrialbaceae > DATFIX01. The sequence continues at coordinate 4,465 of DATFIX010000172.1, forward strand.
GGCCTCGAACAGGTCGTCGCTCTCGTCGCGAACGTGGGTCGCGTAGATCCCGTCGTGCTCGGCCGCGACGCGCGCGAGGGCGACCAGTTCGTCGGTGCCCGCGTAGGCACCGGGCGGGTAGGTCAACCCCGTCGAGAACCCGACGGCACCCTCAGCCATGGCGTCGGCGACGATCGACCGCATGCGATCGAGTTCCGCGGCCGTCGGGTCGCGGTCGTCGAACCCCATGGCCGCCGCCCTGGCGTTCCCGTGGCCGACGAGCGTCGCGACGTTCACCGAGACGCCGCCGGTTTCCAGGTAATCGAGATACTCCCCCGTCGTCGTCCACGCCGTCGAATCGACGACGTCGCCGAGGCCGCGACTCTCGAACCCCTCGGCCACGGCGCCGGCGGCGTCGCCGTGACGCGGCGCGGCACTGATCCCGCAGTTCCCGACGACTTCAGTCGTCACGCCCTGTCGGACTTTCGAGTGGGCGTCGCGGTTGGCCGGTAGCGTGAAGTCGGAATGGGTGTGGATATCGACGAATCCAGGCGCGACGACGGCACCGTCCACGTCGATCACCCGATCGACCGAGGCGTCCGTTGTCCCGACGGCGACGATCGTTTCACCGTCGATCACGACGTCCCCCCGGGCCCACGGTGACCCCGTGCCGTCGACGACCCGACCGCCCGTAAGGCAAGTGGTGGCCATTGACACGTCGATACGTCGTTCCCGGTGAGCAAAAAGCCCCCACTGGCGGCGAACGAGTCGGCAACCCGAACGCCCCGTCGGAGCGAACTGGCACCGTCCGGTCGTAGCCCCTCGGGGCGATAATAGTCAGAATAAAATAATACCTTTGATTATGTTATTAAGGGCCCATACACTGCAACGCTATCCGTCCCGGCGTCCGCTGCCGAGGGAATGCGTCCGATCCTCGAAAGTGGCAGACTACGCCCTCACAGACCGTTTACAGACGAGTTGAGGCCGTCGTCTCGATACGGATCCCGAAACTCCCGAGATCCCATGATTCGATCCGACGCACGACCGTTGACGGCCGATGGATTTATTCCACCGATTCCTGACCCTCTCTGCCGAACGCCTGGAATACAGCATCGGTTATCGGTGGCTCCCATCCTGGCAATGCCGGTCGAATTCGACCGTCGCTCGCTCGAGGTAGGTCAGCTAACCTGGAACGCGAGTCACGATAGATAGGTAATTAGATGATTCGATCGAATTGTAGGGAAAAATACTTCTCTGTGCCGGCCCCAGCGAGATGGATCCCGGGAGGCGTACGATGGGAATCGTGTCGCTGGGAACGACCGTCCCGGTTCCGAACCTGCGGCGAAGGCCCAACGTCGACCCGGACAGGTTCAGAGCACGATCTCGAACCCGTCGAACTCGTGCGTTCCGCTGCCGTGGTGGAGTTGTTCGTCCTTATCGAGTTCGTCGACGGCCTCGCGAACGCGGGTCGGGAAATCGGCGGGCAAGTCGAGGTCGTGGTGCCCCGGCAGGACCCGCTCGATCCCGTCCAGGTCGGCGATCCGGCGGACCGACTCCGCGAACGCATCGGGATCCGTCGATTCGAAGTGGACCAGCAACGGGCCCGCGTAAATCAGGTCCCCGGCGAACAGGTGGCCCCGATCCGGGTCGAGCAGGCAGCAGTGCCCCGGCGAGTGCCCGGGCGTGTGGAGGACCTGAAGGCGTCGGCCGCCGAGGTCGATCTCGTCGCCGTCCGCGATGATCCGGGTGGGATTCGCGGTGGGGACCTCGTAGGCGTCCGGGTCGAAGTCCTCGGGCAGCGGCCGCGTCGCATCGTTCGTCAGGCAGTCCCGGACGTTTTCGACGTCCAGATCGTCGATCCCCTCCGCCAGCCACTCGCGTTCGGCCTCGTGGACGGCGATGGCGTCGAACGCCTCGTGGGCGCCGAGGTGATCCCAGTGTGCATGGGTGGTCACGACCAGGATCGGCCGGTCGGTCAGGTCCCGGACGATCGATTCCAGGTCGCCGACGCCCAGGCCGGTGTCGATCAGGGCGGCGCGGTCCGTCCCCTCGACGAGGTAGGAGTGGACCTGCTCCTCGTGGCCGTACTCGCTGATAGCGATCGTGTCGTCGTCGATCCGTTCGACGGTGAACCACTCGTCGTCGGGGGAATCGGTGTTCATCGACGACCCGTTCGAAGGCCGGGTATTAAGCTCCCGACGGTCGGCCGCTGGCCACGCCCTGACGGTCCCGAGTCAGTCCCCGGGACGCTATATTCTCCCGGGGCGTCGGTGGACACGGGATCACAGATGTCCGACCTCGACACGCTCGCCGTGCTCTGGACGCGCGGCGACAAGGAATTCGCCGAAGAGATGGCGTTCATGTATACGCTGAACGCCAAAAAGCACGGCTGGTGGGAGAACGTCCGACTGATCGTCTGGGGACCGTCCTCGCCCCTGCTGGCCGAAGACGACGACCTGCAGGAACTGCTGGCGGAGATGGACGAGGAGGGCGTCGTCCTCGAAGCCTGTCGCGCCTGCGCCGAGAACTACGGCGTCGCCGAGGACCTGGCGGACCTCGGCATCACCGTCGAATACATGGGCGAACCCCTGACCGAGTACCTCAAGGACGAGTCAACGAAGGTCGTCGAGTTCTGATCACGAGCGGGCGTCGGCCAGAAACGCGAGGACGGCGTCGTCGAACGCGTCCGTCGCGGTCAGGTTCGACGGATCGGACCCGCCGGGTAGCTCCTCGAACCGAGCGTCGGGGATTCCCTCGGCGGTCTCGCGGGCCAGTTCGACGAACCACCCAGGATTGTCGTCCCCGACCACGACGAGCGTCGGGGCGTCGATCCGGTGCAGGTCGTCGCGACCGTCGAAGGCGTTGACGGCCCGGCGAGCGCGAACGAGCTGGTCCCGGTCGGTCTCGACGAGTTGCGTCCGGAAGTACTCGCGAATCGGTTCGTCCGCCGGCGCGTCGTACTGGGATTCGACGAGTCGGATCTGGAGCCCCGTCGGCACGATGGAGAGCATCGCCGTCGCCACTCGTGAAAGCACCCGGGCCCGGACCCCGTGGACGCTGCTGAACGTGTCCGAGAGGACGAGCCTGGTCACCCGTTCCGGATACTTCGCCGCGAACACTTGGGCGATCAGGCTCCCCATGCTGACCCCGGCGACCGCCGCCGCGTCCACGCCGTAATCGTCGATGATCGCGGCGAGGTCGTCGGCGCAATCCTCGATCTCGAACGACGGCACCGGGTCCGAGTCGCCGAAGCCGCGGACGTCCGGGACGATCAGGTGGTACCCCTCGTCGGGGTACCGGTCGATCTGCGGGCCCCACATCGAGTGGTCCGCACCGAGGCCGTGGAGGAGGACCAGGGGCCGGGCGTCCGGATCGCCGTCGGTTCGATAGACCAGCCGGACGCCGTTTCGCGAAAGCTCCCTGGGTTCGGTCAGGTCGCCGGAGTCCCCGTCCGCACTACGATCTCGCCCCATCGTTCACACCCCCTCGACCGCATCCACGACGTGCCGGCGCAACCGATCCCCGGCCAGGCTCCCGGTGACGTGGCCCTTCGGGACGATCGAGAGGTCCGCGTCGTCGTAGCACCGACGCTGGGGTTCCAGGCGGATGATCCGATCGTACTGCCCCAACATCGCCCGCACCGTGGCAGTCGGGGCTTCAGCCACGCGCTCCTCGAAGTTCAGCACCTCGTGCAGTCGTTCCGGTGCCACCTGCCCCGCGGGGCCCACCATCCCCCGGTACACCGATTCGGTGAACAGGTCGTCCAGCGCCGCGCCGGCGAACAGCGGCGCGTAGACCGCCGCCGTTCCGTGGTGTGCCCGATGGAGGTTCGTCACCCACCCGCCGAGGCTGAACCCGGCG
>DATFIX010000173.1:0-3875 GCA_035269625.1 Natrialbaceae archaeon
GTCCACGAGGACAAGGCCGACGACGCCGACCTCGTCATCGTCGGGCTCGGGACCCTGGCCCGCGAGGCCGAGGTCGCGGCCGACGTGCTCCGCAAGGAACACGACATCGAGGCGGGTGTCGTCCGACCGATCCTCCAGACGCCGTTCCCCGAGGAGCGCTTCAGGGAGGCCGTCGGCGACGCCGAGAAGGTCGTCGTCCTCGACCGGTCGACCTCGTTCGGTCGTGGCGGCATCGTGACCCAGGACGTCAAACTGGCGCTCGACCAGCCGGTCGCCAGCGTCATCGCCGGCATCGGCGGCCAGAACGTCGAGTGGGACGACATGGTCGACATCGCGCTGAACGCCGAACCCGGCAAGACCCAGTGGTTCGGAGGTGACCTCTAATGAGCACGCAATCCGAGGGCGCGCTCGTTCCCGCGCTCGACATGATCCAGATCCGCTGGCACTCCCGTGGCGGACAGGGTGGCATGACCGCCAGCCAGCTGCTCGGTCAGGCTGCCTTCGAGGACGGCCGGCAGGCCACCGCGTTCAGCTTCTACGGTGCCGAGCGCCGTGGCGCACCGCTGACCTCGTACAACCGCATCGCGGACCAGCCGATCAAGCTGTACAGCCGCGTCTCCTCGCCCGACATGGTCGTGATCCTCGACGAGTCGCTGGTCGACATCCAGGACGTCACTGCCGGGCTGGACGAGGACGGCATCGTCGTCATCAACACGACGGAGCCCGACCTCGTCGACCACGACGGCCGCATCGTCGCGGTCGACGCGACGTCGATCGCCCTGGACTACGACCTGTCGGTCGATGGGACGCCGATCGTCAACACCCCGATCCTCGGGGCCGTCGCGCGAACGGACGCCGCCGACATCGACACCGTCGCCCGCGTCATCGAGGAGGAGTTCGGCGAGGCGAACATGAAGGCGGCCCGCGAGGCCTACGAGAACGCAACCGAGGTGTAATCCATGGGAACTTTCGACACTGACATCGACGTCGAGGTTGAGGAAATGATCGTGGCGGCCAGCCAGCCGACCGAGGCGGCCGCCGGCAAGACCGGGGACTGGCGGACGTTCCGCCCGGTGCTCGACGACGACGCGTGCGTCGAGTGCGGCGAGTGTTACACGCACTGTCCCGACGACGTGTTCGACACGGACCTGAACATCGACCTCGACTACTGCAAGGGCTGTGGCATCTGCGCCAACGTCTGCCCGACCGACGCCATCGAGATGGTCGAGGAACGCACGCTGTAGTCGGGTCCCTGTATCGCACGACGGTCGCCGCATCCCGCCCCGATCCGTTTCAGGGCGGAGCACAGAGAGAACGACGCTGTTTCTGGCTGTTCGTTTCGCCCGAGAGCTATCTCAAAACTCCACGTTCGAGGTCGAGGATCGGTCGAAGTCGTCGGCCTCGAAGCCGCCGGTCTCGACGAACTCGAAGCGGTCGTCGGTCAGGTAGACCGTGCCGTTTTCCGCACTGACGCCGATCTCTTCCAGGTACGCCCCTTCACAGGGGCCGTGGGTACACAGGCCGGATTCGACGTCGAACATGGCGCCGTGGTTGGTGCAGAGCACCTCCCCGTCGCGTCGGGTGGCGCCAGATCCCTTGTCGAGACGGATGTGAGTGAAATGCTGGCAGTAGTTGAGCCACCCGACGACGTCGTCGTCCTCGCGGAGGAGGATGGCTTCCCGGCAGTCGCCGTTTCCGTCTGGGTTCGCGTCCCCGCCAACGTCCCGAACCGTGAATAGGAACGTCGAGTCCTCGGGAACTCGGTCGAGGGCGACGATTTCCGTCGAGTCGTCGCTCATGACCTCACCTTCGGTCCCGGATGGTTTGAGCGCCACGGCCTCGGCAGGGTTTCGGGGGGACGAACGGACCTCGGTATCGATCCGAGTCGAAACCGTTTTCCGGCTGTTGACTGATCGATCAATCAATGACCGACACGCGCGATCGGATCCTCGAGGCGACCGGCATCGCACTCGCAGAACACGGGTACGCCGGCCTCTCGATGGCCAACGTTGCCGAGGAGTTCGAGGGGAGTCAGTCGCTCATTCACCACCACTTCGAGAGCAAGGCGGGGTTGCTCGCCGCCTTCGTCGCTACCGAACGCGAACGAGTCCACGAGACGTTCGCCGACCTTCCCGACGATCCGGACGAACGGTTCGACGCCCTCATCGATGTCCTCGTCGGCGCGCTCGAATCCGACGCCGACGACGCGACGGTGACTGTTGGGACGTACGTCGAACTGGACGCTGCCGCACGGCATCACGAGGCCGTCGCCGACGAACTCCGCGAGATGGAGGCGCTGGTCCGGGAGGAACTCGTCGAGACGCTCGATCGGGGGATCGAAGCCGGTGTGTTCGCGGCGATCGACTCGGACGCAGTGGCGGAACTGGTGCTCGCCGCGAACCAGCGCGCCGCCAGTCACCGCCATTACAGTTCGGGACCGGATCTTACCGGGGCACTCGAGACGCTCGTTCTGGAGGGGCTCCATCGATGACCCTGCCCCTCACGATCGTGGGGCTTGTCATCGCTCTCGGCGGGTTCGAAGCGCGATCGCGTCTCATGGAGTCCCTCGACAGGCCCGACGACGGCCTCGAACCGCACCGCTGGAAGTGGCTCGTTCCGGCCGCAGTCGTCGGATATGTTCTGCTCGTCGAAGGGCAGGGACTGGCATCGATCGGGTGGCGAGTTGGTGGTCCGGTCCCGTTCGTCGGCTGGGTGATCGGTGGTCTCGTCGTGATGCTCGGCGCGAACGTCGTCCTCCAGCCGCTCTGGGCTCGCCTCGGGACCGGTGAGGACCTGGCTGCCGGAGTGGCCGAATTCGCGGATTTCTCGATCTCGGAACGCCTGTTCGTGGCGGGCACGGCGGGCGTCACCGAAGAAATCCCATACCGAGGCTACACGATCGAACGGGTCGCTACGCTCACGGGCAGTCCCCTGCTCGGCGCGGCCATCTCGCTCGTGGCGTTTCTGGCCGCTCACGTCGGCGACACCTGGAGCCGCGAGGCCGCTCTGCAAATGGCTCAACCCACGGTGATCCTGCTCGCGCTGTACCTCTGGACCCGAAGCCTTCCCGTCGTGATCCTCGTTCACGCTGCCAACGACGCCGTCGGGTTGCTGTTCGCCGACCGGATGGCCGACCGCGCCGACGCGGATCCCGCCTGAGAGGTGCGCTTGCAGGGTCCCTGGACCGTCCACGCCCGTCGACCGACCCGAACGATCAAGACCTGCCCGCCGTTGCATTGTTTCATGTCCCTCCTCGTCTACGGCTCCTACGGCTACACGGGGTCGCTGATCGCCAGGGAAGCGATCGATCGCGGTCTTTCGGTCACGCTCGCGGGGCGAAACCGCGACCGCCTCCGGGAGCAGTCGAACGACCTCGGCCGACCCGTCGAGGCCGTTTCGCTCGACGACACCGATCCTTTGGAGGGCGTGGTCGCGGATCACGACGCCGTCATGCACTGTGCCGGCCCGTTCTCCGAGACCGCCGACCCGATGGTCGAGGCCTGTCTCGCCGGCGGCACGGACTACCTCGACATCACTGGCGAGTACACCGTCCTCGAAGCGATCGCGGGCCGGGGAGCGGCGGCCGAGGCGGCCGGCGTCACCCTCCTGCCGGCGGTCGGGTTCGACGTGGTGCCGTCGGACTGTCTCGCTGCCCACCTCGCCGACCGCCTGCCGTCGGCCAATCACCTGGCGCTCGGGATCGCCGTGAAGGGCGGCCCATCGCCGGGAACGGCAAAGACGGCGGTCGAGCACCTCGACGTCGGTGGGGTCGTCCGCCGGGACGGCGAAATCGTGACCGTCCCGCTCGGGTGGCGAACCCGCCCCATAGATTTCGGCGAGGGCGTGGGGACGAAAAGCGCCGCCATCATTCCCTG
>DATFIX010000174.1:0-3518 GCA_035269625.1 Natrialbaceae archaeon
GATCCCTCGTTCGTCGAGGACGTCCGGCGGATCGCGCCACACTTCCCGGCCATGGCCGATCCCAGCCGTCACCTCGGCCGCCGCGCCCTCGCCCACTGGGAAACGCTCGCCGCGGAGACGCGAGCGCATCTCGAACGGAACTACGAACGGCTGGCCGCCTTCGCGAACGAGCGCGACGACGTCCGGGGAACGGTCTTCGAGGGCGCGAGTTTCGCGTTCCTGGCCCACGACCGCGCGGACGGCAATCGGGTTAGCGAGGCGGCCTGGGAGGAGGGCGTGCTGGTCGTGCCCGGGCGGTTCTTCGGCGACGAGAATGCCGTCCGCATCAGCCTCGGTGGCGATCCCGCCGCGATGGGCGACGGGTTAGCCGCGTTCGGGCGGGTGCTGGATGCCCTGTAAGTATCCGATCGGTCCGCATTCCGGCCCCGTCCCCTGCGACCGTCTGACTAACAATTAAGGCCTCGCCCCAATACCACCCTGTATGGACCGAACTCCACAGGAGATCACGACGCTCGTGGGGCGGGAGGTGTACTCGAACAACGGCCTGTTCGTCGGCGAAATCGAGGACGTGCGCCTCGACGTCGACGGAGAGGTCGTTACCGGGTTGGCGCTGACGGAACTGAACGGCACGTTCTTCTCGGATCGGGTCGGTGACGCACGGGGCGTCATCATTCCCTACCGGTGGGTCCGGGCCGTCGGCGACGTCGTCCTGGTCAACGACGTCGTCGAGCGACTCGGCGACACTGAAGAAGAGGGCGGAGCAATCGTCTAGTTACCGTTTCCACTTTCGCTGCTTTCCACGCCCATCGCGTCGAAGAGTTTGGTCGTGACGGCTTCTTCGGTGAGCTTGAGCAGGGTGTCCCGGTTCTCCCCGCTGGCTTCGATCCCGGTGAAGATGCCCAGGGGGATTTCGGCGTCCGCCTGCGTGGAGTGGCCGCTGGCCTCGCCGATGTCGCCGTAGGCGTCGTGGAGGGCTTTCCCGATGTTGACCCGGATGTCCTTCGATCGGGCGGCGACGTAGATGGTCTCCTCGGCGATGCCGAACACGGCCGAGGTCGTGATCCCTTCGAGATGCAGGAGTTGCTGGGCGGCCTGGCTCAGCGCCTCGCGGTCGCTGATGAACCCGGCGTTCGAAATGAGATGACTGCCCTGGACCTCGCGGTTCTGGATGGCCTCGGCCAGGACGTCCAGCGTTTCGGGCGACATCGAGGGCGACTCGACCTGTTCGAGCGTGTCGTGATTGGCGAAGGGATAGAGGTACGCGGCCGCCGTCAGGTCGCCGGGAGTCGTGTTGCGCTTGAAGTCCAGCGTTTCGGCCCGGATGCCATACAGCAGGGCCGTCGCCACCTCCTCGCTGACCTTCATGTCGAACTCCTGGATGTACTTCGTCATGATCGTCGAGGTCGAGGCCATGTTCGGCCTGACGTCGACGAAGTCGGCGTCGAAGTTCTCCTCGGGTTCGTGGTGGTCGATCAGGATGTCGACCGCGACCTGGATCGGTTGTTCGGTGGCCTTGGCGTGGTCGACGACGGCGATGGTGTCGTACTGGTCATCCTCGGATTCGTCCCACTCGTTGAGTTCGAGCCCCAGCAGGTTGACGAACGCCCGGTTCTCCTGGTGACCGATGTCGCCGAAATACAGGATGTCGGCCTCGATCCCGAGGTGATCGGCGATCGCCTGCAACGCAGCGGCGCTCGCGATGGCGTCCGGGTCCGGACTCTCGTGGACGATGATGCCCAGGCTGTCTTTGGTCTCCTCGATCTGGTCGCGGAGTTGCCGGGCCTTGAACTCGAGTTCTCCGGACTCGATCGATCGAAGAGCGGAGTTGGCGATGACCGTCGACGGGTTGATCGTCACGTCAGCTCCGAGGTCCGAGAGTTCGTCCGCGGACACCGGATCGCTCGCCCGGGCGACGATGTACTGGTCGCCGTCCCGCTCCCGGACGTGTCTGACAGCGGCCTTGTTTGCCTCGACGTCCGAGGCCAGAATCAGGACGATGTCCCGATCGACGATTTCGTCGGCGATTGCCGGATCGGCGATGTCCGCCGTCATGGCGTTGAGGTCCTGATCGCGGAGCGTCTCGACCCGGTTTTCGTCCTTGTCGATGATGAGGACGTCCTTTCCGTGTTCGACGAGGTCGTCGGCGACGGCGTGGCCGACGCTTCCACATCCGAGGATGGCGTACGAAGAGGTGGAAGACGGCGCGACCCCTGTACTCATATGATTTCCACCTCCGGTCGGGCGACACTTAACTGCCGCGGCATCGGGGCGTCGGGGGTCTTGAGTGGCCGAAATATGCAGGACAGGTGTCGCGCCGACGGCCTGCGGTTCCCGCCGGAAAGAGAAACGTATTTCAGTACCACCCCGTTAGGTCGGAATGCGTTGGGCCGGTAGCTCAGTTAGGCAGAGCGACGGACTCTTAATCCGTCGGTCAGGGGTTCAAATCCCTTCCGGCCCGCTCTTCTTGCGAACGAAGTGAGCAATGAAGAGCGACGCCGGTGGGATTTGAATCACGCGAGACGAGCAAAGCGAAGTCTCGCATCGGGTTCAAATCCCTTCCGGCCCGCTTCCTCGGCGTTCACGAAACCCGGAACGAGTAGCGACCGGACTTGCTCACGGACTGACGAGGATTTTCACCTGGTCGCTCTCCTCGTCGAGCAGGGCCTCGAACCCGTCGTCGACGACGTCACCGAGGTCGATCCGGCCGGTGATCAGCGCTTCGGGATCGAGTCGCTCGTCCGCCAGCATGTCGATGACCATCCCGAACTCCTCGCCGGACCGCGGACCGCCCTGGTAGGCGATCGAACCGCGGACCGTTCGCTCCGACAGGACGATGGTGTTCGGGTTCGTCTCGACCTCCCCTTCCCAGATGCTGACCACCATGACGCGGCCGTCGTTGTGCGTACTTTCGATGGCGGCGTTGTAGGTGGCGGAGATGCCGGCCACCTCGAAGGCGACGTCGACGCCACCACCCGTTTCCTCGCGGATCCGTTCGACGGCGTCTTCCTCGGTCGGGTCGATGAGCACGTCCGCGCCACAGTCGGCGGCGAAGTCGCGACGCGTTGCCCGCGGTTCCGAGACGATGATCGGCGTCGCACCCGCGGCCCGGGCGACCTGGATCACGGAGAGGCCGATCGGACCGCTCCCCAAGACCGCGACCGAATCCCCGGCCTGGAGGCCGGTTTCACGGGCGGCGTGAAGCGCGACCGCGAGCGGTTCCACGAGGGCCCCGTACTCCAGCGGGAGGTCCTCGGGGAGCGGAACGACCTTCTCCGCCGAGACCACCAGGCTGTCCGCGAACCCACCGCCGCCGCCCGACAACCCGACGAAACCGAGCGACTCGCAGAGGTTGTACTTGCCCTCGAGACAGGACCGGCACTCGCCACACCAGTGGATCGGGTTGACGGTGACCGGCATCCCCTCGGAAACGGACGTGACGTCGTCGCCGACCTCGCTGACGATCCCGCTGAACTCGTGCCCCATCGTTATCGGTGCGGTCTCCCCGGAGACCGGATGCG
>DATFIX010000175.1:0-5214 GCA_035269625.1 Natrialbaceae archaeon
AGGGCGCGCTTGTGCTGGTTCGGGTTCTGGACCCAGCACAGCAGTTCGTACTCCAGGGCGGAGTCGCCGAAACTGCGGAACCGCATCCGGGGCGTCGGCGAGTCCAGCACGAGCGACTCGTCGACGGCCACCTCCACCATCAGCGCCTCGAACTCGTCGATGTCGGTGCCGTACGCGACGCCGAGAGGCACGCGAATGCGCTTGCGTCGCTGTGGTGCGGACTCGTTGATGATCTTCGCGGCGTTGAGCACCGAGTTCGGGATCGTGACCAGCACCTCGTCGCGGGTCAGGAGCGTCGTTGAGCGGATGCCGACACGGACGACGGTGCCGGCCTCGCCGTCGTCGAGGACGACGTAATCGCCGATCTTGTAGGTGTCGTCGAAGTACAGCGCCAGGCCGCCGAAGAAGTTGGCGACGGTGTCCTTGGCGGCGAACCCGACGGCGATGCCGGCGATCCCGGCCGCCCCGATCAGGGGCGTAACCTCGATGCCCCAGAGTTCGAGCAGGAAGAACCCTGCCCCGACGGTCACGACCAGCGTCCAGACGTTCGAGAACACGGGCGCGAAGTCGAACTTGTCGCCGCGATCCTTCACGCGCTCGACGACCCGGTTGACGATCCGGTTGAGCGCCCACGCCCACAGCAGGACGATGATCGACAGCGAGGGCTTCCCGAAGAATCGGTCGAGTTGTTCGGCCGCGACCACGTCCGTCGTGGACCCGGGCGCTTGCGTCAGGATCCACACGCCACCCAGCGCGACCGAGATCACGATCGGCCAGCGGATCGTCTCGAAGACCACGTCGTCGAGCTCGCTCTCGGTGCGGGTCACTACCCGGTTCAGCAGGCGGATGCCGACCATGTGGATGAGCAGGGCCGCACCGAAGGAGAGCCCCAGCACGGCCGCCGTGACCTGCCACGGCGGCAATCCCCCCAGGAATTCGTTCAGTCCGGTTAGCATGATTGAAGTGAGGCGAGCAGTCGCTATAATCGTTTCTCGGCGGTATGGCCCACTGACACCGCCGATCTTGGGAGGAACGATAGAAAGAACGAACGCCAAGGGTGGATCGACGAACTGTTAACACGTTCCGGCCCCTACATGTGTCGAATGCGATCCGAACGATTCCGACGTCGGTCGTTCCTCCGGGCCGCAGGCGTCGGCCTGGTGGCCGGACTGGCCGGTTGTGGCGGGGGGAACGGAGACGAAACGACGACAGCACCGACCGAAACCGAACCGACGCCGACCGGAACAGGGACGACGAGTGCACCGCCGACGACGGAGGAGCCGACGCCGGAATCCGTTCGACTCGATACCGTCGCGACCGGGTTCGCCTCCCCAGTGGGCATCGAGGTTTCTGACGACGGCCAGCGGCGGTTCGTGGTGGACCAGGCGGGTCGGATCCGCCTCCACGACGGCACCGGGCTCCGCAATCGGGCGTATCTCGACGTTCGAGACCGGATCGTCGACCTGTCGGGAGGCTACTCAGAACGGGGACTGTTGGGCATGGCGTTCCACCCGAGATTCGCCCAGAACGGGCGGCTGTTCGTCCGCTACAGCGCGCCTCGTCGGGAGGGAACGCCGAGAAACTTCAGTCACACCGAGGTTCTTTCCGAGTTCGTGGCCGACGCCGGTGCGCGACGGGTCGATCCGTCCACGGAACGGACGATACTCGAACTGCCACAGCCCCAGAGCAATCACAACGCCGGCGCCATCGTGTTCGGGCCCGACGGGTACCTCTACGTCGCGACGGGCGACGGTGGCGGGGCCGGTGACCGGGGAACGGGACACGTCTCGGACTGGTACGACGCGGTTCCCGGTGGAAACGGCCAGAGCATCGGCAGCAATCTCCTCGGGAGCGTCTTGCGGATCGACGTCGACGAAAGCCAGGGCGACCTGCCCTATTCGATCCCGGAAGACAACCCGCTCGTGGGGAAACCCGGACTGGACGAGCACTACGCCTGGGGCTTGCGAAACCCCTGGCGGATGTCCTTCACCGACGGCGACCTCTACGCGGCCGACGTGGGGCAGAACCGCTACGAGGAGGTGAACCGCATCCGAAAGGGCGGGAACTACGGCTGGAACGTCCGCGAGGGCTTCCACTGCTTCCGCGCCGATTCCTGTCCACGAGAGACGCCCGACGGAAAACGACTCCGCGACCCGATCGTCGAGTATTCCCACGCCGGTGACGATCAGGACCCCGGCGGCGTGGCCGTCATCGGCGGCTACCTGTACCAAGGGACGGCGATTCCGGGTCTCCAGGGTCGGTACGTCTTCGCCGACTGGCAGGCCAAGGGTCGGCTGTTCGTCGCCACGCCGAGCGACGGGGGACGGTGGCCCATCGAGACCGTCCAAATCGCCAACGCAAACGACGACGCCGTCGGCCGGTTCGTCCTCGCCTTCGGTCGCGGTCCCGACGACGAACTGTACGTCGCCACCACCGACAACAGCGGCGTCAGTGGGGAGAGCGGGGCGATCCACCGACTCAGGCCGGCGGCGTGATCGATCCGAAGCTCTGACCGCAGCGACCCCACAGCCAAATGCCAATTTCACAGTGAGCCGACCGTTTTGGAAAAGCCTCGAACGGACGGACGAAAGTGGGACGATGCGACCGGATGGGCCGCGAGCGATTGTTAACGCAAGCCCATTGTGGTATGATTTGTGTTGCCATTCCGACACCCATACACTAAAGAGAAGGGCGACCTAAAAATCGACTGCAATGCCAAGTTACGACTTTTCGGACCGCGTCGCTGCGGTCACGGGCGGGAGTTCCGGAATCGGCCGCGAAACGGCGATTCACTTCGCCAAGCACGGCGCGTCCGTCGTCGTCGCCGACGTCGACGACGAGAAGGGGGAGGACGTGGTGTCGACGATCGAGGACGACGGCGGCGAGGCCGTCTACGTCCACACCGACGTCACGGATATGGACCAGATCGAGGAGATGGTCCAGACGGCCATCGACGAGTACGGCCGCCTCGACTACGCCGTCAACAACGCCGGGATCGGCGGCCAGCAGTTGCCGGCCGGCGACCTCTCGGAGGACGACTGGGGTGCGGTCATCGACATCAACCTCAACGGCGTCTGGCGGTCGCTGAAGGCCGAACTCGAGGAAATGGTCGACCAGGACGACGGCGGCGTCGTCATCAACATGGCGTCGGTGCTCGGCCAGGTCGGGTTCGAGAACTCGTCGGCATACGTTTCCGCGAAGCACGGCGTGATGGGCCTGACCAAGACCGCAGCGTGGGAGTACGCCGAGGAGGACATCCGGATCAACGCGGTAGGTCCCGGGTTCATCGAGACCCAGATGCTCGCCGAGGGCGGCATCACCGAGGACGAAGAACTTCGCGCGCAGATCGAGGCGATGCACTCCCAGAAACGCCTCGGCCAACCCGAGGAGATCGCCGACGCCGTCATGTGGCTGTGCTCCGACGGCGCGTCCTTCACTAACGGCGAGGCGCTGATGGTCGACAGCGGCTTCACCAAGCGGTAATCGACCCCCGTTTTTCCCTGTCCCATTTGCCGTTTTCCCGGCCGCTACCGGACCGGTCGTTCCACCGGCACGGTATGCCCCGGAGAAACACCTAAAGGCTCCGAGAGGTAATCTTCGCACATGGTGTCGAAGACCGAGCGAGAGGACGGGGTATGGTACGAGTGCGAGGTCTGCGGCCTCATGTTCGAATCCCGCGAGGAGGCCGAACAGCACGAGGCGAACTGCGACGCCGAAGATCCTTCCTATCTGCAGTAATCCGGTTCTCTCCTTCCGTTCCGGTCCGCGACTGCCGGCTATCGCTCGCCGAGACGCCGCCGGTGTTCGTCCGCCAGTTCCTCGGCCTGTTCCCGCGTTTGCGTCGCCTCCCAGCGCACTTTCGCGGCGTCCCCGTAGGCCAGGACCGTCTTGAGTTCGTCCGGGAGAACGCCGGTCTCCACGGCGAGCACCGTCCCATCCTCGTCGCCGAGTTCGTACACGCCGTACCGGTCGGGGGCCCGTCCGACCGTCGACCGGTCGAGCGGGTGCCAGGCTTTCTTCAGGGGCATCACTCCTCGGGAACCAGTTCGTACCGGTGTTCGCTCATCGAGTCCTCGGCGAAGACGAACACGCGCCCGTCGACGGCCTCGTGGTCGGCCGTCACGACGACGGCGTGACCCTCGACCGCCGCAGTGACGCCCGGGAACAGTTGCGTCTCCTCGCCGCTCTCGAGGATGACCCGGCCGACGCCGCTGTCGCGCAGGATGTCGTCGTGGGTCTTCCGGTCGTTCACGTAGGTCATCACGCCCTCCGTCTTGCTCGGGTCCGTCACCAGCACGTGAACGTCCTTCCCCGGCGGGGCTCTGATGGATCCCTCGACCGGTTCGGGAACGCCGTGGTAGAACGTCTCCCGGCCGTCGACGTACTCGACCGTGATACCCCCGTCGACGAGTTCGACCCCGACGGTGTCCGGCGGAATGTCGCTTCGCATGCCCGGTCCTATCGGCGGAACGGGCAAAAGCCCCGCGTTCCCGGCATCGGACTGTCCCGAGCGGTTCCCGGCCACCCCTGTGGGGAACCGCCAGCCGTAAGTACCCCTTGTGATAGAGTCACACTATGGACGGACGGGCCAGGGCCCCGGCGGCCGGGACGGTCCTCAACGCACTCGCGACCGGCGTCGGGTCGGCCTTCGCCATCGATCTCGAGACCACGGCGACGGTTACCCTCACCGACGACGGCGAGGTTTCCGGGACGGTTCGCGACCGCCCGGACGCCGATCCGGCCCTGATCGAGCGCTGTGCCGAACGCGTCGTGGAACGCTACGGTGACGGCGACGGCGTCAGGATCGAAACCGAGAGCGAGGTCCCCGCGGCGGCCGGCCTGAAGAGTTCGAGCGCCGCCGCGAACGCGGCCGTCGCAGCGACGCTGGACGCCCTGGGCTATCGGATCGCCGACGATCCAGCAGGGACTGCAGACCACGTCATCGATCGGACCGAGGCCTGTCGGACCGGCGTCGAGGCCGCCCGAGACGTCGGCGTGACGGTGACGGGGGCGTTCGACGACGCCAGCGCGAGCATGCTCGGCGGCGTCACGGTGACCGACAACGAGCGCGACGAACTGCTCGCCCGCGAATCGTTGGAGCGGTCGGTGCTGGTCTGGACGCCCCCGGACCGCGCCTACAGCGCCGACGCCGACGTGGAGGCCTGCCGACGGGTCGCTCCCGTCGCCGAGCACGTGGCGGACCTCGCTCTCGAC
>DATFIX010000176.1:0-34379 GCA_035269625.1 Natrialbaceae archaeon
AACACCGAGGGTGACTTCGAAAAGGAGCCGGAACGGCTGGTCCACATCCCCGCCCACGGCCGTCAACTCAAGCCGAAGCTCCTCGAGAAGATCGAGGCGGCCAAGGAGCGCATGGAGGACCTCCCGTTCACCTGGATCGACGAGGCGGGCGACGGCGAGGTCGGGATCATCACGCCGGGCGTGTCCTACAACTACGTCCGCGAGTCGCTCGACTGGATGGACGTCGACGCCGACCTGCTCAAACTCGGTACGCCCTACCCGCTGCCGGAGGCCCAGGTCCGCGCCTTCCTCGAGAGTCACGAGAAGGTCCTTATCGTCGAGGAACTCGACCCGATCGTCGAGGAAGCGGTCCGCATCCTGGCCCAGCGACACGGCATCGACGTCGAGATCTCGGGCAAGTACGACGAGGTCATCCCGATGCCGTACGAGCTCACGACCGAGCGCGTCACGAAGGCGCTGACCGAGTACTTCGGCGTCGGCGCGCCGTTCGACTTCGAGGCCCAGGAGGAGGCCCAGGCGGCCGCGGACGGGGACCTCATCGGTCGCCCGCCCCAGTTCTGTCCGGGCTGCCCCCACGAGAAGACCTTCGACGCGATCAAGGCGGTCCTCGGCGACGACGCCATCTACGCCGGCGACATCGGGTGTTACACCCTGGGCGTCAACAAGGGCGCGCTCGACATCCAGTTCGCCATGGGCGCTGGCACGGGCTTCGCGGCCGGACTGGCGCAGTTCAACGACGAACCCATCCTCGCGACCATCGGCGATTCGACGTTCTACCACACGGGTATTCCGGGGCTGCTCAACGCCATCTACAACGACGCCGACACCACGGTGGTCGTTCTCGACAACCGCACCACGGCCATGACCGGCCAGCAGCCGAACCCCTCGACCGGCTGGAACGCCGTCGAGGAGGAGACCGAGCCGATGCCCATCGAGGACATCGTTCGCGCGGCCGGCGCGCCGTTCGTCGAGGTCGTCAACCCCTACCAGTCGGACTCGATCGAGGAGACGATCGAGGAGGCCGTCGCCACCCAGGGCACCTCGGTCGTCGTGGCTCGCGCGCCGTGTGTCCTGTTCAACCAGGATTACGGGCAGCAACTCGAGGAAATCGAAACCTAAGGAGGTCCAACCATGGAATACAACATCGTCTTCACCGGCGTCGGCGGGCAGGGCGTCTTGCTCGCCTCGCAGGTCATCGGTAACGCAGCGTTCGAGGCGGACGAGAACGTCCGCATCGGCGAGGTTCACGGCATGTCCCAGCGCGGCGGGAGCGTCATCGCCCACGTTCGGTTCGGCGACGACGTCTACGGCCCGATGGTGCCGGTCGGCAAGGCCGACGTCATCGTCGCCCTCGAACCGATGGAAGCGCTCCGGTACGCCGAGTACCTGAAGGAGGACGGCACGATGGTCGTCAACTTCAACTCGGAGGACCCGCTCCCGGTCCAGGAGGGTCAGGCCGAGTATCCCGACGAGGAGCGCCTCGCCGAGCAACTCGAGTCGTTCGGCGAACTCGTCAGGGTCGACGCCGACGCCCTCGCCGAGGAGGCGGGCAACCGCATCGTCTCGAACTCCGTGATGCTCGGCGTGCTCCAGGCCGTCGAGGGCTTCCCGCTCGACGAGGATGGCGTCCTCGACACGCTGAAGGCCCAGGTGCCTGCCGACGCCCTCGAGCCGAATCTGAAGGCCTTCGAACTCGGCAAAGGGGAGATCGACTCCGACCAGACCGCTCCCGTCGACGCGATGTGATCGTCTCGGGTCGTTCGTCGCCCTGATCCGACGGCGTCCGGAGCGGTAGTCATCGCACCGCCGTCGTGCCGGTACCCGCTCGCTCGCACCGATTTCCCCCTGTGTCCCGATCGGTGTCGCGCTCTCCTTTGGTACGTGTTCTCTCGATTCACCTTTGTTCGACGATCACTAGCCTGCCGACATGGTCGACGCCACGGTTCGGCCGGCCGACCGCGAGGACGTTTCGGGCATCCAGCGCGTGGCCCGTCGTGGCTGGCACGCCGCCTACGAGGACGTTCTCGCACCGGGAACGATAGAGACGAAACTCGAGGAATGGTACGCCAAAGCGGAGATCCACGAGTACGTAAAGCGCGAGGACGTCGGCTACTTCGTCGCGGTGGGGGACGGACAGGTGCTGGGGTACGCGAGCGGGGGCCCGAGCGACGAGGACGGCGTCGGATTTCTCGGTGCGATCTACGTCGATCCCGACCACTGGGGCGAGGGGATCGGGTCCCGGTTGCTCGACCGCGTCGAGTCGTTCCTGGCCGACCGCGGGTACGAACGACTCCGGTTCCGGGTGCTCGCCGAGAACGACGTCGGGACGAGTTTCTATCGATCTCGGGGCTACGAGGTGGTCGAGGAGACCGAAACGGAACTTGGCGAGGAGGCGGTGGGCGAACTGGTCTTCGAGGGACCGATTCGCGCGCCGTGATTCGAAATCCTTTTTGCCACTATCGTCCGAGTCCTGAGTGCCTGCCGCCTTAGCTCAGACTGGGAGAGCACGCGACTGAAGATCGCGCTGTCCCCGGTTCAAATCCGGGAGGCGGCATATTCTCCGCGAACAAATTCGTGAGCGGAGAATATGGGATTCCGAACGGATTTGAACTACGCGAGACGAGCGAAGCGAGTCTCGCCATCGAGTTCACAATCCGGGAGGCGGCATCCGGATTCTACACGATCTCCATTCGAGTAGCTTTCGTACTCGACTGAGGATCGCGCTGTCTCCATCCCGCTCGCTCCGCTCGCGGGACGTCGAACGCCGGGCGTCGTGAGTTTTCCCCCAGTGCGTCGCAAATCGCTGACTTCAACGGGTCGCTACGACAGCGTGTTTGGTGCTTCTTATCCACGTTTTGGGTATCGGTTCCCTTCGCGAGGACTGTGGTCCTCGCAAACGAGGGCGTCAGCTTCTCGCACGCTTCGCAGTTGTCGAACGCCGGTTGCTATCGAGCAGTTCCTGGAGCAGGTTCCGCTGAGCGGCAGCGAGATGTTCGGTAAAGGTTGGCACGGCGATATCGAGGGCGTCTGCGACGTCAGCAGCGTTCCCGCCGCGTGGATGCTCGAAGTAGCCGTGTTCGTAGGCTGCACCGAGAACCTCCCGTTGCCGATCGGTCAGTGCCCCTAAGTCGATAATAGTGGTGGTGTGGTCATCTTCGCCCTCAGCAGACCGAGTCAGGCGACGGAGACGAACCCGATCGTGACCTTCTCGAAGATCTCCGACGATGGATCGGATCGTTTCGATGTCCGTTGCGAAGAACGTCACGACGAGTGCACCGTTCACACCTCGGACTTGCCGAACGGTGCACCCCGATCGTTCGACGATTTCACAGATGCAGCCCTGATCGGCCTCCCGAGAGAACCGGTGTACGTTCCGACTGCCTTGGGAGAACACCAGTTCCGTTTCGTGTGTCTGGATCGGATCGTGATGGTCGCCGTCGAGCACGAATTCTTCCGTGACGGTTCCCTCTTCGTCGGGAGCGCTTCTGGTGACCGACGACACCGTATCCGCCTGTCGGGAAATCGTCGCCACCTGGCAGGCGGATGGGTCTCCGATCCGTACTTCGGCATTAATCCCGGTCATGGCCCTGCTGTCTGCTTCGGCATGGTTGCCCCACGATGCTGGCAATAGAGGGGACGTGATGATCCGACGCGGGTTGGCATAGACGATTAATGGACGGCCGTGGGTGTATGCGTGGTATCTATGCGTCTAGAGAACACCCGACCTCCGGAGGCTAGATGTCTTAACTCCCGCAACCGTCAATTCCATTGGCGTCGTTCATGGACGCTCAGTCGGGCGGTTCTCCGGATCTGGGGTCGAGTACAGTGCCTCGGCGAGTTTCCGCTGTGCGTGTCGCAAGTGGTGATTGAACGTCGACCCGGCGATGCCCATGTTCTCGGCCAGCTCTTCGATCGTATTGTCGCGTGGCCATTCGAAGTACCCACCGTAGTAAGCCGTTTTGAATACTTCGTACTGACGGTCTGTCAGTTGCTCTTTCAACGTCGTCGCCGTTTCGGCCGCAGTGGTGACTGGTCGGTCCTGTTTCGTCTTGGCAACGAAATCGATCCGATCGTCGGCCGAACGGAGGACGTCCACGATCGGTTCGACGTTCGCGTCGATTGGAGCCTCGACGGTCAGCCTTCCGTGGCCGGACTCGAGTTCGATCGCCTTGGGGGTCACGTCGAGATGGGCGAGACGGTGGAGTATCGACCCGTCCTTAATAGCAACCGATACCCGTCGGTGGGCTTCCTCGTCAGTGATAAGATTGGCGTCAGCAACGGCCGGTTCCTCGACGACGGCGTCGACGAACGAGGCAGCATCGACTCCCTCGATTTCGAGATACAGATGAAAGACGCTCCCTGCGGAACCCTTGACGAACCCGTCGAGTGAGACCGCACAATCGAGTGCTGTCGAGGTGGTCACGAGGGGGAAATCAGTGTCACTGATGTCGAACGAGAGGTCGTTGACGGTGTCGGCGAAGAGCAACCGTTCATTGGTGATCGCGTTGATAGCGAACCCGACCGTTTTTCCGAGACTCGTGAGTCCAGCCAGTTCCCGCTCCTGGAACGCTTCGTCACGATGGGTCGAAACGACGAGCACACCGTATACCGTATCAAGATACGAGAGTGGCACGACCGCGAACCGTTTCGATTCGGTCTCCCGGTCGTCCCGATCGTTGCTGGCATCAGGTTCTGTGAGAGGAGATTTGCTTGCGGCCGGCAGCGTGCCGACCTGGATGTCACCCGTCTCGAAACACGTGTGGATCGTCGCAGTAACGGGGTCCGTTTGCACGCGATCGATTGATTCACCGGAATGATCCCTGGCGGAACAAGTTCGAACGCGGAGTTCGTCGCTTCCGGGCGGTCGCTCCGCGATCCACGCCACGTCGTACACGTCAGAGCTCCCGAGCGTTTCGACGGTCCGGTTTTCGATCCGGTCCCGACTCGTGGATTCGACGAGTTCCTGGGTGATCCGCAACACGAGTTCGGTCACCTGGTTGAGTATCTCCAACTGGTCGCGCTGTTGTCGGAGCGTTCGCTCACGGGCCTTCCGATCGGTGATGTCCTCGACGACCGCCATGACGCCGGACAGGGTGCCGTCGTCGTCGGCAATTGACGCCACCGAGACGCTCACGTCGATGGGTTCTCCGTCGGCCGTCGTCCACTGACGTTCGACGCCAGTGACGGGGTCGCCGGTCATGACAGCCGAGAGGAGGCGTCGGTGTTCGTCCCATCGTTCCTCTGGCACGGCGGGATTGGCCTGCCCCTCGGCTTCGGACTGGGACCATCCGAAGATGGACTCTGCGGCGGGATTCCATCGCCGGATCGTCCCGTCGGGATCCATGATCAAAATCGCCGCGGGCGAGGCCTGGATGACGGCGTCCAGTTTCTCCGTTGTCATCCGCAGGTCGTGGATGTACGCGTCCAGGTCTTCCCGCATCGTGTCGAGCGAATCGCCGAGTTCGCCCGGCACCGATTCGTCGAGGACTTCGGAAGAGAAATCCCGCTCAGCGAGTGCGTTGGCCTGTTCGGCGACCGTCTTGTGGTATCCCTGGACCGCGTCGAACGACTGTGCGAGTTCCGAGATCTCGGACCGTTGCTGATACTCCGGGAGGGACCGATCGACTGGCACGGCGGTTTCGGGCTGGAAATCCGTATCACCTGCTGCCAATCGCCGTCCACGACGGGCGATAGTGCTCATCGGGAGGCCGATGAACTGTCTGGCGAAGAGGGTCCCGACGACGGCAACCAGGACGTCGATCACGAGAAGTGCGACGAGTACCTGTTCCAGTTCGGCTCGCTCCCGTCGGATAATACTCGCGAATTCGGCCGTCACGGCGTCGCTAACCGAGAGCAATCCGTCGCTGTTGGACCGGACGTACTGGAGCGACCGCTGGAAACGTTGTGAGTCCGGGTCCGCTTCGAGAATCGTTCGGATGTGGGGTTCGTACTCGTTCCACCGTCGACGTTCTTCGGCGAGTTCGTCCCGCACGGCTTCTGGAGCGGGATCGAGCTGCTCGCCCCGAAGCGTCACCGAAGCTAGGTCCGAATCGGATTGTGCCCCGGGATTCAGCTCCATGTCGGTGACCGTTCCGCCGTTCGAGAGGGCGTCGAGGTTGCTGTCGTATCGCTCGATCGACCGCCTGAGTCTGGGCCGTACCGTTCGCCCGTCGTCCTGTGCGACTTCGTTCGCCAGCCGAACCATTCGCTGGCTGAGCATCCGCTGTTGGCCCGCGATGTTGACGGAATTCCCGAGCCGTTCGGTCTGCTGGTGGTACGAGTAAATCACGACGATATTCACGGTGGCAAGCAGGACCATCACGATCAGCAGCAACGACACCTTCTCGAACAGTTTTAATCGAGTGTTGAGACGGCGGAGCGGGGCGAGTGGTGACATGGTCGTGTGGGGGAGATCGATCCGTTGCTGTTCACTGGATCCGCCAGGATCGTGGGACCCAGCGCGAACATGTTCGAAATTGTATCGCTATATTGTCACTTACGGCGGACTCCCGGATATACCTTCCCCACCCTGCCTGCCTGTGGTTTATAAAATCCCATAGGTGGTTAGGGTCGCTCGCTACGGACGGGAGGACGTAATTCTCTCACGAGTCGGTGATCCATCATCTCGTCCACCGGGAACGGGATTCGGATCACGACGACAGCAGCCATGAACGGAAAAACACTCGTCGTTCTGGCGGTGGTGGCGGCCGTCCTCCTCCCGATGTGGTTCGTCGCGCTGCATGGCGAACCACCCTCGGAGGAAGTCGCCATCGACCAGAGCGTTTCGGAAATACAGCCACTGGCGGGGCCGCTCGATACCCCGAACAAACTCCTGCCGAGCCAGGTCGGCGTGATCGTCTGGATCGCGCTGTTCGCGCTCCTCGGGGTACTCGTTGCGGCCCATCGGTTCATGAACCGTGCCGTCCGCCCGCCCGACGCTCCCGAGGGGTCGGCCGTGACCCGTTCGGACGGCGGTCGAATCGGCTGGTCGTGGACCGATACCGACGATCGCTGGGTCGTCGATTTCGACCCGGCAACCGAGAGCATCGAGGGGCTGGCTGCCATGGGCGGATTGACCGTCCTGGCGATCGTTTTCGCGGCCCTATTCATCGGCGAGTACTTGACCCTCGCCAGAACGCAATACTTCGGCCTGTATGCCGCGGGAATGTTCCTCTCGCTGGCGTTCCTGACGGTGGCCTATTACGCATGGTTCCTCCCGCACGTCAGGGTGGCCGAACGACGGGGGCACGAGTCATGAGTCGGGAACACGACAAGAATCACGACCACGAACACGACCCGGAGCACGAGCACGATCACGACCCCGACGAAGATGCCCGAAACGCCCCCGGCGATCGGCCGAGCCTCTACACGGATACTGTCGCTCGGATGCGTCGCCGGGATTACGCTAAGGCGCTGGCGACGGTCGGCGGGCTCACAGCCATCGGCAGTCTGGCCGCACCGCTAGCGGGACTGCAACAAGTCTTCCAGCGGGAATACACCGGCCCGGTCTACGGCGACGGCGTTCCCCTCGTTGATGGCGACGGCGAGCGCATCACGGAGGCTCGGCTCTCGAACGGCGAACAACTGACGGTATTCCCCGAACCCCGACCTGGGATCGCCGACGCGCCGACGTTGCTCCTGCGGTTTCCCGAAGCCAACTACGGCGGAGCAACCAGGATGGAATTCACCGTCAGCGGCTACGCCGCCTATTCGAAAGTCTGCACGCACGCGGGGTGCATGGTCGATGACCGAGAAAACAGCACGCTGGTCTGTCCCTGCCATCAGGCGAAGTTCAACCCGACGAGTGGCGCTCGGGTCACGGGCGGGCCCGCACCGCGAGCCCTGCCACAGTTGCCGATAACGCTCTCTGCTGAGGGCTACCTGATCGCGACGGGCGACTTCGAAGGGCCGGTCGGCCCGGGGGGTGAGTGATGTCCCGAACGGACCGCCTTTACGGCTGGCTGGACCAGCGGCTGGATCTGGACGACGCCTCGTCGTCCCTCGGGAAGGCGTTTCCCGCGGAGGACTCGTTCCTGCTCGGGGAGGTCGCGCTCTTCTCGTTCGTGGTCCTCGGTTTGACGGGGATCTTTCTCGGGTTCTTCTACGAACCGTCGACGACGGAGGCGACCTACGAGGGCAGCGTCGCACAATTCCAGGGCGAGGAACTGCCCGCCGCGTTCCTGTCCGTCCTGCAGATCACCTACGATGTTCCGTTCGGGATGTTCATCCGCCGATTGCACCACTGGGCGGCACATCTGTTCGTCGCCTCCATCGGCCTGCATTTGTTGCGGGTGTACTTCACTGGCGCGTACCGCAATCCCCGGGAACTCAACTGGGTCGTCGGCGTCGTGCTGGCGCTCCTGGCAATGGCGGCGGCCTACACGGGATATTCGCTCCCGTTCGACGAGTTCGCCGCCACAGCCACGGGGATCGGCTACAACATGGCCAAGTCGGTTCCCCTGATCGGTGGGGGGCTCTCGAAAATCGTCTTCGGCGGGGAGTTTCCCTCGAGCGCGACGATCCCGAGGCTGTACTTCCTGCACGTGCTAATCATTCCGCTCCTGCTGGCAGGCGGACTCGCCCTCCACATGCTGATCCTGATCCGCCAGAAGCATACCGAGGCATCGCGATCGGGGGACGTCAGGCCGGCGACCGCCGCCGGCGAGATGCACGGCGAAACGGTAGCCGACGGCGGCTCCCAACCGACCGTCGACCGGGAGGACGACAGCGTAGTCGTGGGGCTC
Source organism: Natrialbaceae archaeon (assembly GCA_035269625.1). Classification (GTDB taxonomy): domain Archaea; phylum Halobacteriota; class Halobacteria; order Halobacteriales; family Natrialbaceae; genus DATFIX01. The sequence continues at coordinate 8,745 of DATFIX010000176.1, forward strand.
CCGGCATTCCCAAATCAGGCCGCCGTGTCGGCTGTTGTGTTCTTCCTCACGCTGGCCACATTGTCGATCCTCGCCGGGCTATTGCCCGTCCACAACGTCGCCGAGTACGGGCCGAACAACCCGGCGAGCACGCCCGCGATCATCATGCCGGACTGGTTTCTGATGTGGCTATACGGCTTCCTCAAGCTGTGGCCGACCTGGCTGAGCTTCAGCGTGGGGCCACTCCATTTCAGTACGGAATTCCTGGGAGGAATCGTCGTCCCGGGGTTGGTGTTCCTGGTCGTGTTCGCCTGGCCGTTCATCGACCGGAGCGAGCCGATCCACTTCACGACGGACCCACTCGACCGGCCCTGGCAAACCGGCGCCGGCGTCGCGGGCGTCACGTTCATAATGGTCGCCTCGATCGCGGGCATGAACAACCTGCTCGCAGACGCCACCGGTTTGTCGACGACCGTGCTGAACCCGGTACTGACGCTGGCGTTGGTGGCGGTCCCGCTCGTGGCCTTTGGAATCGTCTATCGGACGCTTCGGGGGCCCGGGGAAGATCGACCGGAAGCGGCCGTCCCAGAGGAGGACACCGGCGATGACTGAGGTCGCTCTCTCGGGACGAACCTACCGGGCGCTCGATATCGGGACCACGCTCCTCGGCCTGGGGCTCATGGTCATTGGGCTGGAGGTCGGCGCAACGAACCTTCAGGGAGTGATGCTTCTGACCAGTGGCATCGGCATCGGAATATTCACTGACTTCATCGACACCAATGAGTAGCAACGACCGACCCGACGACGTTTCGCGGCGCGACTTCCTAAAGGGGGTCGGGCTCGCTAGCGTTGTCGGTGCGACCGGCGCGACGCTCGCGAACAGCAGCATGAACACCCTCGAGGTCGTCGACGACCCGATCGGGAACTACCCCTACCGGGGCTGGGAGGACCTGTACCGCGACGAATGGGACTGGGACTCGGTCGCCAGGAGCACCCACAGCGTGAACTGCACCGGGTCGTGTTCCTGGGACGTCTATGTGAAGAACGGCCAGATCTGGCGGGAGGAGCAGGCCGGCGACTACCCCCGGATCAACACCGACCTGCCGGATCCGAACCCTCGAGGCTGCAATAAGGGCGCGTGTTTCAGCGACTACATCGACGCCGATCAGCGAATCAAGTATCCCATGCGCCAGACCGGCGAACGCGGGTCCGGCGAGTGGGAACGGATCTCCTGGGACGAGGCGTTGACCGAAATCGCCGACCACGTCATCGACGAGGTGACGGCCGGGCGTTACGACGGCATCTCCGGGTTCACGCCGATACCGGCGATGTCGCCGATCTCGTTTGCCTCGGGATCGCGGCTGATCAACCTGCTGGGCGGGGTCTCGCACAGTTTCTACGACTGGTACGCGGACCTTCCGCCGGGCCAGCCGATCACCTGGGGCCACCAGACCGACAACGCCGAGAGTGCGGACTGGTACAACGCGGATTATCTGATCGCTTGGGGGTCGAACATCAACGTCTCGCGCATCCCGGACGCGAAGTTCTTCCTGGATGCGGGCTACGACGGCACCAAACGCGTCGGCGTGTTCAGCGATTACTCGCAGACGGCAATCCACACCGAGGAGTGGATCGGTCCCCGGTCCGGGACTGACATCGCGCTGGCACTGGGCATGGCACGAACCATCGTCGACGAGGGGCTCTACGACGAGGCCCACGTCAAAGAACAGACTGACATGCCCCTGCTCGTCCGGAACGACACCGGAAAGTTCCTCCGGGTCAGCGAGGTACCGGGATTGGGCGAGACCGTCGACGATCCTGAGAAAACGATGGTCATGCAGGACGAGACCGGCGCGGTGCGCGTTGCGCCGGGATCGCTGGGCGACCGCGAGGGCAAGTACGACGCCAGCAAATCGATCGAATTGTCCTTCGACCCGCAACTCGAAGTCGAACGAACCGTCGAGACGACCGACGGGAGCGTCGAGGTGAACTCGGTCTGGGTCAACCTGCAAGACGAACTGTCGAACTACACGCCGAAGTACGTCGCCGAGGAAACCGGCGTCGGCGAGGAGACCCACCAGCGGATCGCCCGCGAGTTCGCTGAAGCCGAGCGCGGGAAGATCATCCACGGGAAGGGTGTCAACGACTGGTATCATAACGACCTGGGCAACCGTGCGATCCAACTGCTAGTCACGCTGACCGGGCACATCGGCCGGCGGGGCACCGGGGTGGATCACTACGTCGGCCAGGAGAAGATCTGGACGTTCCTGGGGTGGAAGAAGCTCACCTTCCCGACCGGCGCGGTCCGTGGCGTCCCGACGACACTGTGGACGTACTACCACGGGGGGATCCTCGAGAACACGGACGACGAGACGCGTGAACGCATCGAACATGCCGTCGACGAGGACTGGATGCCCGTCTACCCGGAGGAACGCGAGGATGGCACGCGTCCCGGTCCGTCGACCTTCTTCGTCTGGCGCGGGAACTATTTCAACCAGGCGAAAGGCAACGTGGCGGTGGCGAACAACCTGTGGGAGAAGCTGGATCTCGTGGTCGACGTGAACTTCCGCTGGGACACGACGGCGATGTACAGCGACATCGTGCTGCCTGCGGCCAGCCACTACGAGAAGACCGACCTGAACATGACGGACATGCATACCTACGTGCATCCGTTCACGCCGGCGGTCGAACCGCTGGGGGAGGCCCGGACGGACTGGCGGATATTCCGTGACCTGGCTGCAAAGATCCAGGAGATCGCCACCGAACGCGGGATTGATTCAATATCCGATCGCTCCTTCGACCGGGAGATCGACCTCCAGTCCGTTTACGACGACTACGTCCGCGATTGGGAGACCGGCGATGAGGAGGCTCTGGTTGAGGATCGGGCGGCCGCCGAATTCATCCTCGAGAACTCCCAGGAGACCAACCCGGAGGGAGAGAACGCCCAGATCACCTTCGCTGACACCGTCGAACAACCTCAGCGGTTCGAGGCTGCTGGCGATCACTGGACCTCAGACCTTGAGGAGGGGGAGACGTACTACCCTTGGCAGGACTTCGTCCAGAAGAAACAGCCCTGGCCGACGTACACGGGTCGCCAGCAGTACTACATCGACCACGACTGGTTCCTCGAGGACGGCGAGCAGTTGCCAACCTACAAGCAGCCCCTCGAAATGCAGGATCAGTCGGAGTACCCCTTGCGGTACAATACGCCACACCCTCGCTGGGGAATCCATTCGACCTGGCGTGACAACGAGAAGATGCTGAAACTGAACCGTGGCGAACCGGTGATCTCCCTCCATCCTGACGACGCCAGCGCCCGCGGGATCGAGGACGGCGACACCGTCGAGGTGTACAACGAACTCGCGACGATCGAGGCCAGTGCCAAGGTATACCCGTCGAGCGATCCTGGAACGGTCCGGATGACCCACGGGTGGGAGATGTACCAGTTCCCGAGCGGCGACAACTTCAACTCGCTCATCCCGATGTACATGAAACCGACACAGCTGATCAGGTACCCGGAGGATTCGGGGGAACACCTGCACTTCTTCCCGAACTTCTGGGGGCCGACCGGAGTCAACAGCGACGTCCGGGTAGACGTGCGGCCGAAGGGGGGTGATGACTAATGCCACACGACGACGTCTCAGTCAACATTGCCGACGGCGTGGAGCATCAGGTCGCGATGGTGATGGACGTCAACAAGTGCATCGGCTGCCAGACCTGTACGGTCTCGTGCAAGAACCTCTGGACGGACCGGGAGGGTACCGACCAGATGTACTGGAACAACGTGGAGACCCATCCCGGCCAGGGCTACCCAAAAGGCTGGGAGAACTCGGGTGGCGGCTGGAAGTCCGTGGATCACCAAGAACGTGATGTGGGTGAAATCCCTTCGGCCGAGGATTACGGCGACGGCTGGGACTTCAACTACGACGAGGTGTTCGACGAGCAGGCCGACGAAGCCCTCGCACCCCAGGGCGACCCCGAATGGGGGCCGAACTGGGACGAGGACCAGGGCGCCGGCGAGTTCCCCAACAGCTACTACTTCTACCTGCCACGGATCTGCAACCACTGTACGCACCCCTCTTGCGTTGAGGCGTGCCCACGCCAGGCCGTCTACAAGCGCGAGGAGGACGGCGTCGTCCTCGTCGACCAGGACCGGTGTCGCGGCTACCGGTACTGCGTCGAGGGGTGTCCCTACAAGAAAATCTACTACAACGCGGTCGAGAAGACCTCCGAGAAGTGCGTGTTCTGCTACCCGCGCATCGAGGGCGAGGGGCCGGACGAGGAGGTCCGTCCCCCGGCCTGTGCGGAGGACTGCGTGACCCAGCTCCGACTCGTCGGCTACCTCGACGACCCCGAAGGTCCGATCTACAAGCTGGTCGAGGAGTACGGGGTCGCGCTACCGCTACACCCGGAGTTCCGTACGCAGCCCAACGTCTACTATATCCCACCGATGGCCCCGCCACAGGTCTCCGAAAACGGCGAAACCGTCGACGTGGACCGCATCCCGTCGGAGCAACTCGAACAACTGTTCGGCGAGGAGGTCCACGACGCCCTGGAGACCCTCGAACGCGAACGCGCGAAGGTCGAACGCGGCGGGCACAGCGAACTCATGGAGATCCTCCAAGACACGAACCCTGACGAACAATATCGCATCGACCGAACGGAGGTGTTCCAATGAGCGACCGCCAGGGAGCGAGTTGGGGCTCGCCGGAGGCCCGCTCCGGAGGTGTTCCAATGAGCGATCACGACGGTGCGAAACACTCGGTGATCCTGTTGGCGGCAGCGCTCCTGATCGTCGCAGCGGCGGCCCCACTATTGGTCGAGGCTCGCCCCGCCCGCGAGATACCTGCGCCAACAGTCGAAGAGAACCTCTCCGGTCCCGACGCTCCCGGGTGGGAGGAAGTTCCGGCGGCGGACGTACCGCTGTCGGCAGCACCGAGCGGACTGCCGAACTACCAGCAAGTGAGCGTCCGGACGGTCGATGTCCAAGCTGCACGATCGGAGAGCCGGCTGTACGTCCGCATGCAGTGGAACGACGGGGACGCGAACACACGAATCGACAACCTGCGGTCGTTCGTCGACGGGGCGGCCGTCCAGATCCCGGTCAATACGTCGACCCAGCCCGCCATTGCCATGGGATCCGAGCGGAACCTGGTCAACGTCTGGTACTGGCACGCGGACGGCCGGACCGAGGAGTTGCTCGCCGGCGGACAGGGGTCGACGACCGCCCTCTCGGGTGAGGGTCTCGAGACATACGCCCGCCACGAGGACGGCAAATGGACGATCGTCTTCAGCCGGCCGATGGACACCGACGCGGCCAACCGCACGGCCATCACCGACGACGCCGACCTGGACGTCGCTTTCGCCGTGTTCAACGGCTCGAACATGGAGCGTGCCGGCCGGAAGTCCGTCAGCGCCTGGTACTACCTGCCGCTGGGGCCCGGGCAGTCTGGGGCACCCTTCGAGACGCTCCTGTGGGCGATTGCCGGCCTTGCGATCGTCGCCGTCGTCCTGGTAACGATCCAGGGGGTCCGACGGGCTCGTGGGAGGCCAGGGGGTGAGGAATCGTGACGGCGACCAATGTTTCCGGCCCCGCGGACGTCCGCGAGCCGACTGACGCCGACCGCGACGCGGCCGCACGGGCGGCCCTGTACTCGCTGCTCGCCAGGGCATTCGATCACCCCGACGAGGAGCTTCACGCGGCCGCGGTCGACGGCTCGCTCGAAACCGAAGCCGCGGAGTACGTGGATCGATCGGCGCTCGCTGTCTCCATTCCGGCCCTGACGACGACTGAGAACTACGAGTCGATGGCGGCTCGATACAACGGGTTGTTCACGATCGGGCACGCCGAATACACCGACCGGACAGACGGTTCGCTCGAGACGGAGGGTCCGCCGGTCCCGCTGTACGAGTTCCGGTACCGAGACGCGAGCTGGGATGACGTCAACGGCGATCTGGCGCGCGCTTACGATTACTTCGGCGTCTCCGTCGATGCGGAACGGCGCGACCACCACGATAACATTCTGTTGGAACTCGAGTTCGCTGCCTACCTCGGGCGTCGCGAGGCGCTCGGCGAAACCGACGCCGCCCGGGCCCGCCGTGACCTGCTGGACCGGCATCTCGAACCCTTTACGAAGGGCGTCTTCGACCGTCTCGAAGACCTCGACGGGGGCGTCTACACTGGCCTCGCACAGCTCGCGTGGAACGTCGTGACGGCCGATCGTGACGCATTGTACGCGGCACTCGACGAGGCGGACGGGGGTGACGCCAGTGGCTAATCGGGAAACGGTCGTCGGGCATGTTGGCGGTTCGGTTTTCCGCCGGGTATGGCACGGCCTCGAAAACGTTCGCCTCCGGACCGTAGTCGGCGCACTCACGTTGCTTGCCGCCGGGGCTCCGTTCCTGTCGCGGGTGCTCATCAACGCCCGGACGGCGGTCGGGCCGTCTCTGGCGGCGAGGATGGACCTTCTCGCGGTCGGTGCTATCGCTGGCCCGGCCTTCGCGGCAGGCGTTCTCGCGACGACGACCGCCATCGAGACCGAACGCGTCGGTCTCGTCTTCGTCGCCGCCTTCGGAGGCCTGGCACTGCTCTCGCCGGCCGTCGCGGTTCCAGCCGCGGCGGCGATCGTCGGTGGGGGAGCGCTCGCAGTCAGCGCGCGCTGGCGGGCGCTCCCGGAGCGCGGCACGAACTGGCGGGTGGCACCCGTCGTCGGCGTCCTCCTCGGAACGGCGCTCTCGCTCAACGCCGCAATGGGGCTCGCCCCGGCCATCGCCAGACTCGCCGGCGCACACCTCGCCATGCTCGGCGCGGCCGCGACGCCGGCACTGCTGGGACACGGCAACCGTGACTGGGCGCTCGGTGGCGTCGTCGCGGGCCTGCTGGTCGCGTTCGGCGTGGTCGCCCCGTTCGTGACCGGCGCGGTTTCCCTGATCGGCGGGGGTCTCGTCGGGGTGAGTCTCCCCGTGATGGCCGCCGGGCTCGCGGGGCTCGTGACCACGACCAGCGCCGGGATTCGAACGCGACGCCTGCCGGCCGCACTCGGTGCCGGGCTCCTGCTCGTCGCGGGCGTTCCGGGGACCCTGCCCCGAGCCATGGCAGCAGTATTGGGCCTGTTACTCCTGATCGAATCGCGAGAGGGGATCGACCCGTGACCGACTCCGACGATCCGTCCGGCCCGACGATCGATCCCGTCGTCTCCGACGACCCCACCGACGCCAACGGCCCGCCGGACCCGAACCTCGATCCCAACGAGAGTCCGGGGGTAGACGCGGACGTCAAAGGACTGGAGGACATCGACCTGGGCCGTGACGACGTCGATCTCGGCGAAGCGGCGTTAGCCGATCTGACCGTCGGCGATACCGCCCCGGTCGCCGGTGACGGCCTCGAATCCCTGGTCTCGGACCTCGCGGATGGATCGCCCAGGGACCGTCGGCGAGCGGCCATCGCCCTGTCCCGCCGCGACCTGGACGAGGCTGCCGTCGCGGCGCTCGCGACCAGTGCTCGATCGGATCCGGACGCCGACGCGCGACAGTTCGCCGTCGAGGCGCTCGGCGAACACGGCGGCGATCGGGCCGGCCAGGTCGTGCAGGCGAGCCTCGAGGACGACGACCCCTGGGTCCGTGCCGAGGCCGTCGTCGCCCTGGATGCCATCGACAGGGATCGATACGCCGAGGCGGTTCAGGGGGCCCTCGAGGACGATCATCCCGCAGTCCGCCGCAACGCACTCGTCTCGATCTGGAAACGTCGCGGGGCCGACGCCGGCGAGATGGTCCTCGGGTTCGTCGACGACGAGAGCGACCGCGTCCGGGAATGGGTCGCGACCATGCTCGCCGGCGTCGAGGGCGAACGGGCCGAACAGGCGCTACGGACTCTGGCCGAGGACCAGTGTGACATCGTCGCGACAGCGGCCATGCAGGCACTCGAGGGTGGGTCTCCCGATCTCTCGACGATGGGTGGCGGACCGGACCGTTCCGGGGACGGAGCCCGGACAGGTGAGTCCGGCCCGGGGAGGCCGCCCGACCTATGACCGGGTCCGGCAACCCGAGCGGCGGAGACGACCGCTCGCGGGAAATCCGCCGTGCACTTTCCCGGACGTCACTGCCTGGACTGGATGGTGACCTCATGGATTCCGGTGTCGTCACTGACGTGGACGTTCACGACGATGACGTGACCGTCGTGGTCGATACCGACGCAGCCCCCGAGACTGACAGCGAAGAGCTTCTGACGACGATACTGGATCACACCGACGACGTCGTCGGCACGTCGGAATCGATAGACGTCGAACGACGATCACCGGGACCAGATATGGCCGGGCACGTCGACGATTTCGACCGGGTCATCGCGGTCGCCAGCGCCAAGGGTGGCGTCGGCAAGTCGACCGTCGCCACCAATCTCGCCGGCGCACTGGCGACCGAATCCGACGGGGAAATCGCGCTGTTCGACGCCGACGTGCACGGCCCGAACGTTCCACGCCTCCTCGGGATCGACGGTCCGGTTTACTCGACCGACGATGGGGATCCCATCCCCGTCGAATTCGAGGCCATTGAGGTGATGAGCGTTGGATTGCTGGAATCGGACGTGCCACTGGCCTGGCGAGGGGCGATGGCCCACGACGCGGTCTCGGATCTGTTTGCTGACACTGCCTGGCGATCGACCGACACCTTGATAGTCGATCTGCCGCCGGGGACTGGCGATGTGGTGTTGACGACGCTCCAGGAGGTCCCCGTCGACGGCATCGTCGTCGTCACCCAGCCGTTTCACACGAGCGTCACCGACACCAACCGGACGATCGACCTCTTTCGCGACGAGGGGATCCCGGTCCTCGGGGCGGTCCTCAACATGGCCTCGTTCACCTGCGAGCACTGTGGCGGTCAGAACGCTCTCTTCGAGGACGGCCGAAACGACCTTCGGACGGAGTTGCTCGCCGAACTGCCGTTTGACCGCGAGTTCCAGGGGCGACCGACGGCCGGATCGATCCCGGACCGGATCCACGATTTGGCCGAGATTGTGATCGACGAGGTCGACGCCATCGGCTCGTTCTCGCCGGACGGGGACACGGTGAACCTCCGCGGGCTGCCGGCGGAGGCGCGCCGGGAGACGGTTCGTGCGCGGTTCGCTGAACTCGAGTCCGGCGAAACCTTCCGGATCGCGAGCGATCGGGATCCGACGCCGGTCAGGGAGTTCCTGGCCACGCTGGCCGACGTCGAACCGGAAGCGATCGACCCCTTCGAGGTGGAGCGCAAGACGCCCGACGCCTGGGTGCTCACGACCGAGCGCCCGTGAGCGCATCCAGGTATCGGTTTGTGCCCCAGTCCACGACGTACGTCTAGTGGTTCGGGAGCCAGAATCGAAGCGTTCGGTCCCAGAAATTCGACGTGGGGGTTGGACGTACGTGGTCGAGGTGACGTGGGATCAGTCGATTGAAGCCGTGTCAGCCACCTGTTCGGCCAACCTGTCTCGGGTCGGCCCTTCGACCAGGTTGAGGTTTGCCCGGGCTGTCTCCATCGACGCCCGGAGCGCACCAGTGACGAGTGTGATGGCTGTCCGGAGGTCTTGGATCACACTCGCGCTGACGCTCGAAACGAGTTTCCGAGATTCGGCGCGTACCACCAGGCAGGCTTCAGCAATGGCGAGCGGCACGCCGACGAGTTTTTGGGCGGTGTGCGGAGTCACCTCCGACGAACTGTCCCCAAACGCGGCATCGACGATACGGGCGTCCGCGTCCGACAGTCCCACCAGCAGTGCACGAATGTCGTTCAGGGAGCGTCGGCCTGCCGCCAGTTGTGTCTGATCGTTCCCCGGTTCACCCCGGAGGGTGTGAATCGCCGCCATCTCCGCGAGCGAGGCAGCGATCGCGCCAACCTTCGCTGCTGCCGACCCACCTGCCGGGGCAACTCGTTCCGAGGCGATCTCGTCCAGTATCGGATCCAGTTCGGAACCGGGGGTCATCGGTGTCGCTGATTCCGTTCTCGGTCGTCTTCACAGTTCGGCCAGGATCGCTTCTTTGTCCTCCTCGACGGAGCCGATCGGCTTGATGTCGAACTCCTCGACGAGGAGTTCAGTCACGTTCTCCGAGAGGAAAGCCGGCAGCGTCGGCCCGAGTCGGATGCCCTCGATCCCCTGGCTGAGCAGCGCCAGCAGGACGGTGACGGCCTTCTGTTCGTACCACGCGATGTCGTAGGCGATCGGCAGGTCGTTGACGTCGTCGACGTCCAGCGCGTCCTGGAGCGCCCCTGCGATCCTGATGAGCGAATAGGAGTCGTTACACTGGCCGGCGTCCAGCACGCGCGGGATCCCGTTGATGTTGCCCAGGTCGAGCTTGTTGTACCGGTACTTCGCACACCCGGCCGTGAGGATGATCACGTCGTCGGGAAGTTCCTTGGCCATCTCGGTGTAGTATTCCCGGGAGGCGTGGCGGCCGTCACAGCCGCCCATGACGACGAACCCGCGGATGTCGCCCGCCTGGATGGCCTCGATGACCTCGTCGGCGTGGTTCAGCACCGACTGCCGGGCAAACCCGTTCGTGATCGTCCCGGACTCGATCTCTTCGGGCGGTTCGGCGTCCCTGGCGTGTTCGACGAGCGCCGAGAAGTCTTTGGGCCCGCCGTCCTCCCGGTCGGCGACGTGCGGGACGTCCGGGAACCCCACGACGCCAGTCGTGTACACGCGATCGGAATAGGACTCTTCGGGAGGCACCAGGCAGTTCGTCGTCATCAGGATCGGTCCGTTGAACGCCTCGAACTCCCGGTGTTGCTCCCACCAGGCGTTGCCGTAGTTACCGACGAAGTGGTCGTACTCCTTGAACGCCGGGTAGGCGTTGGCGGGGAGCATCTCTCCGTGTGTGTAGATGTCGACGCCCTCGCCCTCGGTCTGTTCGAGCAACTCCTCCATGTCCTTCATGTCGTGACCACTGATCAGGATCCCCGGCCGGTCCCGGGTGCCGATGTCGACCTCGGTTGGTTCCGGGTGCCCGTAGGTCTCCGTGTGGGCTTTGTCGAGAATCTCCATCACTTCGACGCCCTTCTCGCCGGTTTCGAGCACGAGCGCGGTCAGTTCCTCGACGCCGAGGTCGTCCTCCAGCGTCGCCGCCAGCCCGCGCTGAATGAACGCGAAGATCTCGTCTTTCTCCTCACCCAGCACGTAGGCGTGGTCGGCATACGAGGCGATGCCTTTGAGGCCGTACGTCAAAAGTTCCCGCAGGGAGCGGATGTCTTCGTCCTCGGTTGCGAGTATGCGGATCACAGGATCGGCGGCCTTTTCGTGGAATTCTTCGGGACCGTCACCCGTCCACGTCGCGGCCGCTGGCAACGCGTTGTCGTCGAGTTCGCCTTCGACCGCTTCGTATTCGGCCCTGAGCGCTTCCCGGCGCTCCTGGGTTTCGCGAATCTGGTCCTCGAACCACTCGGGATCGAAGTTGACGTTCGTAACAGTCGAAAACAAGCTCTCGGCGATGAAGACGTTCATTTCCTCGTCGGTGATTCCGGCCTCTCGCGCCCGCTGGGCGATGTAGGAGAGCCCCTTGAGTTCCCACACCAGCAAATCCTGCAGATTGGCTATCTCGGCGTCCTTGCCACAGACGCCGACGTTCGTACACCCTTTGTTGTCTGCCGTCTCCTGGCACTGGTAGCAGAACATGTTCACGGCCTCGCTTCCGGTGCCTCGACTCGAGTCGACCGCCTCCGAAGCGGTCGCGGGTTCGTGACTCATCGACACGAGAACGTGGGAGTGGATCGGGCGAAGTCGTTTCCACGAATATATTCGGGGTGCGTAGAAATTGCAAATAATGTGGTTAATGGTACCCAACAACAGGGGGTTGCCACGACGGCCCCACGCCCGGGACGGGCTGTCCGTCACGAATCGAACCGACCTCGATCACTGACGAACGACGCGCTCGACGTACTCCAGCTGCGCTTCGAGTTCCCGCCCGCGCTGGCGACGGACGAGCGTCTCGTCCAGGACGCTGCCCGGGATTCCACCAAGCGTGAACTCCGTCCGAGCCGAAACGGTCGTCCCGCCGTCGCTCGGTTCGACGTCGTATTCCGTGACCATTCGCTCGAAATGACCGTCCACCTGCTCGAACGCGAGGGTGGCGTCCGCGTCGTCGATTTGTCGGAGCGTCAGCGAGAGGGAGGCGAGCCCCAGGGTCTGTTCGAGTTCGAGACGATCCCCCTCGAACCGAACCGAATCGTAGTTGGCTGCCTGCATCAATGCCGCAATGTCCGCAGTGATGACCCGTTCGACGATGTCGGGGGGTGCGTCGATAAATCTAGATCGCGTGACCGATGCCATATCGATACCGTGACGCCCGCAATGAAAAGCCCTTCCACGAACGCTTTCGGCCGGAACGAAGCCGGACCCGTATCGACCGACGACGGGCAACGGAAACCCCCTTGTATACGGGCGAATATCTTTGAACGATCGATGACCAGAGCCACGCTCACGGTTTCTATCCCAGAGGACGTCTGGATCGGGCGGATTTCCAGAAATCACCCGGACCTCGAACTGACGATCCTCTCTGCATTTCCCGGCGAGGACACCGCAATCGGACTGGTTGAACTCGGCGGTCCCGACGTGTCTGGGGTCATTCAGGCGTTCGAAAACGAAGAGAAAGTCACGTGTCTCGACGTGCTGAATCGTGACGAGGACTCCGCATTGATCCAGGTCGAAACGACGGAGCCGACGCTGCTGTTTCCCATCGTGGGATCGGGGATCCCCCTGGAATTACCCTTCCCCATCCGGGAGGGCGAGGCCCACTGGATGGTCACTTCCTCACACGACCGACTCTCCGAACTCGGGGAGCAACTCGACGCCTTCGGGATATCCTATACGCTTCATGCCCTCGAACACGATTACGCGTCCGAAGAGATTCTCACGGACGATCAACGGGCACTGATCGACACCGCCATCGGGGAGGGGTATTACGACGTCCCCCGAACCTGCACGCTCACCGAACTGGCCGAGGTTGTTGGGATCGCCAAATCCACGTGTAGCGAAAAACTCCACCGTGCCGAAAGCAAGATCGTTCGATCCTTCGTAACGTCCTCGGGGGCGGATAGGGAAGGAACCTGGGAAAAGGAACTGACCCTCGACTGAGTCCATACCTCGATTCTCGACGTATCACACCATCCGCAACGGTCGAACGTGTTCGGGCGAGTGCCCAGGTATGCCGAGGTGCAACGACCGCGGACATGAGCCTGTTCAGTCGAGGGGCGAGCAGCGGCCCGGACTTCGACGACTACGACGAGTTCGTCCCGTCGCACTTCCCGGAACCGGGGGCGCGTCTCACCGAACACGAAGTGCTCGAGGGTGAAGACCACGTGGAGATCCACCGGACCGTCCGGGACGTATTCGAGGAGCGCAGGGTCTACGACGCGACCTTCGGATACAACCTCGCGAAACTCAATCTCGACCCGCGACATCCCGACGCCGGGCTCCGATACGCGGTCGAGGACGAGACGGTGCTTCACGTCGAGTTCACGCCGACGACGGCCTTCTGTCCGCAAGGGAACGTACTCACGACTGCCGCCAGTCGTGCGCTCAACGACCTCGTGGACACGGTCGAATTCGAGCGAGTAGTGGTTCGGATCGCCGATCGCCACCAGAACAGCGAGGCGATCAACGCCGAACTGCGGGCCGGTCCAACCGATGGGGGCCTGCAGAGCGACGACTCGCCCGCCGACGGGGACTCGAATTTGCCGTTCTGATTCGAACAGCCCTGCGTCGTATTTTCCGACGCCCGTCGATAGCTGTCCGTTCGGACTATATCGAGGACCGACCGGCGAGCGTCGCGACGACCTCCCGGAGCGTCTCCGGTCGGTGTCGCCGGACGACGATAGCCATGTTTGCGCTGAAAAGCAACACGGCCACGCCCAGGAGGTTACCGGCAACGACGGTCGCAGGCGTCGACGACAGCAGATCGCCCAGCCAGAGGCCGGCCAATCCGACCGCAAGCAGCCAGAATTCGATCCGTTCGATACGGTCGTCGTAGAGGTCGTCGACCATCGGGACCGATTCGTATCCCAATCGATCGCTGTACCGGTGATACCACACGATGAAGGGAACGACGTGGTAGAACGTTCCGAGGATCGTCAGCGTGATCACCCCGACGAAAAGCAAATGCGTCCCCATCGGGTCCCCGAAGCGCGCGAACACCGACGCCGGATTCCGGAGCCAGGTGGGGACGGTCAGCACGGTCCAGCCAACCACCGATACCGTCACGAGTCCGTACCGCCGGAGGAGCGGCCCGGGTTCGACGCGGGCCCGCCAGAGCTGGCGGCCGAGAAACCCGGCGAACGCCAGCGCACCCAGCAGGAAAAGAACGCCGCCGACGGTCGCGACGAGCGTGGCGTCGAACAGCCGACCGGCCGCGAGCAGCCCGATACCGACCGGTAGCGCGACCATCTCGACGTGTGCGAGGTGAGCGTCGACAGGGGTCTTCTCCGCCTGCGTGAACATCGGAGCGAGCTGGTAGAGTGCGCCGACGATGGTCGCGAAAACGAAGCCGAACACCGTGAGCGTCAGGTGCGCAAGTACCAGCTCCGACGGCTCGAATAGCCCACCGAGGAGTCGGCATGCGACGTCCGCGGCGAGGAGCCACCCGAGAACGGTCGCGGCGAGGAGGCTGGCAAGCGCGAACGCGAAATGAGCCTCCGTGATGTCGAGACCGCTCGTCGGGAGGGTGCGCGCGACGTTGTACGCAAAGAGCCAGAACCCGACCAGTAAGACACCGCCGCCGACCAGAAGGAGGACGGCCACGCCGACGACGAAGTGCGCGAACGGGATCGCGAGCGGGGGCTGATTTTCGGTGTCGAGGTCACCCGAGAGCCCTTGCATCGTCAGGGCCTCCGTCAGTTATCGGTCGGGGTCGCCGTCGATTCGCCGAACACCTGCTCGGGCATCGGTCCGTCGTATCCCTCCGGGACGTACGGACAGAGCGGGTCGCTTTCGAGGGGGTCGCCAGTATCGGCGTACGCCCGCGAACGGCTGCCGCCACACACCTGCCGGTACTCACAGTCCCCGCACTTGCCTTTCAGGCGGTCCACGTCGCGAAGGGCGGTGAACAGCTCCCCGTCCCGATAAACGTCGACGATCGAGCGGTCTCGAACCGACCCCGCCGACTCGGGAAGGAACCCCGACGGATAGACCGCGCCGAGGTGGCTCACGAACGCGACCACCGACGCGTATGGAGCTAACGGCCGTTCTCGACAGCGAAGCCGTTCCGGAACGATCCGATCACCAGTCGCTCGACGTCCGCGAGTTGCCCCCGCCAAAACCCCTCCAGGAGACGCTGGAAGCACTCGTGGATCTCGAGGCCGCCGTGTTGATCCAGATCAACGACCGGAAGCCCCAGCACCTCTTTCCGAAACTCGACGAGCGAGGCTTCGAATACGAATCGATCGGTGACGACCCGGTCTACACCGCGATCTGGAAGCCCTGACGACCTCGCCGTCCCGAACGGTCGGCCCGACAGTTCGAGTAGCGGTCGCGACGCGTGAGCGAGAGCGCTGGATTTACCCTCCGTTATGTTCGAGTCGACGCATGAACCTGGGGCTACTCCCCGTCGCTGCGACCGGCCACGACACCGAAGACGAGCAACTCTCGAATGCGATCTCCGAGACGGCCGAGACGCTTTCGGGGGTCGGCATCGAGACCACCGTTCCAGGGAGCTATGCCACCGACACGCCGGCGGCCGAAGCGATCCTCGACGAACTCCGGGAAGCGCGCATCGACGCGATTGCGGTGTATCACCTCACGGGCGGGACCGAGCAAACCGTCGTCGAGTCGCTGAACGGGGTCTCTCGTCCCGTGGTGCTCCTGGGCACGTCGCGGGAAAACTCGTTCGCGGCGGCCGTCGAAGCACGGTCGGCCCTGGAACGGGCGGGGGTGCCCGTCGAACTCGTGTTCGCGGAGGACGTCGACGAATCGACCGCCCGAGAATTGCGATCCACCGTCTCGGCCACGGCCATCGCCACGGCGTTCGAGGAATTCCGACTCGGGCTGATCGGGAACCAGTCGCCCTGGCTCGTTTCCGCGGTCGAGGACGCCGACCGGATGTCGGCGGAACTCGGTCCACGGCTGGTCCGGGTCGAGATGGAAACGGTGCTCGACGCGGTCGAGGCGGTCCCCGGCGAGCGCGCCGAGGCGGTGGCGGAGCGACTCGACGCGAGCGCCGCGGAGCGGATCGAACCGGACGAGTCGGACCTCGTCGAGGCGGCCCGGATCTATCGCGGCCTCGAAACGGTCGTGGAGGAGTACGACCTCGACGCGATCACCGTCGGCTGTTTCGAGTTGCTCCCGGAACTCGGCAATACGGCCTGTTTTGCGCTCGCGGGGTTGATCGACGACGGCCTGGTCGCCGGGTGCGAGGGCGACCTGCAGGCCACGCTCTCGATGGAATTGCTCGATCGCGTGACCGACGATCCCGTCTGGATGGCCAACACCGTCGCACCGGACGCGTCGGCCGACGAGGTAACGTTCGCCCACTGCACGATCGCACCCGGCATGCTGGCCGATTCGCCAGTCTTGCGAAGCCACTTCGAGTCGGGAACGGGCGTCGCTATCCAGGGCGAACTCCAGGCCCGCGAGGTCACGCTTGCCCGCCTCGGTGGCGAGGCGTACGACGAACTGTTCGTCGCGACGGGAACGGTCTCGGACGGCGCCGTCGGTCGGGAGGACATGTGTCGAACCCAGGCCACGATCGAACTCGACGGCGACGTGGATTCGTACCTCGACCGGACCCTCGGAAATCACGTGGCACTCGGCTACGGCGACGTGCGGGACGAACTCGCCGCTGTGGCCGTGGAACTCGGCGTCGAACTCGTCGCGGTGTAGGCGAGAACTCCATTGCCGGCGGACGGGGTGGCTGTGGCCATTGTTACCACTTCATTCGGTGGGGAAACAGTTGTACTGTCGATCGGCCTATCGGTCGCTATGGTGACGATCGAACGCGAGGCGGCCGTGAATCGGACCGGAGACTGTCTCCGCCTTGCCCGCGGATTGGACGAGGGGTTCAACGAGAACGGCCTGGCGACGATGGCCGACGACCTCCCCGATCAGCGAACGGTCGTCGCACTTGACGACGGCGACGTCGTCGGCTTCGTCTCGATCGAGGAGTGCAACCCGAACGTGTCCGAGTTGGGCTGGTTCGCGGTCGCGGACGACCGACAGGGCGAGGGCATCGGGACCGAACTGCTCGCCGAGGTGTACGACGACCGCCGGGCCGCAGGGGTCGAACTGCTCGCGGTGAAGACCCTCGCCGACACGGTCGAGAGCGAGAACGACGCCCGGACGAGGGCGTTCTACGAGAAGGAGGGGTTCCGACACGTCGAGACGATCGACTCGTTCCCGGGGTGGGACCCGGGGAACCCGTGCGCGATTTACGTGAAGCCCCTGTAGGCGTTCCGGCCACCGTCTCAAGCCCCGTGAGGGTCCCGACCACCGTCGTAGCTATATCCAGCCCCGCCCTATCTTCCGTCAATGATCCGGAATCTTTCGACCGAGGACGTCCGCGCGCTCTTCGGGTTCGGCGTCGCCGTCTGGCTGATCGCGACGGTCGTGTTCTGGGTCGGCGGGCCGGTGCTCCTCGATCCGGACGCACCCTTGATCGTCTTTGGCGTGTTCTTCGTCGCCGTGCCCACGATGATCGTCGTGACGTTCGCCGCCTTCCTGTGGCGGGAGATCAGGCCGGCGGCACGCCCCGCCGCTGCCATCCTGCTCGTCGTCCCCGGAATGCTCCTGGACGTGGTGATGGTCTCGTTTTTCGGGACGTTCTTCCCGAACCTGGAACGCGGTTCCCTTCGGTACCTCGCCGGTCTGCTGTTGCTCGCGTACGTGACGGTCCTGCTGGTCGGCCTGTTCAGCAAGAGTCGGTGACGGGCGTCCGAACGTGGGGATTCAGCAGGAACGTCCGAACGTGGGCCGTCAGCAGGAACAGTAGTACTCGCGCCCGCTGAGTTCGTTCCGGAGGATCCGGACGGCGGGTTCGGGGTCGCTCGGGCGGTAGACCGCGGCAGTGAGGTCCCGGCGCGTCTCGAAATCCCCGGAAAGGAAGGCCCGCCAGTCGCCCCGGGCGAGCACGTCCCGAAAGCCGTCGTCGGAGGCCAGCAGATCGAGGTAGTCCGGCAGATACACCCAGGTCGCGTCGTGACTGTCGCCGGGGTCGTAGCGAGCCTCGGTCGCGTCGGCGTAGGCGGCCATCGGGAGGTTCGCGCCGGCGGCGACGGGGAGGCCGATCCACTTCCAGGGGCGGGTGTTGACGTCCAGCAGGACGTACGTCTCGCGCTCGGCGTCGTAGACGAACTCGGCCTCGCTGACACCGTGATAGCCGGTTTCGGCGAGGACCGAGAGCGCCATCTCCTCGATTTCGGGACGATGAGCCCGCCCGACGACGCAGGACGTGCCGTACCCGGGAGGATTGCGGACTTTCGCGTTCCCGACGACGCCGAGGGCGTCGTCCACGCCCGACGGCGGGACGTACGACGCGAGGGAGGCGTCCTCGCCGCGGGCGATCGGGACCTTTTTCTGGGCCAGGATCTCGATGCCCGCCTCGTCGGCCATCGCCACGACGTCCCGGAACTCGGATTCGGTCTCGACCTCGATCACGTTCGTCCCGATCGCTTCCTCGAACTCGCGTTTGAGTGCGGGTTTGACGACCAGCGGGAGGCCGAGGTCGTCGATGGCAGTTTCGACCGTCGTCTCGCTCTCGCCGAGCCACCGCGTCTCCGGGTAGGGAACGTCCAGGTCCTCGGCGATCCGGTACAGCGAGGTCTTGTCGAGGACGGCGTCGATCACGTCCTGGTCGGCGAACGGCAGTCGGACGCCCTCGGGGTCGGCGTTCGCAAAGGCGTGGACCCACTCGTCCATGCACCCGAACACGACGAGATCGGTCCCCGCAGCCTCGGCGATCGCCTCGACGTCGTCGCGAAAGCCGTCGAGGTCGTCGAGCGGGTAGGTGACCGCTCCCGCGAAGTCGACGGCCTCGGAGGGTGGTGCGGCCCCGTCCCCCGTTCGATCGACGGCGATGACGGGAACGTCGTGCTCGGCGAGTGCGCGGGCCACGCCGAGGCCGGTGATGTGAGCGTTGGCGACGAGTGCGGGCGGGTGCTCGAAGTCGGCCGCGGCCACCCGATCGAGGAGTTCCCCGTGCGTCACGAAGTCGGCCATACGACGGGGTTCAGGGGCGGCGGGCTAAAAGCGACTGATACCGGAGAACGAACCACGACGCGTTCGCGTCGGTCCCGGTTCTGGCCGCGCCATCGATTCGAGGTCGATCCAGCAACCAGTATTGTGAAAGCTATGCAAATACATTCGACGTTGGAGGTAATGCTCGAACATCGTCGAAGAGGGTTGCAACCGGTGGCACGGACGGGACCAGTGGGCCCGGCCCAGCCTAAAACGGCGAATCAGGCGGCGAGTCGGGCGTCGAGTCGCCACCCTCTTCGGAATCCAGTCCGGACCAGTTCTCGTTCTCCATCTGGAAGAAACGCTCGCGCGTCTCCTCGTCCATCAGGACGAAGCGGACCCGGAGTTCCGCCCCCGCCTCGTTGACGGGTTCGGCCAGGCGTCGGGCGAGCATTTGCTTGATCGCGTCCGGAATCCCGGCCATCGGGATCGCGACCTCGATGGTGGCCTCGTCGCCGTCCACCGCGACGTCGTCGATCATGCCCAGGTCGACAAGCGTCGCGTCGATTTCTGGGTGTGTGACGTCCGCGATGGCTTCTTCGACGGTCTCGACGGTGATCTCGTCGGTCATTGTCTTAATAATACGGTTCTCGTGATTATTAACTCTCTCGGAACCGGTTGTTCGCGAAGTGTACAAGAATAGTGATGCCGGTCCCGTCCGTAGGGCCGCTGATGGCACAGCGAACGTTCCAGCCAGAACAGGAGTGGATCGCGGACGTCCTTCCCGAGGGGATCCCGGTCGGCCGGTCGACCCTCGTTTCGGGTCCGGGCGGCTCGGGCAAACCGCTGATCGGGTTTTCGGTCGTCGACTCGTGGCTCGACGCCGGCGGGTCGGTCGTGATGCTGCTCACGAACTCGGGCAAGGACTTCGTCGTCGAGACGATGGCCGAACTGTACGACACGGACCTCACGGCACACGACGAGCGGATCGCCTGGATCGACTTCGATCCGGAGATGGAACCACACGTCAGGGCCATCGAGACGGTCGGCCCACGCGAGGTCCGCGGGAACCTCCTGGACCCCGCGGTCTGGCGCGAGACGCTGGAGCGCGGGACGGCGGCCGTTCCCGGCGACTCGCCCGGGACGCTCGTGTTCGCCTCGGCGCTGAACCTGTTCCTGTTCTCGCCGACCTACGGCGACGCCATGCTCGAGGAATTCGTCGAGACCGCGAGCGCGGACGACGATCTCACCTCCCTCTTCACCGTCAGCACGTCCGCCTTCGAGGACGACATCGCCGAGGTCGAGGACGCCGCGGACACGGTCCTGATGACGACCATGGAGGCGGGGACCCTCGGACTCTACGGCGTCCGGTCGGACTCGGTCGCGATTTCGACCGACGAGATCGACGTCCCGTTCACCGAGGAGCAACTGGGACAGATCAAGTCGGTCGCCGAGGAGACCCGGGACTCGATCATCCCGACGATCAAGGGGATTTGAGGGTAGGAGAGGCCATCCGAACGGCCGCCTACGCCGGGGTCGCCCGGACCACGAGCGTCGGCGGGACGAGCGCCATCAGGTCGGGCTTGTGGCTCAACTGCTCGCGATAGCTCTCCGGATCGTCGGTCCCGGGTTCGAGCAGGCGGTCGACGACGAATCCCGCCTCGGTCAGCGCCCGGTGGATCTCGGCGACCGTCCGGTGGAAGACGACCATGTCGGCCTCGATGTCGCCGATCGACTTGCGTTCCGCCCGCGGGTCGAAGTAGCTTCGCTCGATCTCCCGGGCCTCCGGGTCGTAAATCTCGTAGAACGGGTGGGGGATCGCGAAGACGAACGTGCCGTCCGGGCGGAGGACGCGGGCGGCCTCGGCGAAGGCCGCCCGGAGATCTTCTACCATCTGGAACACCCACGACGAGAACGCGAGGTCGAACGCGTCGTCGTCGAGGGGCAGGTCGCTCACGTCGGCAGCCAGGAACGACGCCTCGACGTCGTAGGCATCCCGGAGTCGCCGGGCATAATCCAGTTGCTCGGACGAGAAGTCCACGCCGACGACGCGATTCACGCCTTCCCGGGCGAACCCGACGCTGGCCTGCCCGCCACCACAGCCCAGTTCGACCACGTCGGCGTCGGCGAGATCGGGGAGGAACTCGAGTCGTTCGTCCTCGGGGAACCCGGGGCCGTAGTGGACGGGTGCCGGCGGCAACTCGCCGTCGTCCGTCTCGGCCTCCCAGGCCCCCTGGAAGTCCTCGCTCCAGGCCTCCCACAGGTCGCGCGTCTCCTCCATACCGCCCCGTGCCGGTCGATCCGGGATACGTTTTCCGGGCGTGTGGTACTTCCTGGCACCTCGGGAGCCGTTCGATACCGTTCGACAGCGATGAGTTAAGACCACCCCCGGAGTAGTATCCGAGTAATGAACAGTTCCGCACCCGCGTCGTCGGCGTCCACGTCCTCGACGCCGCCAACGTCGTCCGAACCCGCACCGTCCACGTCCTCGCCATCTGCGTCGTCGGCCTCCCCCTCGCTCCGTCCCTGGCACGTCTATTCGACCCTCGCGATCCTCGTCCTCTCGGTCGTCGCGACGCTGCTGGGCTTCTTCCGGTCGGGCCACTACCGCGACGCCGCGTACCACCTGCCCCAGATCTACGGCCAGGACGTGGTCACCCTCGGCCTGGGCGTCCCGCTGCTCGCCGTTGGGCTCTGGTTCGCCATGCGGGGCTCCCTCCGGGGGTACGTCGTCTGGCTCGGTGCGCTCGGGTACATGCTCTACACCTGGGCGTCCTACGCCCTGATGCTGTACTTCAACGAGTTTTTCCTGGGGTACGTGGCGCTGTTCGGCCTCTCGCTGTACGCCTTCGTCGGCGGCGTCCTCCACCTCGATCCGGACGCGGTCCGGGCACGGCTGGACGGCCGAATCCCGAACCGGCTCATGATTGCCTACCTCGTCGGCATGGGCCTGTTCATCGCTGCGGGCTGGCTGGCCGAAATCGTCCCGGCGACCCTCGACGGGACCGTCCCGGAGTCGGTCGAACTGGCGCAGGTTCCGACGAGCGTCATCTACGCGATGGACCTGGCAGTCCTCCTGCCCGCCGTCGTCGTCGTCGCCGTCTGGCTCCGTCGCCGCCGGGCCTGGGGCTACGTCTTCACCGGGGTCCTCCTCGTGAAGTTCGCGACGCTCGGGCTGGCGGTCCTCGCGATGGAGGTCCGGTCCGCCCAGACCGGCGTTGGTGGCGAGACCGCCATGATGGCCGTCTTCGCGTTCATCGCGTTCGCGAGTGCCGTCCTCGGGGCGAAGTACCTGGCTGCGCTCCGACCCGGCGAGGGCGAACCGACCTCGCCGGGGGCGACGTCGCCCCGGGTTTCGGACTGACGGCGGCGACCGTAGCGAGCACACCGCGGGAACGTGGCAGCGTGCCAAACCGGAGAAACGCTTTTCACTCACGTCCACACACGGTAGGACGATGCCGTTCCCCGTCGCCCCGTTCGGACGGTGATGCCCCCTCGAGGAGGGGGGAGTCCCGGGAATCGACCGCTTCCCACGGTCGTCCCCGGGACGGAAACCCGGCGCCTCGCTCGTTCTCTCGCCCCGGCGTTCGACCGACACGACTCACCACACCGTCCGAACGATGTTCGCACACCACCGCTCGATCGCATCGCATCCAGAACGAACCGTCACCGCCGACCGAACCCACCGTTTTGCCCCCACCGCCGCGGTCGCGGGTGATGCCCGATGACCGCCACGGCCGACGAACTCGAACTGCCGTCGGACGACCCCGTCGTCGACCTGGCCAAGCGTCGTGGCCTGTTCTTCCCGGCCGACGAGGCCTACGGCGGCGTCGCGGGGTTCTACACCTACGGCCCGCGGGGTGCCGACCTGAAGCGCCGCCTGGAAGAGTCCTGGCGCCGGCGGTTCGTCGTCCGGGAGGGCCACGACCTGGTCGATTCCCCGACCGTGATCCCCGAACCGGTCTTCGAGGCGTCGGGCCACCTCGACGGCTTCGACGACGCCCTGATCGCGTGCCCGGCCTGCGACGCCCACCACCGCGCCGACCACCTCGTGGAGGACGCGGGCGTCGTCGCCGACGCCGAGGACCTGCGACCGGTCGCACTGGAGGACCTCGTCGCCGCCAACGACGTCCGGTGTCCGTCCTGCGGCGAGCGCCTCGACGGCCAGCCAGTCGAGGCGTTCGACCTGATGTTCGAGACGAAGATCGGTCCCGGCGACGGCCAGTCGGCCTACCTCCGCCCCGAGACCGCGCAGGGTACGCTCGTGGAGTTCCCGCGCCTGAAGGCGTATGCTCGAAACCAGTTGCCCTTCGGTATGGCCCAGATCGGCCGGGGCTATCGCAACGAGATCAACCCGCGCAAGGCCATCGTCCGGGTCCGTGAACTGACGATGGCGGAACTCCAGCAGTTCTACGACCCCGAGCGCGTCGACCCGCCGCTGTCGGCCGTGGCCGACGTTCCGTTGCGACTGTTGCCCGTCGACCGGCAGGACGAAGACGCCGACGCGGACGCCGAGGGCGAGAACCTCCGGGAACCGATCGAGACGACCGTCGCCGAGGCCGTCGACGAGGAAATCGTCGCGAACCCGTGGCTCGCGTACTACCTCGGCGTCGCCCGGGAGTGGCTCGACCGCGTCGGCGTCGACCCCGACCGCCTGCGCTTCCGCCAGCACCGCGAGGACGAACTCGCCCACTACGCGGTCGAGTGCTGGGACGCCGAGGCCGAGGTGAGTGTCGGTTCGACCGCCAACGGCGACGCCGCCGACCGCGAACGGACGGACGAGGAGTGGATCGAACTCGCCGGTATCGCCGACCGCGCGGACCACGACCTCGCGAACCACGCCGACGCCTCGAACGACGACTTCACCCTGTTCCGCGAGTACGACGACCCCCGTCACGTCGAGCGCCCGACGGTCGATCCCGACATGAGCGAGATCGGTCCGCGGTTCGGCGAGCAGGCCGGCGCGGTCGTCGAGGCCCTCGAACGCCTGGCGGTCGAGGACCCGGCTGCGTTCGAGGTCGACGCGGGCGACGAAACCGCGGCCGAAGCCGACGCGGGCGACGCCGTCGTCACGATAGCCGTCGACGGCGAGACACACGACGTCCCGGCCGAGTGGGTCGACTTCCGGATCGAGGAACGCACCGAGCGCGGCGAGCACGTCCGACCCCACGTGGTCGAACCGGCGTTCGGTGTCGACCGGGTGCTCTACGCGACCGTGGTCCACTCGCTCCGGCGTGACGAGGTGGACGGCGAACCCCGGACCGTCCTCTCCCTGTCGCCGGAGATCGCACCCACGCCGGTCGCCGTGTTTCCGCTGACCGACGACACCGCCGAGCGCGCCCGCGAACTCGTCGATCGTCTCCGGCGACGCGCCATCGACGCGGCCTACGACGATTCCGGCAGTATCGGCCGTCGCTACCGTCGCCAGGACGAGGTCGGCACGCCCGTTTGCGTCACGCTCGACGAGCAAACCCTCGAGGACGACGCGGCCACCCTGCGCGATCGGGACTCGACCGAACAGGTGCGCGTCCCCCTCGACGACGTGCCGGAGACGGTCTCGCGACTCCGGGCCGGGGAAACGACCTTCGAAGCGCTGGCCGAGTGACCGGGACAACGGCTCGGTCCCGTGGCCGGCGATAGTTCCTTGACCCTCGCCCGTGCAACCCCGGGTATGTCCGACGAGGACTTCGGCGAGGGTGCGGACGAGGCCTTCTCGGTCCTGGCCGACGAAACGCGCCTGGCCATCCTGCAGGAACTGTGGTGGGCCGACGGCCCGCTCCCGTTCTCGGACCTTCGCGACCGGGTGGGCGCCACCGACAGCGGCCGGTTCAACTACCATCTCAAGAAACTCACCGACCACTTCGTCGATCGGACCGACGACGGCTACGAACTCGGGACCGCGGCGATCCGGGTTCTCGGGGCGGTCTTCGCGGGCACGTACTCCGAGACGGCAACGGTCGAACCGATACCGGTGGGCATCGACTGCTACGAGTGCGGCGGTCCCGTCGAGGCGCACTACGAGGACGGGGCGGTCGCCGTCCAGTGCGCCGAGTGCGAGGCGGGATACATGGACTTCGTCGTCCCGCCGGGCATCCTCCACGGTCGCGAGCGCGAGGAACTGCCGGCGGTCTTCTCCCGGTACGTCCGGAGCGTCGCCCGGCACGCGGCGACCGGTTTCTGCCCGTTCTGTCTGGGACCGACGGTTCCCGCACTGGGCGACGAGACTATCGAGGACCGAGGCATGGTCGGGGGCACCTACACCTGCCAGCGCTGTGATACCACGATCCGGGCGATGGCCGGGGCGTTCCTGCTCGATCATCCAACTGTCGTCCGGTTCTACGACGACCACGGGATCGACGTCCGGACGACCCCGCTCTGGGAGTTCGACTGGCTTTACGACGGCGAGGCCTCCTGGTACGAGTCGGCGGACCCCCCGATCGCGACGATCAGGATCGAACTCGACGACAACGTGTTGACGCTCCGGATAGACGAGGATTTGCGGGTAACCGACACGTCTCGCGAGGATGGGTAGGGTC